>NZ_JABXKM010000311.1 GCF_017115025.1 Nostoc sp. NOS(2021) | reverse complement strand
GAAGTGGGGATAAGGGGGATGAGGGGGATGAGGAAGACAAAGAGAAGTTTTTTCCAATGCCCAATGCCCCATGCCCCATGCCCAATTTAAAACAAAGTGAGAACGTACACTAAGGTAAATAAAACAATCCAAATAATGTCTACGAAGTGCCAGTAAATTTCTGCCATTTCGATGAAAGTATGATTGGTTGCAGAATATTCGCCGGCAAGACGCGATCGCCACAATACACGTAATATCAATAACAGTCCGATAAAAACGTGCAAACCGTGGAACCCTGTCATGATATAAAAGCAGTTGGCGAAGACGTTGGTAGTCAGCCCGTATCCTAATGTTGAGTACTCATAAACCTGACCACCCAAGAAAATTGCACCCATGATTGCAGTAATTGCATACCACAGTTGCATTCCCTTGACATCATTCTTTTTAATCGCCGTATCTCCGAAGTGAATCACGAAACTACTAGACACCAGAATAATGGTGTTAATCGTCGGCACAAGTAATTCTACTTCACTTCCTTCTGGAGGCCAAACCGCTGTAGTACCTCGGAAAAACAAATAAGTGGCAAAAAATCCTCCAAACATCAGGGATTCAGAGGCGAGGAATGTCAACAGTCCCCAAACTCTTAAATCTGGATGTTCTTCGTGTCCCGCACTGTGATCTTCGCTTGTCGTTGTAGCTATAGTCATAGATTTATTGAGAATATTACTGCTACGTCTCTTGTGGAAGCTTGAATAAAGAATGAAGTGTAAAGCGGCAAAATTTTCATTCCTCATCCAAAATCTTTATTTCCAGCAGTTTTCATGTATTTGAACCACATCTGTCGTAGGGGCACAGCAGTGCTGTGCCCCTACTGCGTGGTCTATTTACCTGAAAATAGCTGTAACCCCAATCCTCACTTGTTCAGGAATTCTAAAAATTCCCAGTTTCAAGTTCAGAAGCTCAAGTTCCGAGTTCTGAGCTTGGCCTTTCGTGTTCTAAGCTTGTCCTTTCGTGTTCTAAGCTTGGCCTTTCGTGTTCTGAGCTTGGCCTTTCGTGTTCTGAGCTTGTCCTTTCATGTTCTGAGCTTGGCCTTTCGTGTTCTGAGCTTGGCCTTTCGTGTTCTGAGCTTGGCCTTCCGAGTTCCAAGCTTGGCCTTCCGAGTTCCAAGCTTGGCCTTCCGAGTTCTCAAATCAAATGACTAGAAATTGCAGTCACCTTAACAGGGATAGCGGTACTCACTCTACTAACTAAGCAGTAGCTTCCGGCGTTGCAGATGGCTGTATTTCAGTACTATGACCATGACCGTAGTCATAAGGGCCATGAGTGACAACCGGCAACACTTCCCAGTTTTCAATTGCAGGTGGTGAGCTAGTTGTCCATTCTAAAGTCAAAGCTTGCCAAGGATTATCACCTGCCAAAGGCCCCTTCAGCCAACTGTAGATCATGTTGATGGCAAAAGGAATTACCGATATTCCCAAAACAAATGAACCAAAGGTACAAATCTGATTGAGGTCGATAAATTGCGGGTCATACATTGCCACTCGTCGCGGCATTCCTTTCAAACCCAACTCGTGCATGGGTAAAAATGTCAGATTTGTGCCGATGAAGGTAAGGGCAAAATGGACACGTCCCCAGGTTTCATTCAGCATTCGTCCGGTCATTTTGGGGAACCAGTGATAAATGCCGGCGTAAATGCCAAACACAGAACCGCCAAACAGAACGTAATGAAAATGTCCGACAACATAATATGTGTCGTGGACGTGAACATCAAAGGGGGCTGTTCCCATCGTCACACCGCTTAAGCCGCCCATGACAAACATCGACAACAAGCCGATGGCGAAAAGCATCGCAGTGGTGAAGCGGATTTTACCACCCCAGAGGGTAGCAACCCAGGCAAAAATCTTTACGCCAGTGGGAACTGCAACTATGAGCGTAGAGATAGTGAAGAACATCCGCATCCAACCGGGTGTGCCACTGGTAAACATGTGGTGTACCCAAACGAACAAACCGACAACGCAGATTGCTACACTGGAATAAGCGATCGCTTTATAACCAAAGATCGGCTTGCGCGAGTGAACTGGAATTACCTCCGACATGATGCCGAAGATGGGCAGAATCATTAAATATACTGCCGGGTGAGAATAAAACCAGAACAAGTGTTGATAAATGACAACGTTACCGCCTGCATCTGGTTTAAAGAAGGAGGTGCCAAAGTTGAGGTCAAACAACAGCAGTATTAAACCGGCTGCTAATACAGGTGTGGAGAAAAGTGCTAGCAGGGAGGTTGCCAAGATTGCCCAGCAAAACAGGGGCACTTGATCCCATTTCATGCTAGGAACCTTCATCATCAAAATGGTGATCACAAAGTTCAGTGAACCCAAAATTGAAGAAGTTCCTACCAAGACGATGGCCAGTATCCACATAGTTTGAGCGATTGGTGCTGTCACCAAACTCAATGGTGGGTAAGCTGTCCAACCAGATTGCGAACCGCCAAAAATGAAACTACCTAATATGAGCGCACCGGCTGGTGGATTTAACCAAAAGGCGATCGCATTCAGCTTCGGGAAAGCCATATCCCTTGCACCAACCATCAACGGCACCAAATAATTACCAAATCCCCCAATGGCGCTAGGGACAATCCACAGGAAGATCATGATCGTCCCGTGATTGGTCATGAAAGCGTTATACACATTGGGGTCTAGGAAGTCTGCATCTGGTGTTGCTAATTCGACACGCAGAGCAACAGCCATCAGTCCACCAATGAGATAGAACACAAACGCCGTCACCAGGTATTGAATACCAATAACCTTGTGGTCAACATTAAATGTAAAATAGTCCTGCCATTTCCACGCCTGCGGATGGGAGGTGTGCCCAGCCACCAGAGTTTTCGGTTTATTTTCTTCTGGTGGAGTATTCCGGGGAAATTCTACCTGCGTCATATTTTTGTCCTACCCTACGGGAAGCCGCCCTCCGGGCGTCTATGTCGTTTGTCATTTGTCATTTGTCCTTTGTCTTTTGTCCTTTGTCATTTGTCAGTTATATAATGTCGCCCATAGTAAAAGCACCCCAAAGAGCCAAAGTTGCGCTTTTGCTCCCCTCCTCGCTTGCGGGGAGGGGTTGGGGGTGGGGTTCCTCTTAATAATGGTTAATTGAGCGGACATAATATTACCAATGACCAATGACTAATGACCAATGACTAATGACTAATGACCAATGACTCTAAAGTTGCTGCACTAATTCCCATATCATGGGTGTGGGGCGCGAGAAACTCTGATGTTGATAAGTCGGCTGGATTAACTGCAACGACTTGATTGAGGTTTTGCTGTAGAGCAATCTGGTTTTCTGTCCGCCAGCTATTATATTCTTCTGCTGTGTGGACAATTACCTGTGTCCGCATTGAACCGTGATAACCACCGCATAACTCAGCACAAACTACGGGATATGTACCTGGTTTGGTGGCGACAAATCGTAGTTCGGTAGGGATACCGGGAAGTGCATCTTGTTTCAGGCGGAAGTTTGGCACCCAGAATGAGTGAATTACATCTTGTGCTGAAAGGTTGAGTTGCACATCAGCACCAACGGGTATGTGCAATTCCCCAGAAGTAATGCCACTATCGGGGTAATTAAATATCCAGGCGTACTGAATCCCTTTGACATCAACAACTAAGTCGGCTGGTTTGTTTAGGGTTTGAGGAGACGCACCGATGCCAATTGTTGGGGCAATTCTTGGGGCAGTTGTTGCTTGGGAAGTATCGCTTAATGTCGCTGCAAGAGCGCTTCCCGGCATCTGAGCAACATGATCTGCTGAATGAGGATGACCCGCAGGCTCAAAGCCTCCCATTCGGTTAAAAACATCTACACTGTAGATGCCCAAGAGGAGGACAATCACTGTTGGAATTGCTGTCCAAAAGATTTCTAAGGGAACGTTGCCTTCCACTCGCACGCCATCGGTTTCGTCACCCGGACGGTGACGAAACTGAATCAAAAAAAGCACAATTGTTCCTTCTACCACTAAGAAGAGTGCGATCGCAATGGTAAACATGACGTTGAAAAAACCGTCTACCAAAGGCGCTTGTTGCGATGCTTGCACCGGCATGAGAGTGTGGTTTTGACCAATCCAAATGCTGATTGCTGTAACTACTATCCCAGCAACCAGAGTCCATAGTGAAACAGGAACTTGTTGCATACATGCTACCTGCTCTGTAAACCGTCTTTTAAGGTGTGATTTTCTGGATTTTGGGAATTGGGTATTAGGAAAGTTTTTTCTCAGTCCCCAATCCCTAGTCCCCATTCCCCATTCCCGATTCCCTTTTCACTTATTAACTTTCTAACGTGCAGCCATAAAAAATGGGGGAAACTTCCAGATTTTTTCCATATCTTTCCCCCAGAAAATTACAAATTATATTTCAACTCCTATGACAAAGTTAGCCCCCTGCTTTCACAAAAGCTAGTTGTTCCAAGGGACACTGTTAGACTCAGAGCTATTTAGTTCTAGACATAAACCGCCCAGAACTAAAGTTCCGGGCTAATAGCTAAAGTCCGTTAAAACGGACTATAATCTTTTCTCAGTCGTCTTTAGACGACTTTCGCTATTAGACTCAGAATTCATTCTGAGGCGGGCTAGATGAGAATGAAATAGCACTGTTGTTAGACCTAATATTGATTAGGCTATATTAGCAGCAAGTTTAAATTTGTTAATAGCTAACATTTTGCGATTTACGGATTTGTTTACCGTGAACTTTTTCTGAGTTCAGGTAAATATTTAAGATTCCCCTCAAGTTACCTTGCCTAGCGCATTTGCGCTTTATACAAACAGTGCCTCCTTGAATGAACAACAATTTTGACTAACTCCAAAAATCTTAATTGTTTAATGCAACATGGGTGTAGCAGTTCTTGGGACAAATCCGTGAACACGCTTCACAACCAATACAGTTATCTGGAGAAGTAACTGCCATTACTTTCCGTTCAACTTCTTCATCATCTTCATCTTCTACAAATTCACCTTCTTCATTGAGTGCCTTCAAACCTAGCACATTGTACCCGCATACTTTAACGCATCTGCCACAGCCGATACATTTATCCTTATCGATTTCCTGAGCAAATTTTGGTGTCCAAGTCTTACCGCCAAATGTCAAGCCTGTTAGTTGTGCCATGAATAAATCCTCAGCAATTTTGCCTGTCAATCTGTTTGTGCATTAATCATCATATTATCCTAATCTTTTATTTCTTTGTTATTCAAAAATTACTTTTGCCTCATAAAATTTCGATGACTTTGAACACAATGCTAAATTATTTTTTATTTCAAACAATAGATGAAAATTATTACCAATAATATGTTTTCCTCGTTCCTATGTAGAGCATAGGAACGCATTCATCGAGTCTCTGACTCAATATCTGACTGGAGGCAGCAGCCCCTAATCAGCCATTCCCATGCTCTGCATAGGAACGAGAGAAGGAAAAATTGAGGGCTTGAAACCTACCTTGGTGGGTAAAGCCTCGTGTAGATACGGTTTCTAACCGCCGATTTAACTATTATTTCCAGCAAATGCAACTATATCTATAACAGTGATGATATTCTTTTTCAAATATATTTAGATTTAAGCAAATAAATCTAGATAAACAGTATATGTATATACAAAATTAGATGTTCATTAGTTACAATTTGATATATGCAATATGTATTTTATCAAGCAACAGGTTTCAATTTATTTGATTCAAATATTTAGAGAAATGGTGACAAAATAAATATTATGGTTTACCTCCCCAAAGATAATTAATTTATGAAGGAACTGTAAACTTCATGGCAGAATATTACCCTACATTAAATATTAAAATTATTAATAAATCAGATGCAGTCCAATTGGAATAGGCTGAATTTTTTATTAAAAACACCTTAAGTAAGGTTTTATGGTCAAAGCTTAAATGTTCATTAAGTACCTAATAAAAGAAATGTTAAGATTTTTTTCTAAGCTCAGGACGAACAAATTAATCATTTTTTTAATGAAATGTATAGTTAATAAGAAGTTTTCTTAGGCTCAGTTTTAAAGCCTTAAATATCTTCCAATTGGATGCGAAGTCAAAATATGGATGTGGGGAGTGAGTGTGGTGAGAAAAGATGATTCTCGCCAGAAAGATAATGTGGTAGCGAGTCATGAATAAACAGGACTCATCCAGGGGAGACCTGAGACAGACATCTCAACGATTAGAGTGGGAAAAGAGCCAAATGCCTTATACAATTCCTAACAACAGTTGCGTTGGATGTGACAACTGCCGCCCCCAATGTCCTACGGGTGCAATCAAAATAGAGGACAATGAATACTGGGTTGATCCTGGTCTTTGTAATAATTGTGAGGGCTATTATTCAGAACCGCAATGTGTAATAGCTTGTCCAACTAATTCTCCTATTCCCTCGCAGGCGAAAAAGGGGAGATGCAAAGTTGAGCCGAGAGATGCTACCAGCTTAGACTTGTTTTCTAACGGCAAGAATAACCCATTTGCTTCAGCGATCGCAATTTGGGAAGCTTGTAATGTATTAGCACAACGCACATCCCTACATTGGGAAACCGATGAAGAAGGCTACATAAGTTACAGCCGACAAGTCAATCAAGGACGAGGTGCGATCGCTTTTCACATCCAAGATCCATTCAAAGTGAACGACAAGGCCACAGATTTAGCCGCAATTGAGGGGCTTGACATCAGAGCCGCTTGCATACATCTGATTTTTGCAGCTTATGCCACAGCTTTAGATCAACCTTGGGAGCAAGAATTTGCGATCGATGAACGACAAATCGAGAAATATTTGGGGATGGAAAAACGCAAAGATTTGAGCAAAGCTGCCAAGCTAGCTTTAATGAAAAATATCGTTCAGCAAGCTTGCTCTCTGATTATCTCCATTGACTGGCCCCAACAAGGTCGAATTAACGGATTCTCTGTTGTAGGAAGCCGCTTATGGCACTTAGTAGATATTCAGCACCACTTTCAAGAAGATAATCTTGGATGCAAATATCTGATTGGGCTAACTTTTAAGGTGAAAGCAGGCATTTGGGCACAATATTTTTTAAACAAACAAGCGTGTAAAGAGCGAACCGCATTCTATCAATACGGCAGTCTCCCCAAAACGCTGCTAACCACAGTCATGAGCATTTGGCAGCAACATGAAGGTGCAGTCCGACTAATGCTGTGGTTGCTGTTTAAAACCAAAATGGGCAAGGAACAACGCATTACCATTCCTACCTTGCTGCGTATTGCTTACGGTGAAGAAAAAGTTGCCCTTGCATCCAGACAACGGGAAGAACGCAAACGTCTGCTGCGAACTTTTGAAAGCGATTTGGAAATTCTCAATCACTATGGAATGAAACCACTTTTCGATCCAGTTACCTACCCACCAGAAATTCAACCTTTGTGGGCGAAATTAGTTGATCTTCCCGAAGATCCAGATGAAGCATTGGAATTTTGGACTAATGACGGTGGTGCCGAAACTCGCCTCACAGATACAGGCCCCCGTGGTAAGTGGAATCTGCTAATGAATGCACGGATTTTGGCTTTTGAACTCCCACCAGAATGGGAACAGCAAATTTCAGAATCGGAAAAAAAGAAAACAAGAACTGCTAAAGCCAAAAGGAAGCCCAAAGCTACAAACGATTTGCTGGGTGAACAGATTTTGCAGGCGCGAAAAAATTTGAATCTCTCCCAAAGGGAGTTAGCAAAGCTTACAGGTAAAAGTCAAAGCTGGATTCGAGATATCGAAAATGGTCGTTTAAAAGCCAAATTAGAAGACCAAATACTCTTACGGAAAGTCTTAAATATGCCTTAATCTCGATTCGGGATTGGGAATTTGGAATTTAAGCGCAGAGGGGCGCAGAGATTTTGTTAAGAATTTATGCAATGTTGTATTTAGTACAACATTTAATTAATTCATAGTGAACTAAATTTGGCAAGACTCTGAGTTACTTTGCATCCCTTTGCGTTTAAAAACACTACAGTTATTATGTACTATAACTCATTACCTTATTAGAGGTGAGCCAGAGACTACCTACAGCATATTTAGTTACTACCAACTCTTGTGTAGCATTGCATGAACTCTTCAGTTGTTGAGTCTTGGTTTCATCTTTCAGAAGTTTAGCCTGGTAAGTGTAGAAAGAACCAGAAGGCTTTTCAAAACTTAGTTCAGCGAGAATAGTATTATTGTCTAAACTTTGCTCCAAAATTTTGCCTGCAACTTTGTAGTTAAACCAATCCCATCCGTTCTGGAGGATTAGTTCTCTTTCCAAAATCTGAAGTGCAGCAGGCAGAATTCCCCAGCCTCGATAGACTTTATTTAAGCATTGAATATCGCCAGTCCGGGTCAAAATCGATCTGAATGAATCTTGATCGAGAACACCGTAATATCTTCCTTCTGGCAAGTCTATAACTGTTGGTGCAAACCGATGTCCACCAAAGTGCGATGATTTCCAAATTCGCACATTGTCCAAGCACAAATCAGCAATAGTTGCTGTTAACTTGAAGTAAAAGGGAGCGCCATATCTGGCACAGCACTTATCATGGCTACCGTGGGTACACACTAAAATATCTCTAGTTGTACTAGTTTCTAACTCAGAATTAGAATTGATACCCCATAACCATTTTTGGACAACTGCTGCTACTTGCTCAATATTTTTTAGCTTAAACTCTTGCTTGCAGAAACCATTACTCAGCCCCTCTTTTCTTTGATAAATCAAAAGTGTAGTGTAGTTTACTTTGTGTGATATATCATTAGCAATTAAGAGGAATCTAATTGGTAGTTTCGCACGCTTCACTTCTTCTACCAAAATCCTCAAATTCTGGGGCACCCACTTGGAATTGAAGGCTTCTGATGTCCAAGGTAGAGGACACTCAACTAAAATATAGGTTTGGTAATTGGTGGCATTACCAATAATATCTTCTCCTGCTTGCCGTGAATGGTCAGAACAAAAAACAGTATTCATCTAGCTATACTCATTAGCGTATTTTATGGACAAAAGGTATTAGAAACTACAATTGTGTTCTTAGCTACAATATCCTTAACTTAAGGAGATAAAAAAGAACAATATGTATTTGCCAGTTCCAACTAAGTAGCCATTTTATAACATCATTTCTAATCAACCTCTTCCCCATTAATAAATTCTCCACAATAGAGATAAACAGTGTCAAGAGATATTTTTCCGTAGTAGCGGCGTTAATTTTGTATCTAGTTTTATAGTTATCTGGTATTTCATAAATTTTCACTTGCTGAAACTCGGTTTTTCTGAAGTTGGTTTTTTTGGCAAAATCAAATATATTACTTGATAAACAGTTGCTGCTTTGGCAAGCCAATACTGTTTTAAGACTTTTTCCACACTATCTGCTTTTAATGTATCTGTAGATTCAGATATATTGCGAATATTTCTCAATTAGCTGAGAAAAATAAAAATAATTAAATCAGGGGTAAATGCTTTACTGCCCCTTACTCCATGCGCGATAAGTTAATGATCAAAACTAGTGACTAATTATTAGTAGCATCACTAACATCAACAAACCTGGTATTTAGCCCTTTACCTCATCTAACTTCCTGAAGCTCTTGTCAGGGTTTGATGATAGGCATCTGCTTTGACTGTAGCTGAAGTCAATAATAAATGCAAGTATTTGATAATCTTTATAATTTCTTTACAATTTTTAGCCTCCAGGAGGTTGGTTAAATCAAGGTTAACGGGCATTTTATAATGGAGATAGCTGACTAAAACAAGCATTGATACTTTCAATATAATAGATAAAATTTTGCAATTGTGACAAATTGTTGCTAGTAAGGGCGCACTTACTAATCCAAATATCTGTAGCTATGGCGATCGCATATTTCTATTTTCATGCAGAATTGAATAATTTTTTACCACGGCATCATAAGCAGGTGAGAATCTCTCATTTTTTTGAGGATAAAGCCTCAATTAAGGACATGATTGAGTCGTTGGGTGTCCCTCATCCAGAAGTTGATTTTATAAATGTTAATGGTGAATATGTAAATTTTTCTTACATTGTTTCGGATGGAGATACTATCAATGTTTATCCAATTTCAGCTAGGAGTGTTATTATACCAAGCGTTTCTGTTCTGCCAAAACCGCTCAGTATTATCCGCTTTGTTTTAGATATTCATTTGGGCAAGCTGGCGACATCTCTACGACTTTTAGGTTTTGATACTTTATACCGCAATGACTACGAGGATGAGAAATTAGCCCAAATATCCTACAGCCAAGCGCGGATTCTCTTGACTCGTGATAAAGGTCTATTGATGCGTAGTTTGGTAAAGCACGGGTATTATGTTAGAAACACTAACCCTCAACAACAAATCATAGAAGTACTACAACGCTTCGACTTGTTTAAATTAGTCTTACCATTTCAACGGTGTTTGCGCTGCAATGGATTATTAGAACCTGTAGATAAGCAATCGATCATTGATCAACTGCCAGAAAATGTGCGATGCCTACGGCGGCAAGCTACGCAGATTGAGCAATTCCAGCGTTGCCAAGACTGCGAGCGCATTTATTGGAAAGGTTCACATTATGAACGATTACAACAGTTTATTGATGGAGTACTTAACTCACAAAAAGGTGAGTAACTTAGTCATGCCAATTATTTAACCAGCTGAAATATTCCCACTAATTATTTGACTACCCCCGATTCTGGGATCTTCATCTTCGCGATTCAAATCATCAGGAGTAGGGTTTTGCTTACTCTGTCCACTAACTTCGTCTGGTTCAATGGGATCTGCCTCTTGAGCTTTATCGATATCAAGAGAGCGAGGAGGTTCTTTGGCGTGAGAGAAATCAATGAGTGGATTGGGTTGCTCAGTAGTCATGAGTTGCTAAATAATAGTGTAGTTTTTTCTAGTGTTAAATGTATCTTGAGCGCAAACATCTTTCTGAAGAAAGAAACTACTTTGTGTGATGGTGTAATAAAAGGTGAGTGAATGACATTAATTTTAGCTCTCGATTTTGGCGGAACTAAGCTGGCGGCAGCATTGGTAAATATCGGTTCGAGAAAGTGGTTGCGTTATGAACGCCGCCTCTCACCAGCTAATGCAGATGCTAGCACTGACTTGGAAATTATGCGATCGCTCATTTACTCGCTGCTAGAAGACGCAAAACCTGCTGCGATCGGTGTCAGCTTTGGGGGGCCTGTAGACGCTTTTACAGGGACGGTGCGACTATCTCATCATGTCGCCGGATGGGAAAACATTCCCCTCAAAGGGTTGTTGGAGGATGAGTTTGGTATTCCTGTTGGTGTAGACAATGATGCTAATGTTGCTGCTTTGGGTGAACATCGTTTTGGTGCCGGTCAGGGATACGATAGCCTGTTTTACATAACTGTTAGCACTGGCGTGGGTGGTGGTTGGATACTCAACGGGCAGCCTTGGCGGGGTGCTGGTGGGATGGCTGGCGAAATTGGACATATCGTTGTAGATCCTGCTGGGCCAGTTTGTTTATGTGGTAAGCGGGGATGTGTGGAACGTTTGGCGTCGGGGCCTTATATGGCGCAAAATGTTAGGGAAATTTTGGAGAACGTAGACGCCCTAGCGGCTTCCCGGAGGGTACCACAGAGGCGCGGAGGACTCAGAGATGGAGAGGTTTTGAGGGGTTTAGTGGGGGATAATTTAATGTTACTGACGGGGCAGTTGGTAAGTGAAGCGGCGGCGGCTGGTGATGATTTGGCTAAGGAAGTTTTGCACAAGGCTGCTTGGGCGCTGGGTGTGGGTATTGGCAATGTGGCGAACTTGATGAATCCGCAGCGCTTTGTGTTGGGAGGTGGTGTGACGAAGGCGGGAGAGGATTTTTGGCAGGTGCTGCAACGGGTGGCGCGGGAGACAGCTTTACCAGAAGTTGATTTTGAAATTGTGCCGGCGATTTTGGGTGATGATGCGCCATTGTGGGGCGGTGTGGCGATCGCTTTGATCACAAATCCCGAATTTGTAAATGAGTGACGCGTGGAACGTATAAGTGCAAACAGAATTAGTTATTTTTGACTGTGATGGAGTATTGGTAGACAGCGAGGTATTAGGGAATCGCGTTCTTGTGGAATTCGTCGCTGAGTTTGGACTTGCAATCAAGCTTGAAGAAGCAATTTTGTTATTTAAGGGTTGCAAAATGGCCGATTGTGTTGCTGTCATTGAGCAAAGACTTGGGAAAAAGATGCCGCAAGATTTTGTAACTCAGCTTCGTATCCGTACCGCTGAAGCATTCGAGCGTGAACTACTTCCTGTAGAAGGAATAGAAGCAGCTTTAGACAAGATTAATCTACCTATTTGCGTTGCTTCCAGTGGCCCACCGGAAAAAATTAAGTTAGCTTTGCGTGTAACTAACCTACTGCCTCGATTTGAAGGACGTATCTTTAGCTCATATCAAATTGGAAGTTGGAAGCCAGCACCTGACTTATTCTTATACGCGGCTAAAAAGATGGAAGTTCAAGCTGCATCCTGTACGGTTGTAGAAGATAGCGTTTTGGGTGTACGTGCAGGTGTTGCCGCTGGTATGAGAGTTTTAGGTTACACCGAGCAAAGTCAGGCTACTCTACTTGAGGTATGTGGAGCGCGTGTCTTTTACTCCATGTACCAACTGCCTTCTTTGTTGTCACACCATTAGACTTATTGCATGAATCAGATTATGAACTCTAACTTCAACTCTACCAACATGATGTCAGCTTTTGATTAGCCATCTTTTAGTAGATTCAATTGTTGCTTTCTTTAATTATGAGTCTTACGGTAAAAATTAAGTTAAGAAAAAAATTATTGCTAATTAAAAACTCCATCCCTTTATGGATGAAACTCTCCTGACTCCTTTTACTGCTGAATGCCCTGGCGAAACTCTCTAATTGCTTCCAAGGGAGACGATAACAAAAGACAACGATTGAGCAGGGATAAATCTAATTCTGCTAGCAACTCACTTTTAACAACTTTCTCATATTCTTGTTCTCGTAAGCAGTAAACTTCAAATGTGCCATCTTCCCAAAACCAAACTTCGGGGACTCCCATTAATTTGTACTTCTGTAGCTTGATGGGACTACCGCTAGTAATCACTACTTCAATACACAAGTCTGCTACAGGTTTGTCCGTTCCAAAGCAATAAGATAAATCTGCTTGATATTCTACTATTTTGGGAATAATCTGGCTAAAACTGCCACTGGGAAAAAATTCAATGCCTTTGACTTCAATATAAGTAATCAATAGTCCAGCAATTAAACACTTAATCACCTCATGAGGTTTACCAATACTCACAATTTCTAAAATTCCCTCACAATAAAACAACCGCACTCCCGGTACATTTTCAAAGCTAGCTTGAATTGCTTTAAACTTTTCCCAACTTAATCCACGTTTGAAGAAGTGTTGTTCTTCTGGGAAGTTAACAGCATTTTCTAAGGTTTGAGTCATAATATTTTTTACTCTCCCAGTTAGTAGTCACGAAATTTATCTCATTTCCATCCTAAGTCAAAACCAAGTTATCTCGATGAATCACGGTTTCTACACCGGCATAACCTAAAATTGTCGGAATTTCCCGCGAATGATGCCCACAAATCTTTTGCAGTTCATTGCTGTTGTAATTCACAAGTCCTCTGGCAATTTCGTTACCGTTGGTGTCACACAATTGCACAGCATCCTGTGTGTCAAACTCTCCATCTACTAGCTTAATTCCAGCAGCTAATAATGATTTTCCCGCTAGAGAAATTGCCGCGATCGCACCTTCATCTAAATACAATTTACCCGCAGGCACAAGTCCGTAAGCTATCCAACGTTTACGCGCCGAAGTTGGTTCCGGTTGCGGTTCAAAATGCGTTCCAATCAGTTCACCTTGGATAATTTTTTCGATATTCCGGGGAAATCGCCCTTGGGTAATTACGGTACGCACTCCCGCAGCGATCGCAATCCTCGCAGCCGAAATTTTTGTCACCATACCGCCAGTACCCCACTGAGAACCTTGGGAACCTGTTTGTATTTGTAATTCTGTTAATTCCTTAATGCTACTAACTAAAGCGATCGGCCGGGCATCTGGTACGGAACGCGGATCAGCTGAGTACAGCCGATCAACATCGGTGAGCAAAAATAGCCAATCTGCTTCTACTAGACTGGCAACCAATGCCGAAAGGGTGTCATTGTCGCCAAATTTTAGTTCGTCTATTGCTACGGTATCATTTTCATTGACTATGGGAATCACTCCCAGTCTGAGTAGTTCCTGAAAGGTGTTGTAGACGTTGAGATAGCGGCTGCGCTGTACTAAGTCACTGCGAGTCAATAATACTTGAGCGATCGCCTGTTGCAGAGTAGTAAATAAATCATCGTATATACGAATTAACCTGCCTTGCCCAACTGCTGCTACAGCCTGTTTGAGTGCGATCGCCTTCGGACGTTCAGTTAAGCCCAACCGCGCACAACCCACCCCCACAGCGCCAGAGGAAACCAAAATCACCCGATGTCCTTGGCGTCTTAAATAGCAGAGTGTTTCCGCCAAGGTAGCGATCGTAGAAAGTGCTAATTGTCCCGTTTCTGGTTGGGTTAGGCTAGAAGTACCGATTTTGACAACAATTGTTAGTGACATTTTTCAATTTTAGATTTTAGATTTTAGATTTTAGATTTTATAGCAACGGACAAGAAGGTTAGGACATTAACTGATGATAAAACCTATATACAAACAGACTTTCAACCCAGTCCCCAGTCCCCTGCTATAGATTTCAGATTAGACATCTTGCATAAGTTTTTTAGACCCCTACCCTAAAACGCGCCAGATGAACAGACTAAAGCCAATGGAAACAACCTTTTAGGCTTTAAATCTACCCACATTAGATTCAATCCAAAATCCAAAATCTAAAATCCAAAATTGTAAAGCGCCAATCCCTCTATAGTGAAGGCTGACGCTTTACGGGTGTATATTTACTTAGTATGAGTTAGGATCTTTTTTGGCTGATCCCATATTATTAATACTTATGATCCCCGATTTTTGAATCAGATAAAGATTCCTTAATTATTTCTTTAGATTTACTTTCCTGACGATTTCTCAACTTTTGTGAATCTTCTTTTTCTTGGGGGTAATAGAGGCTCCCAGAATTTCAGATATCCAGACTTCAAAGTTGCGGACGGGATGAGAGCGCAGGGCTGCGTCGGCATGAACAATCGGCTCGACTAAAATGGTAAACATCCCCAGGCGATTACCTGCTAAAACATCGGTAAACAAGCGATCGCCTACCATCCCTACTTGATGCACTGGTAGATCCATTCCCCTAAGTGCTGCCCTAATTTTGCGTCGGGAGGGCTTGGCTGCACCTAAGTAGTAAGGTAGATTGAGCGATCGCGCAATTCCACCAATTCGCGCTTCACTGAGGTTGTTACTCACCAAGCACAATGCAGTACAGGTGCGAATTTGCTCCACCCAATGTTGTAGTTCTGGGGAAGCCACCCCGATTCTAAAGGGTACTAAGGTTTCATCTACATCCAATACCAGCCCCTTCAGCCCGTATTTTTGGATAATATCTGGTGTTAGGTTCAACACTGAACCTTCTAAAATCAAGTCAGGCTGTAAAAGATTGTTCCAGGTCATAGTCAACAGTCAAATTTAAATAGCTCAGACAAATGAGCATAACCCAATATAGTTTAGTTAGTCGAACTCCATTCTGGGATATCTCCCTGAACACTTTGAGATAAAATCCCTAAAATCTTATCTATCTCTTTGATGTAATAATTACTCAAATCAATAAATATATCGTTTTCTTCTAACTTCAAAAACTTCCAAATATCCCCTGTTGTTACCGCGCCGGAAATTTTTCTAATTTCATTTCCTTCTTGTTGATTAAATAATTGTGCTGCCAACATTGCCGCCGCACATTGACCTAATCCACCTTTAATATTTTCATTTTTTGCTTCAATAATAACCACCACTGGCACATTAATTGTTAGTTGCTCTTTAGAACGACTGATGATAAAATCACAATAGCCATTCAGACCGTTTTCTGCATCTACGTTAAAATCTGTTCCCGAAAATAAACTAATTGGATAATTAGCCCTGCGTCTTACCTCCAACAATATCGGAGTGATAATCATTTCTGAACGAGCTTTTTCAGTATTAATTGCTAAAGCCAGTTCTGTAGTTTCTTCTAAAGAATTTTTGAGTTTCTCACTTGCCTGTAAAGGTTCTATATTGGCACATAAATCAGTTTCTTCATCAATGCGGATGCTGAATGACTTTTTAAATTTACTTAATGTAAAATCGCTATAAGCCATTTTCAGCACCTCATACCAATTTTGGATTTTGCGTTCGCGTAGCGTGTCGGAGACAAAAGTTGCGTGCGGGGGTTCCCCCCGTTGAGCAAACTTTTCAAGACAGATTTTAGATTTTGAATTGAAAATCCCTACAAAAATGCTTTTTCCAGGATTTTAAACAATACTAATAGTCCCAATTTAGTGTCAATGTTTCATCGCTTCCACATTTAAAGGGACATGGTAAAAGGTTTAAGTAGATTTTGATTACAATGAAAAATTCCCAATTAAAAAATTCAAAATGTTAGATTTTCATTTTGAATTTTTAATCTTATTCTACTTCATTAAAAAGATGTTCCTCTAACAGAGGTTGCACTTTGCGAAACTCCTCTGGCGAGAGTAATTCAGGTTCACCTGTTTTCGCTATCCGTGCAAAAAACAACAGGGGATCGAGGGGTGTATAAATTGCATACTCCTGATCTTCATCATAGAAGCTAGCGAGTAGCTGTAATTGCTCTGGCTCTAAATCAGCCTCTTCGTCTTCAATTTCTAAGGTGAAGAGTTCTGATTCTTCAACTGGCGGTAAATCACCTGCAACTGTCAGAGCATAGGCTGTGTTCTTCAATATCAGGTTTTGCTCAGATAGTACAGCTTGAGCATTAGCAAAAATTTGCTCAATCGTGGTGTCATCTTCTACCAGAACCGCTTCTTCTTCCTCACCGTCACCTTCCCAAGAAAAAATTTCTACAGGTGAGTCTACAGGAAGAAGCAAAACGTATTCTTGTCCATCTACCTCCAGGGAATGCTCTATGTAACATTCGAGCGATCGCCCTTTGTCATCGGTCAAAGTGATGGAACCCGCATGAGCGTTATCATTTTCTTCAGGAAATGGAGAGGAAAACATAGCCGAAATGTAGAAATTTAATAAATACCAGCAAGTTGGGAAATCGCTTAACTATTTAATGACATATTATGCCAAGCAAATAGCTTTAGACATAGATACAACTGCTGGCTAATCGTTTTCAGAATATCATGTTAAAAGGTATCAGTACTCAATAGCCGCCACTGAACTGCGGGAGTTGGCACGCTTAACATCCAGCCATTGTTGTAAAATCAAAGCGGCTGCCTTGCGGTCAATCAAACCTTTATGGCGTGACGGGGAGCGGTTCTCAGCTATCAGCAGTTGCTCTGCTTGAAATGAAGTTAATCGCTCATCCATATATTCCACAGGCAGTTTCAGTGCTCTAGCAAGTCTTATAGTAAATTTCTGAACTTGACGTGCCTGAAATCCTAGTGAGCCATCCATTGAATAAGGTAAGCCCATAACTAGAACTTGCACCTCGCGTTCATTAACTATTTGTCGGATTTGCTCGACATCCTGCTCAAAAGATGTGCGCTCAATTGTGGTGATCCCCGTGGCAATTAAACCCGTGCGATCGCACCCAGCCACACCAATCCGCTTGCGACCGAAATCCAATCCCAACGCTGAAATAAACGGTTTTGCTTGCTCTTGGGATATCACACTAATTCTCCTGCTGTACATCTGCTGATTCAGGAATCGGCGATGCTTCTATGCTAGGGTTTTTTGCCGAAAAGTTAATCGGTTCTGACAAGCTTTGCAGTGGTTTCTCTGACGATTGCAGCTTTGGTGGTTGTATCCATGACATCCCACCTGGTATAGGTTTACGAGTCGGTTGTAAACCTTGCAGCATGTCAGTCCACTGGATTCCTTCTAAGGAGACGAATTTAGACTCCCGTAGCTTGTGCCACACAGAGCGAGACATAACTAATGTATGTTCTATGCGTTTTGCTCCAATTCGTTCCAAATACTCTTCTCGCTCTGCCTGATAGTCTGAGGAAGCTAGTTGTAACCCTTGCTGGGGAAAATCTTGGGCAATGCGAGCCAGCTGAGATAGTAATTCTGGATATAGCCAGGTGTAAGCAGGATGAACCGTCAACGTTGCAGCGTGGGGGACTTCACCATTACGGTCAAGTTGCACCTGAAAATAGCCGATCGCAGCTTTGCGTTGGGGTTCAAATACGTAACCACTGACTACTTCTGTTTTGGTCAGCCATTGCTTCACTGCATCAGTTAAAGCGCCGAACAAACTGGTTTTAAAGTCGCGGGTGTTACGGTCAAAAACCTGACGTACCAAAGGTGGCATCGATGCCGTATCAAGCTGATATAGTAACTGGGCATCAGCATTACTTACTGGCAAGAGGTTGGGCAAATCTGGCTCTGCTTGTGCCAATTCAACCAGTAATTCTGGCCCAATTTCCCAGTACGTCATTTCTGCCAGACGCTGGAATCCATTTTGTCGATATAGTGCCAGCGCCTCTATGTCATTGATGTTAACTTCCAGTAGCCAAGTGCGAGCTTCCAAAATCGATTCAAAGCAATGACGCAAAAGTTGCGAGCCAATTCCTTGTTTATCGACACCACGCTCCAACAGCACTTGATCAATCCGCCAAGTGCTGCGTGTTCGGTTAAACGGTGACACTTGAATCATTCCTAAAAGTATCCGCCCTTGCTCTGCAACGTAGGCACAGAGGCGATACTGTAGCGGGTTAGGAAACCAACTCAAAAATTTGAGTAATCCATACCAGCGACGCAGCCTTTGCATCTGGCTGATGGCAAAACCTGCTCCCTTCGGAGTGAGGGCTGCGAATGACTCTTGAGTTATGCGCTCAATCCCGTCCAGATCCCGGTATTGGACTGGTCGGATAACAACGCTGAGGTTTCGAGGAAGTAATGAAGTCATTTTAATTCGAGCCGCCATTTAGCCTTCACTAACTGATCTTCAAAGGAACTGCTGCATTGGCACTCTCAGGTCTAAAGACACTGAGATTCTTGGATCAACGACGGACTTTAAAACCCAATATCCTTGCGGCAATGCTTAAACCTTCTGACCGTGCCACAGCACCAATCAACGCAGCCCAAGTTATTGAATTCCTCCAGAGTCTATCTTCTCAAGCGTACTAGGATATTTAAACCTAGAGTTTGAGCGTGCCCCGCCCTACTTTTTTATCAACATATCAACAATATTTGTTTTTTATGGATTTGGGTACTTTTTTATTACCCTAACTGTTTTAAGAGTTTTCGTCGGCTCTTTCCCCCTAAATTCTTAGCTGAAATTGTGTCTTAACTGTTTCACAATGCTA
Source organism: Nostoc sp. NOS(2021) (assembly GCF_017115025.1). GTDB lineage: Bacteria > Cyanobacteriota > Cyanobacteriia > Cyanobacteriales > Nostocaceae > Nostoc. The sequence goes on along the minus strand of NZ_JABXKM010000311.1, from coordinate 32,150 downwards.
AAGGAGTTACACCTTGGCAAGATGATTATATCACGAACGACTCTTCCTAAAGTCGCACGAGTAACTTAATACCTCAGCCCTAAAGGGACTGAGACTGAGTTTTACGCTTACCGAGTGTTTTAGATAATATTAACTACTTTCTGCCCCTTACTATTGCGCCAAAAGGGTGATTTTAGTAACTTAATACTTAAAAAAGCAGAAAAAGCAGACCTTGTGAGAACACCATTGGCATTGACCCAACAACATCTGCCTTTATTTTATTTGAATTTTGATTAAAGTTTGAATATTTTTATAGCCCTTGTCGAGAAACTAGCTTTTCAAAGTGGGCTTGGGTTTGATGGAGTAATTGCTGGCGACTATCTACCAGTGTTTGCTTCAGGGTTGGAACAAGATTGCGAGCTTGCAGAGTCATGTGAAGTTGCAGATTGGCGACATATTCACTGAAATCTTGATTCACTTCATCTGTGCCCGCATCCGTTAATAAATTTGATTCCATTGCCACTGTGTTCTCCTGTGTTAATCCTGTGCTGTCTCTAGACATGACCAAAAACTATCACGTTGTTTGGACTAACTTCTTAATTTGCAATGAAGTTTAACGCTTCTTAGAGATAGCGATCGCTGTCGGGTTTTCATCTGCCCATTAAAATCTCAAACCAATACCGCCTTGTACCGAGACAGCTGTACCACTACTATCACGATAGGCATCAAAAGCGATGATGGCGTTGCCAAAAAGGACAGTATTGCTATTTGGGATCATATAATCAATGCCCGGTTGTAAAGCAAAACTAATTTTGTCGCCCACAGGAGAAGATCCACCACCACCAGCCAACACTAACCCAGCACCCAGGTAGGCATCAGCTTGCCAGTTGAGGGGGAAATCGTAGGAAACCGTTGGCACAACTGCCGTATTCTTACCAATTAACACTTGGGCGCGGAGTGAAATTGGTGCTTCCAAAAGCTTGTAGCGTCCCGCTATCACCCCTCCGAGTTGGATACCATCGGTAATACCAATAGCGGGGCCTATACCGATATAACTGCCATAGGCTACTTGAGCTTGTGCTGGGTTAGTACTCGCCAGACTCAAGACTAAGCCAGCCCCCAAAACTGAAACCAGATATGGAATATACTTCATAACCGAACTCCTCACACCAATTAGTCATTAGTCATTAGTCATTAGTCATTAGTCATTAGTCATTTGTCATTTGTCATTTGTCATTGGGAAAACTCTTCCCTCGTCTCCCTTGTCTCCCTTGTCTCCCTCATCCTCCCCTGCTCCCCTGCTCCCCTGCCTCTTCCCCTCTCTCATTCTACGGGCAACGGGGATGAATGCCACCTTGAGTACAAATGTACGCTAATTGCTTGGCATCTAAATTTTTGGCTTGAGAAAAATCAACCCCTTGAACTACGGCAGATACTGAGCCTAAATCTGGGGTTTGGACAAATTGATCTGCTGGATCTTGTTTGCTAGGGGCGAGAATTGCCCCCTTAAAATCTGCTCCGGCGACATTCGCCCCTCGTAAATCTGCAAGACTCAGGTCGGCATTTTGCAAGTTAACGTTTTCCATCTGGGCAGAACGCAAAACAGCACCAGCTAGACGAGTAGCGCTGAGGTTAGCATTGCTGAGATTAGCACGATCCAAATAGGCTCCTGATAAATCTGCCCCTTGCCAATCAGTGTTCGTTAAGTTGGCAAAGGATAATTGTGTTCCTATAGCACTAACGCGACCTAAACGCGCAGCATACAGATTGGCTTCGTTCAAGTTGGCGTCGCCTAAATCAGCCCCAGTTAAGCTGGCTTTTTCTAAAACTGCGTTTCGCAGATCGGCTCCTACTAGTTGGGTGCTGTTGAGTTTGGCCTCAAATAGACGCGCATTAGATAAGTTGGCTCTGTTGAGAGTGGCGCGGCTCAAATCGATATGGTTCATCAAGACTCGGCTAAGGTTAGCATCAGTAAGATTGGCTTGCTGCAACTGAGCTTGGCTTAAATCAGCGATCGCATCGTCGTAGGTATCCCAGCGTCCATCCTCACCCGCACCCCGGAAGCGGCTACCCTTCAAACTGGCTTGGTTAAGATTTGCAGATTTTAACTTAACTCCTGATAAATCAACGTTGTCTAGTACCAAGTTGAAGAAGGAACTTCCGGGAGTACCACTTTGACCTAATTGGGTGCTACTAAGGTCAACGCCGTTGACTTTACCACTGTAAACGGAGAGAATCTTGTTGATTGTCCCCTGGTTTCTTTGTAGCCGTCCTTGCCGTAATTCCCGCTCTTGGCTTGCTGTGCTACCCACAGATTCCAGTTCACCCACCAAAAACTGATTCTTATTTTTTAGTTCCGGGATGGCTTGGGGGCCAACAGTTGTCAAAGCTTGTTGAATCGTATCCAGGAGGCTGGGGTTAGTTTCGCTAACCAAGAGATCCGCCAGAAATTTTATGGACTGTGGGTCATTAAGACCACCCATAGCCAGAATTGCAGTTTGGCGTTGCTCATTAGTAGCCCCAGAGTTGGGACTCAATGGTTTGACAAGTTCGAGGAACTGTTGGCTGTTGATTTGCTTAGTTGCTCGCTGGGATTGTTGAATTTGGATATAAACTTGAGTGCCGATTAAAGTTGCCAACACAGCAGTCATACTCGTAAGCCCTACCCCAAACAAGGTAAGATTAGGATTTTGCTGTATTCGCCGCCACAGATTAGGCGACTGGTTGGTTTGGGCTGCCGCTAATTCTTCATTTCCCTCCTGCCATTCTTCTGCTTGATCATTACCGCTAGCAGACTGAGCTTGTCTGTTGCTAGCTGAGAGTGCATCTATTGTAAAAGTGCCTGCGAGTTGATCATGCAGTGCGCGACGCCCTCGGCGCGACGGTAAGCCGATCCCTTCACCCACAATCATTAACAAAGACAAAAATGTAAATAATCCTAAATTCGGAAAAGCAAAGCTGTAGCGCCACAACAGATAGGCGATGGAAATGGGTACAGTCCAACGCCCAACTCCTTCTCTAATCACAACTGCCCCCAATCCGGGCGGCGTCCCTTGCTCGTTGACAACCCGCACTTTTAACCAACGTTTAGGAATTGTGCTACCAGTCTTAGCCAATAAATACAATTGCCACCACGAGAGAGTTACAGGCGCTAACAGGGCGATTGTCCACAAAATATTAGTCGGCCATGCGACGTTAGGGATGCCATAGCTCACAGGCAGAGCCAGGGGTCTGGCGATCGCTCTTTCTGTTACTACCAGCACGGGGTTAAGCGGCACTCGGTTCAGATCGCTTCTAGAATTGGCATAGACACCAATACCGAAGGGAATCAACCCACTAGTAACCACTAGTGTGATTTCAGCTGCCCAAGCAGCAAAACGCCTACCTGCTAGCAACAGCGACTTGGCTCTTTCCGGTTCTTTTGACTGATCAGATTGATTACTAGTTCTCCTGACAATTGGTGTCGTCATCGCATAATTCCCTTTGACATTATTTCTACGCCGCGATCGGCACAATTAAAATAGACTAAGCTCATCGGCAAAAAGAAAAGCATATTGAAATAGAATTTAGGAGTCATAAGTCAGGAGCCTTTTGTATTCTGGCTCCTGACTTTCATAACTCTGGGCAGAGTCCGAAGTAAATGCATATCAACTTATTACTTACGTTGAAAGCTACTAGACACAAAAAATTTGTATCCAACATACACTAACACTGCCAAAAGTGCCAGACTGATCACAGATGCAACCAGTTTAAACACTGTTTGCAGCATTGCCAAGCCTACTAGCACCGTCACACCCAAAACTACCAGCTTTTTCGCCCCAGACAAGCTGTTGAACCAAATCTGAAATCGCTCCAGTTGCAAGTTCAAGTTGGCAAAAACAGACTGAGGCGTTTGTTTTTGTTCTTGTGGTTGTTGAACCACCCCAGGTGGGGAATTAATCTCTGCCTCTAGCTTATTGAGGCGACGCTGTAAGTCTTCTTCTGGTTGAGGATTCATCAATCTTTTCTACCTCAGTTAGCACACTTATTCAACAACAGACCAACCAAATTCTATTTTTGGTGGTTGTCTTAGTGATTTTAGCTAATGTCTGTGCGTGCAAGACCTTTCTGGGCAGGTAAAAATTATGTTTTTTCTTGTTGCCTTTTAAAGCCCCCTTTTTAGTCGGGCTGTTTCATTCCCTAAAAGGCGCTTGTAAATCCGTTTTAAGGAGCTTGGGGGATCTGAGTGCGTAGTCCTGCTGGCATTGCAACCAGGACTACGCACATCAAATCTTCACAAATTAACCCATCCCCTTCTCTACGAGAGGCTGCACCAACGGGGCGGGAACTCTTAATAGGGAACTCTTAACAGAAAAGAGAGAATTAGCCCCGTTCGCGGTAGCGTCTCCAAGAGTTGCAAGGTTTTAAGCCTTGCCCCTCGCGGGCGAAAAAATCCTTGTATCACAAGGTAGGTTGAAACCCCACCGCAAGTGTCTGGCTTAATTTTCCCTGTTAAGAGTTCCCCGTTCCCTGTTCCCTTTCATTCAATGGTATTAGGTTATACGGCAGCTTTTGGAACCAAGATTGATTGCTGTCGTCAATTAAATCACTACTGTATAACAATATTGCTCTAAAAAATCTGGAGCATTAATTAAAATGAAGACGCTTAGGCTACTTGCAATTGTTCCCATAGCTTTGGCGATGAGTTTGGTTTTCACTGAGGCTAATTTGGCACAGACACCAACAGTCCAAATTAGTCGGAATCTCCAACCAGATCCACTGATTTTGAAAGGAAAGTCTGGGGGAACTGTCAAAAGTAATTGTGGCAATATTACCACTGAACCTAATCAAGTTATCCAGGTTACAGAGTCACTACCTTACTTGCGATTAACAGTAGAAAGTCAAGGCAAGCCAACGCTGTTGATCGACGGGCCTGGGGGGCGCTTTTGTGTACTAGCAGATAGTTACTCTGGAGGTAAGTCAGAACTTTCTGGTTTCTGGCAGGCAGGAAAATACTCGCTGTATGTGGGCGAAGTATCCCCGCGACAGTATAGCTACACCCTCTCAATCTCGCAAATAAATAGTCATTAGTCATTTGGACTTTGCTAATGACTAATGACCCTTGACTAATCTTCCAGTGATTGGGCTATAACTTCGACAGCAGTGACATCAATTGTGCCTTCTGGTGTGAATCGCTGAAAATGACTATTTTGTACTAACAGTGACTCCCCACAGTTAGGACACTGCAACTGACTGTTATTTAAACCTGTAAATTCATATCCACAGACGGGACACTGATCAGCAACCAAGTTGCGTTGCAACCACCAACGAAAGCCAAAAAAAGCCACAATGGGTGCCAACAACAGCAACCCGAAAATAATTAGCAACGAATTAACCAACCAACCCAAGCCCACTGATGCCAGCAACCAAATAACTGCCAGCAGGGTGAGCCAAGGGCGGAGATTTAAAAGATTCAATTGAAATGACTTAAAGCTCATTTTTTAAATGTCGTCCTGCTCTCCCTCTAGGATAGCGATTTTAGTCATTGGTCATGAGTCATTTCGACTCAAATGGACTTGATTACTGAGGATAGAAGCATTTTTTGCAAGTGCTGTTGGAAGGCATCTATGCCAAACAGAGCGATCGCCTGTTCTCGCAGCCACTCGCCATCACATCGCTGGTCATCCCCTTGAAGCATTTCTATACAAGCGGCTGCTACAGCATCAAAACTGCGGTGTGGTACTCGCCATCCCAGTTTACCATCTTGCAAGGGGTCAGAGGAACCATCGTCGTCACCGGATAACACCGGCACTCCACAAGCCATTGCCTCCAGATAAACAATGCCAAAGCCTTCTTGCGAAGGCATAATATAGGCATCAGCAAGGCGGTAATGTTCCATTAATTCTTCTGTGGCAACGAAACCAGCAAATACGACGCGATCGCTAACACCTAAATTTTTTGCTAGCTGCGCCAATCGTGGTTGATCATCACCGCGACCAATTACCAAATATTTCACTTCTGGGAAAACCTGAGCGATTTGTGGTAATGCCCGAATCGTGACATCTACACCCTTGTAAATATCCCCTGACCATAACCGCGCTACTGTCATTAACACCTTAGCACCAGTTAAGCCATACTTCTTGCCTAATTCTGGCTGCTTGCAACCAGGAGTAAATTTATCCCCATCAATTGCACAAGGCATCATCTGTACCATTTTCGGGTTTAGACCATTAGCAACACAAGCGCGATCGCGGCTGTAGCGACTTATTGTCCAAATTCCAGCTGCTGATGTCAGGGCGCGACGTTCTTGATTTTTCAGGGGTTCCCAGACTTCTTTACCGTAAGTTAGCACGGTGTAAGGAATCCCCAAGAGCTGGCAAAGAGTTTGTACTAATACTGCTAAGTTAATATGACCGCAGAAAACTTGCTGCGGACGGCTTTGCAACAGACACTTAAGTAAAGCTGCTGCCATTTGCAGTCTCCCCAAATAGGGAGACTGATTTTTAAAGTAATGAAATTTTAAGTTCTCGTCTTCAAACGGATTTAAGCTATCAGGACTATCTCGGAGCAAAAAGACTTCTGCCTTGTAGTCTTGGCTCAATCCCAGATAGGCGCGAAAAATATCTTTTATATATGATTGAATACCACCTTCGTGGGCAAAAATTTCTAAGAACACGAAGACATGGTTCGTTTTTTTATTAACTTTATCACCTAACTTGAGGTTTTCTGTCACTGTAGTGATGTGCATGTTAGGTTATTTACACTCGCGGTAAGGGCGCGAGCGCACCGCTTTGTAACCGCTCTAAATCTGTTTTTACCATTTTTTCTAAAAGTTCCTCAAAGCTCACTTGGGGTTCCCAACCGAGGTTTCTTTTAGCTTTACTGGGGTTAGCTACTAGTTGAAAATGCTCATCTTTTCGCAATAAGCTGGTATTTATGACTATATGCTGCGTCCAATCCAATCCGACAGACTCAAAGGCTGTGGCAACTAAATCTCTAACACTGTGCAGTTTACCCGTGCCAATCACATATTCTTGTGGTTCATCAACTTGCAACATTAGCCACATTGCTTCTGCGTAATCTCCGGCAAAACCCCAATCACGTTTAGCATCTAGGTTACCCATTTCTAAGGTGTCAGTTAAACCTAATTTAATTGATGCGGCTGCTAAAGAAACTTTGCGTGTAACAAACTGAGGTGGGCGTAGAGGAGACTCGTGATTATATAAAATTCCGCTACAGGCAAATAGTCCATAGCGCTGTCTGTGATGCACCATCGTCCAGTGGGCGTGCATCTTGGCCGCAGCATAGGGATTTTTGGGACGAAAAGGAGTTTCCTCATCTTGAGGCGAAACAGATACATCGCCAAACATTTCGGAACTGCTAGCTTGATAAAATCTGGTAGGCAAACCAACTTTTCGTACTGCTTCCAAAAGCCTGGTAGCCGTACCAGTTATGAGATCCAGGGTTCCCAATGGGTCGTTCCAGGAGTCGGGTACAAAACTGGGAGCCGCCAAATTGTAAATTTCTTGGGGACGCAGATGTTCAACTGCGGTCAACAGCGCCGCATTATCCCTCAAGTCAACCGTAAAAATTTCTACCTGATTTGCCAGTGTTCCCAGTTTTGTCAAATTAGGTTGTCGATGCGGGGGTACTAATCCTACGACTCGGTAACCCCGGTTGAGGAGCAAATGGCTGAGATAGTAGCCATCTTGACCAGTTATTCCTGTAATTAGGGCTGTCTTAGTCATATGTCCCCGATCTCCTCTATCTCTTTAAGCACTAAATGGCAACTTGTTGGAGAACAAAAAATAAGACTCTCAACACTGCTGACAAATCTTAACAAGGGAGCTAGTGTAACTCGAATGCTATCTTTACTGTATTCATTAATTCTTTTTATACAACAATATTTTTTGAGGTTTTACAAAAAAATCATAATAACTAAGGAATTTCACGTAAAAAATATATTACTCAAATTCAAAGAATATTGCAATTTAACCACCGTCAAGATGAGAGCAAATTCAAAATATACCTCCTACGAATACTTTGGAAAAGTGTTTAAACGGGTCACGGTTGCGGTTAATCCGCAATATACAAGCTCTTATTGCTCTAGTTGCGGTGAAATTGGAAAGATTACACTATCCACTCGAACACACGTTTGTAAGTGTGGTTGTGTGATGGATAGAGATGAGAACGCTGCTAGAAATATCCTTAGTCGAGGATTGGGTACGGTAGGGCATACCGGAACCTTTGCACTTGATGCAAGCAAGGCTTGGGGAGATCAAACCGCTACTCTAGTTGGTGCAAACCTGTTTGAGCAAGTTATGTCTTAGATTCAAGAATCCCCGTCTCTTTAGAGCGGGGAGTGTCAATTTTGTGATTCTACAGAGTATTTGACGATGAGGAGGCAATTTCTACCATCTGCACCACGTTCGTATACAACACGGTCAGCCAACCGCCGGAGGAGGAACCATCCATACCCGCCTACTTGCAGCGTACCTGGCTCTGGCTCTGCGATCGCATCAGGATTAAAAGGTTTTCCATAATCCCAAATTCTAATCTCTAGTCGGTCAATCCACAGAAAAACGTTAATCTCAATGGTTGTTTCCGGGGGTAAAGCATGATGAGCATGACGAACAGCGTTGGTAAAGCCTTCTGCTAATGCTAAATTGAGGCGATCAAGTTGGGTTTTTGACCAGCCAAGTTGAGACAAATGTTGCAGACAAAATTGCTCGAACCATTCTTGCACCTGGTTTAGGAGACTGAGTTCGCTCTTAACCGTCAGATGGTCTTGCTGCACTATGCTAAGCATTAACTGTGACTTAAATATAAGTAAACCCAAGTTGCTAGTTATTAAATTTTGCACTATTCGCAAAATTTCTCTGATAGAGAAAAATCTTAATTGAGATATTCTGTTTACCAAAATACAAAACATGAGCGATTTTGGCATTTCGAGGGTTGTAACTAGCAACTTACGTTAACTAAGTAAGTGAAAAATGTTTGTATTTGGTGACTTTTGGTGATTTGAGATTTTGGAATAGCTTTTCCATCCCAAACTTCAGATCCCAGATGCAATCTGAACTATTAAAATTGACGCCTGTTGATTTTTTTCAAAAGCACATCTGCATATGCTCTTGAAACTCACAGGCGTCAAAGCACTTTGTGGTGACTAATTTAGAATAGTCCCAAGGTCAAAGATTTATCCAATGGCAAGGCAGCACCAATACCCAGCCACAGGGTGACAAGGGTACCAAAGAGGAATACTGTGGTTGCAACTGGACGGCGGAAGGGGTTTTGGAATTTATTGACGTTCTCAATAAAGGGAATGAGGATCAGCCCCACTGGTACGGAACCCATTGCTAACACTCCTAAAAGTTTGTTAGGAAGCGATCGCAAAATCTGGAAGACTGGATATAAGTACCACTCCGGCAAAATTTCCAATGGTGTGGCGAAAGGATTTGCTGGTTCACCGTTCATCGCGGGATCTAGCACAGCTAGAGCTACAATCGCAGCGAACGAACCCATGATCACGATTGGAAAGACGTAAAGTAGGTCATTAGGCCAAGCGGGTTCACCATAGTAGTTGTGACCCATGCCTTTAGCGAGTTTGGCTCTTAACTGAGGATCGCTCAGGTCAGGTTTTTTTTGTGTTGACATTTTGAAATGTGCTCTCCTGCTTAAGTTAAATTAAAGCATTTGTGAAAGCTATCAGCTACTAAGAAACCCTAGCAAAAGCGGCAAATAGCGTTTGTCTATTTACGGTCAGCCGCCTGGAGGGTCTTTACAGCTTTCGGCTTCAGATACAAGTGTTTGTTTTTTGGAACTTATGTACAATTAATTTCTTGTGTTTCATAAGTTTAAAACAAACAACTTGATCTGAAAACTGACAAATGTTGCCTTTCGCTAATAGCTAAGATTACAAAGGACCGGAAATGCCTTGTTTGCGGATCATTAAGAAGTGAAACAGCATGAAGACTGCAATCAACCAAGGCAGCACAAAGGTGTGTGCGCTGTAGTAACGAGTTAGTGTTGCTTGACCAACACTCGAACCGCCGCGCAGCAGGTCGGAGATCAGAACGCCAACCACGGGAATTGCTTCTGGTACGCCGCTAACGATTTTCACAGCCCAATAACCAATTTGATCCCAAGGTAGGGAATAGCCGGTGACTCCGAAAGAAACGGTAATCACAGCTAGGATGACACCACTTATCCAGGTCAATTCGCGGGGCTTTTTGAAACCACCAGTCAGGTAAACCCGGAAGGTGTGCAAAATCATCATCAATACCATCATGCTGGCAGACCAGCGATGGATGGAGCGAATTAGCCAGCCGAAGTTCACTTCAGTCATGATGTACTGCACTGAGGAGAAAGCTTCAGCTACTGTTGGTCTGTAGTAGAACGTCATGGCAAATCCAGTAGCAAACTGGATGAGAAAACAAACCAGGGTAATTCCACCCAGGCAGTAAAAGATATTGACGTGGGGAGGGACGTACTTGCTAGTGACGTCTTCAGCGAGTGCCTGAATTTCTAGGCGTTCCTCAAACCAGTCGTAAACGTTGGCCATACAATCTCAAGTCCCTAAGAATCGGTTGCGGTTGATAAATCCCGAAGTTCTGAATCGGCAGAAGCCGTCGCTCAGACTTCTCTCCCAATTAGCAATTTTGGGATTTTAGTAAAGGGGAGTTTTTTTTTGCTTGTCAGCTTTGGGCGTGCTAAGAGACTTCAGAAACTTTACACTTTGTAAAGATGGAATATATTGCGATCTCTTTACGCCCCTACACAGAAAATGGTGGACACAAAGTAGATTTTATCCTTTGGTGAGTGGATACGATGCATCAGTTGACTGAACAACTTGATGAGAAAAATGCACCACTTCTATAAAAAAAGTAACATAATCGAGAGATAGATTTCATCAACAACAGGGCAAGTAGGCATTTCTAGGCAATTTGGGTTGAGGTGGAATTGATAATGGGGTTCATGAATAAACAAGTCTTTCGGGTTGGATTTTCATTGTTAATGGCGTTTTGGTTGGCGTTTGGTACGCTCACCCAGCCGGCGCTGGCTTTGACCACGGAACAAAAGCTGGTTTCGGAAGTTTGGCGAATTGTTAATCGCACTTATTTAGATGAGACGTTTAATCATCAAAACTGGGCGGCTGTCAGACAAAAGGTTCTGGAGAAGCCGCTCACCGACTCAAATGCCAGTTATACGGCAATTGGGACGATGCTCAAGAGCCTCGATGATCCTTTTACCCGCTTTTTAGATCCAGAACAGTACCGCAGCTTACAGGTCAATACTTCTGGGGAACTGACTGGGGTAGGATTGCAAATTGCCCTGAATCCTGAGACTGGGAAGTTGGAAGTAGTGGCTCCCATTGCAGGTTCACCAGCAGATAAAGCCGGGATTAGACCACGCGATCGCATTCTCAAAATTGAAGGCGTTTCCACAGAAAATCTTACCCTTGATGAAGCTGCGACCAGAATGCGCGGGCCGAGTGGTAGCCTTGTCACTCTGGTGATCGAACGAGACGGAGAGACAGAAACGGAAATTAGACTAACACGCGATCGCATTGCTCTTAACCCTGTGGTCTCAGAATTGCGTGTTTCCACTGAGGGTACACCCATTGGCTACCTTCGCCTGACTCAATTCAATGCCAACGCCTCAACAGAATTGGCACACGCTATTTCTAGTCTAGAAAAAAAAGGCGCTGCTGCCTACATTCTGGATTTACGAAATAATCCTGGGGGACTCTTGCAATCAGGAATTGAAATCGCCCGTCTGTGGTTAGACTCCGGCACTATCGTCTACACTGTTAACCGACAAGGTATTCAGGGTAGTTTTGAAGCCCTTGGGCCAGCCTTGACGAATGATCCTCTGGTGATTTTGGTGAATCAAGGAACTGCTAGTGCCAGTGAGATTCTTGCCGGCGCACTCCAAGATAATGGTCGTGCCCAGTTGGTAGGCGAAACCACCTTTGGAAAGGGCTTAATTCAATCGTTATTTGAATTATCAGATGGTTCGGGCTTGGCAGTCACAATCGCTAAGTATGAAACTCCTCAACATCGGGATATTAACAAATTAGGTATTAAGCCGGATAAAGTGATTTCCCAAGCAGCCATTAACCGCGAACAGATTGGCACCGAAGCGGATCTGCAATATCAAGCAGCAGTGGAACTTTTGCTTAAAAACTCCGTGGTGGCGGGAAAGGCGTAAAAAGTTAGGAGTTAGGAGTTAGAAGTTAAGAGTTAGAAGTTTGCCTTGTTCCCAGTCAGAGACTGGGAATGACCGGATAATTCATGCAACAGTTTTTTGTGCTGAACTTGCTTTTTGTCAGTAACTATGAGATATTTTGTCTGAGATTGAAAATACTGTATTCCTATCGATTTACTGAGAATTCCTGCTAGGTAGCAGGGTGTATAAACTTTTTGACATGAATTTAAGTTTTTTCAGAAAGCATCCACTGTTGTTTGTCATCATAATTTTCTTTGGACTTTTTTTCAGTAGTACAGTAGTTGCTGCCAACTTAAAATTATATTTCGCTGCTCAGAACTCTGGGTCAGTACAATCAGCAAATCCTCAAGCTATTGCGATCGCAGATCAACAACTACCTGTAGATAAATTACTAAAATTGATCCAGCAGCGATTGCTAATTGCACATGATGTCGCCCGCTGGAAATGGAATCACAAACGTCCTATTGAGGATCTAAAACGCGAACAAGAGTTACTATTAAAGGTTAGGCAACAAGCAACAACCCATAGTCTAGAACCCGATACAGTTGCAGCATTTTTTCAAGCACAAATAGAAGCAGGAAAACTCATCCAAACAGTTGATTTTCAAAACTGGCAAAAGCAAGGCATTAAATCTTTTCCTAACGTGCCAGACTTAAACCAGACATTGCGACCATCTTTAGATAAATTAAACACAGAATTTGTCTTTGCTTTAAAAGAACTGACTCCTGTTCTAGGTTGTCCGCAGATACGGGAATTAATTCAGTCACGTTCCCAGGTGATTATTCAGGGAGATGGTATTGATCAGCGAGTGCAGAGCCTAGCAATTTCACCCCTGCTGCAATTTCAAAGCGCTTCTTGCAAAGTGGGTAACTTCCGTTGATCGGGCTAGCGACACCTAATGCCAATTATGTATCCAGTCTTTGAACTTATCCATCCGATTGGACTGCCTGGGCTAACTGCTGCACAAAGGCTTGATGTTCTATAGAATTCAACCCTGTCTGCAATCCGGCTAACACCTGTTGCATATCCCCCGCCAGCAAGGCAGATTGATCTAACCACAATCCTGGAAAGACTTGACTTTGAATCACACCTGCCGCATCAGGGTACAGATTTATATACTCTCCTGATTCTAGGTGGAACCAATCGATGCGCTGCTCAAACACCTGCCACACGAGGTACTCCTGTATTCCATTCCGCCGATAAGCACGCTTTTTATCACCCAGATCGACCGTGGCACTACTGGCGGCAATTTCGGCAACCAGTTCTGGCGCTCCTTCCACATAACCATCCTCGCTCAGGTGCGATCGCCCACCCGCCTGAGCATCAATCAATAACACCGCGTCGGGTTGAGGTTCATTGTCCAAGTCAAGGCGAACGGTTGGGTTATCACCAAGACGCACTCCGGGGGTCGCAATCTTGTAAGTCCATAACCAGCCCATCAAGTCACCATGAGGTTCAGCATGGGGTTCAAAACGCAGAGGTGAAGCCATGTAGACAGTTCCTTCAATCAATTCGGCTTTTTTCAGCTTGGGCATGGCACTGTAGCGCCGCTCAAATTCAAAGCGGGTTAAGCGATCGCCGTTTTCCAATGGGGGAACTATCAAACGCCAAAGCGAGGAACGAGGCATAATTAGGGCAGCAACAAATTATTTTTATCCTACAATAAATGACTGTGATTTTCTCCCTTATGCCGACAACGGTAGCTGAATCACAAATTCAGTTCCTTCGCCAAGTTGAGAATTCACATTGATTACTCCGCCATGTTTTTCTACAATAATTTGACGAGCGATCGCGAGTCCTAATCCCGTACCATTACCGACAGCTTTCGTCGTAAATAAATGGTCAAATATCTTTTGTTTTACCTCTTCAGGCATCCCCTTACCATTGTCAGCAATGGTAATTTCTACACCTTCATTTTCTACTGATGTTTTAATTGTTATGCGGTTAGGATTAATCTGAATTTCCTCAAAACTTCGATTTGTATTTGATTCATCCAAGGCATCAATAGCATTTGCTAAGATATTCATAAATACTTGATTTAATTGTCCAGGAAAACACTCAACTTGAGGGAAAGTGCTGTACTCAGTTATCACTTCAATTGCTGGACGTAGCTCGTTAGCCTTGAGACGATGTTTCAAAATTAAAATCGTGCTGTCGATGCCTTGGTGAATATTAAACGGCACTTTATAATCTTTGTCGGCACGGGAGAAAGTTCGTAAACTGGTGCTGATATTTTTCAGCCTGTCGCACGCCATAGTCATGGAATCAATCATCTTGGGCAAGTCTTCTAAGCTATAATCTAGGTCGATTTCTTCGGCGTGGTCTTTGATTTCATCACTTTTGTTGGGTAAACTTTCTTGATAGAGTTTCAGGTGTTCGATAATATCAGCGAAGGTCGGTTTAGCTTGTTTGAGACTGGCAGCAATAAAACCCAAAGGATTATTCATTTCGTGAGCCACACCAGCAACTAAATTGCCTAGTGCAGACATTTTTTCACTTTGCACTATTTGTAATTGGGCGTTTTGCAGATCAGTTAACGCTTGTTGTAAATCAAGTGATTTTTGTTGCAAGGCAAGTTCTGGTTTTTTGCGATCGCTAATATCCAAAAATAATCCATCCCAAACCACAGATCCATCGGCAAGCTGTTCAATTCGTGATTCTCCGTGAATCCACTTAATAATTCCTGATGGGGTGACAATTCGCCCTGACCAGTGCCAGAAAGATCGGGTTTGAATGGCGTGAGTTTGGGACTGTAGAAAACTTGCTATGTCGTCTGGATGCACCATGTTGTCGAGAAACTGCCAATTGGACATAGCTTGCTCTGGGGTAAGTTCGAGCAAGCTGTAACAGTCGGCACTAATGTAGCTCAGAGATATTACTCGCTCAGGAGTCATGCGGTATTGAAAAACTACGCCAGGCACATTGTCTACTAGATTGTGGAAGCGAGACTGAACCACACTCAACTCATTCAGTGACTGCTCTAGTTGTTGGCCATTTTCTAGCGATCGCTCATAAAGTCGGGCATTTTGCAGGGAAATTGCCGCTTGGGCGCAGAGTAAATTCAGTAGTTCGACGCGATCGTGGGTAAAGGCTCCAGTAGCGAGATTATTTTCTAAATACAACACGCCAAGCAGTTTACCTTGATTTAAAATCGGACTGCACAAAATACTCTTGGGCTGCTGTTGCTGAATGTAGGGGTCATTAATTAATTGCAGATGTCCTGTGGCATCAACAATTACTACTGGTTGTAAGCTGCGTTTGACAGTATTAATTAAGCCAACTGGTACATCAATAGACTTTTCAAATGGCTCTGAGTTGAGCAGCATTGGAGAAAAATCAACTTTGGTATTTCCATTGTTCTGTAGCTCCAGCTTTGCTAATGCCCGAATCAGTAATTTATCTGACTCCACAAGCATTAACACACACTTATCGGCTCCAGCATTTTCGATGACGATATGCAGCAATGATGAAAGCAGTTTTTCGAGTTCGATTTCGCTTGAGATAGCTTGGGAAGCTTTGAGAATGGCAGCTAAATCTAAAGCAACAGAGATACTGCTACTGCTGGAAGTAGCGGAACTGGTGGATGTGACACTCCCCAATGCAAAGATAGTTTCGCTAGTAGAGAGGGGAGAATGGGTTTGCTGTAATATGGGAGCAAGTAGTTGGGGATAGCGTCTTTCCAAGTCGGCAACCTTGGCTTTTGCCCCCCAACGAGCATAGCCATAGTAGGCTTGGGTCATATATTCCCCAGCGATGCGCTGTTTGCCCCACTCTAGGTAGAACTTTGCCGCCAGTTCGTTGGCAAGTGCTTCTTCTTGGATGTATTCGTTGGCTTTGGCAAGAGCGATCGCCTTGTCGTAAAACTCAATGGCTTCTGCTTTTTGTCCTAACACTCGACATTTTTCGGCTGACACCAAATCCACTTTATGCTGGTGATTCATGGGTGCATGGTGCGCCCAATGCTGTAACTGCGTTTGGTTTTGTGCCACTTTTTGTAATGCTTCTGATGCTTCTTCTGACTGTGGACTTAACTGTGCGATCGCAATTAAAGAATCGTAGAGATAAAATGCAGGTTCACCAATAAATCCAGCACCAGCAATTGAATAGCGTCTGACCTCAATTGCGTAGTTTATAGCTTGCTCAATTTCCCCAAACCAGAAGCAAAGCATCAGCTTATACAAATAGAAAAAATACAGCGCAAATAAGTCATTGGCAGACAGCAGCAGTGGTAGAAATTCTGTCTCTTGCAGAGCTTCACCCGACAAAATCCAGGGATGCTCTGCAAAACCCAACAGATTTAACATTGATTGCCAAAAGATTCGGCAGCGATTAGCTGATGTCAAGTGGTGCAGTTGCACAAAACCATTGCTGTAGGTGCGCGTCTCCTGCTCTAAGATTGCCAGAGGCTGACTGCACCAAAAAGAATTGTTACAAAAATTGATGGCATTATTTCCAGCGAACTCTAGGTTTCCAACTTCTAGTCCAGTTGCATAACCCTCTTGCGCCAGTGGTAACATTTCTTTTGTATGAGAGTTGCGGTGCAGGAGAAATCCTCCTAGCGCAGCTAATACTTCAGATTTAATTGTTTTGGCATCCAATTTGTAGACAACCTGGAGTCCTAATTGACCAAACTGTACTGCTGTCTCTACATCTTTGAGGATGTTACACAGAATGACTCCATACATCTCATAGGCATAGGCGGAAACTGACGTATTGCCATGTTGAATAGATAGTTTAACCAACAAGAAAACCAGCAATGGGAACACAGAGGAGCCAGTGATATGAACTGCGGAGATGATGCTACTGGCAATTTGGACAATTGCCAGTTTCTCTGCATCTATCATCAGGCTGAGGTGAACCAAATCTTCAATTTCTCTGTCTGCAATCAGTTCCTCAATCTCTTGGATTGCCTGTTGAATATCAGTCGGTGTGGGTGTTTTGGGAAACGTTACGCCAAGTTGTTGCAGGATTGTTTGGGCGATCGCAATTGCTGAGGTAAATTTACTTTGGGAGACATGAGATTGAATTCTAATGCGGTAAGCATTAACCTGTTCAGGTAAGGAGTGCGCCTGTTCGGTAACAATATCAATGAACTGTTCCATCGCCTCAAAGTCACCGCCTAGCATTGCCACTTCAGCCGCTAATTCATGCAAGGCGAGGGTCATTTCATACTGCTGTTGCCAAGCTTTTCCTCCCAACAGGGACAATCCCACTGCGACATATTCACGAGCCGCTTGATAGGCGGTGGCGGCTCTGGCTTTGCGACAGGCGGTGAGGTTAAGTTGTGCTAGTTCATCTCGTTCTGTTTGTTGGGTAATTAAAGAAGTTCCGTGATTTAATTGATTGACCAGTTCAAAAATGCGGTCAACTCTAGCTTCTGAGGAAATCTCTTGGAGGAGCAGTTGTCCGATTTGGTAATGAGTCGTCTGTTTTTGCTCATCGGGAATCAGAGAATAGGCAGCTTGTTGGACGCGATCGTGTAAAAATTGGTATGTAACAGTCTCTTGATTTTCCGGTGTACGTGCAAGACTTTCTTGCCCGACATAAAACTTATAAACATCACCGTTCGGTAAAATCAACCCTTCTTGTAATGCTTTCCACAAATCAGCAGCCGTCTGAATTTGGGATTGTGACGTAACAATTGCCAAAGTTGCTAAATCAAACTGATTGCCAATACAAGCAGCTAACTGCAAGACCTGTTGAGTTGAGGTCGGCAGTTTTGCTAATTGAACTGCCATAAATACAACAACGTCATCTGTAACCGCTTGAGTCGTCACTTGTGCAATGTCACATTGCCAACAGCCTAACTCCAAATTAAATTGAATGAGTTCTTCTTGATGCAATGCTTTGAGAAACTGGGTTGCGAAAAACGGATTCCCTTGAGTTTTTTGATATATCAATACAGAAAGAGTCCATGCCAAACTTTCTGTACATTTAAGTGTGTCAGCAACTAACTGATTTACTTGTCCTTGACTCAGTGGTGCTAAAGTAATCGTATTAATGGTTGCTTGTGCTTTTTGAATCTCACTCAAAGTCAACATTAATGGATGTGCTGGATTGACCTCGTTATGACGGTATGCACCAATTAATAAAAGATGACTTGTATCAGCCATTAATAGCTGCATTAACTTCAGTGATGCTAAATCTGCCCATTGCAAATCATCTAAGAACATCACTAATGGATGTTCAAAACTTGTAAAAACTTGGGTAAATTTTTGAAACAATAAATTAAATCTATTTTGTGCCGCCGTTCCTGATAACTCTATGGCGGGTGGTTGTTGACCAATAATGCTTGCTAATTCGGGGATGACTTCAATAATTACTTGTCCATTTTCTCCAACAGCATCTAATATTTGGTTTCTCCATTCCTCTAGCTGGACATCACTTTCAGTTAACAATTGTCCCATTAAATCCCGGAATGCTTGCACAAATGCCGAAAAAGGAATATTGCGTTGAAATTGGTCATATTTCCCTTTGATAAAATAACCGCGTTGTCTAACAATCGGTTTATGAACTTCGTTAACAACCGCAGTTTTACCAATTCCAGAAAAACCTGCTACCAGCATCATTTCTGTTGCACCAAGGCTGACTCTTTCAAAGGCTTGGAGGAGGGTTTTTATTTCGGTTTCTCGTCCATAGAGTTTGTCGGGTATAATGAAGCGATCGCACACATCCCTAAGCGCAATCTCAAAATCTTTAATTGTACCAGTTTCTTGAAGCTGATGTAAACAATTTTCTAAATCAAATTTAATTCCTAATGCACTTTGATAGCGGTCTTCGGCATTTTTCGCCATCAATTTCATTACGATGTCACAAAGAACTTGAGGAATAAGAAAATCGACCTCACCCCAGCCCTCTCCTTGGTAAGGAGAGGGTGCTTTATGCGGGTGAGGTTGATTCATATTTGGTGGTTGTTTTGCAATATGAGAATGTACCAACTCCATTGGATCGTTTGATGCAAAAGGTAACTCTCCCGTGAGTAATTCGTAGAAAGTCACACCCAGAGAATAAAAATCAGTCCGGTAGTCAATCCCCCGATTCATTCTGCCTGTTTGTTCTGGGGAAATATAAGCGAGTGTACCTTCTAACACATTTGGATTAATTAGTGTCTGCGTTTCCCGTGGTAATAAAGATGCAATACTAAAGTCAATTAATTTAACTTGTTTGGTTTCGGGATTAATGAGAATATTAGCGGGTTTGATATCTTTATGAATAATCCGATCGCGATACAATATATCTAAGGTATTACACAGTGCGATCGCTATCTGTAAAAACTCCGTGAGATTTCCTAGACTTTCCCCTGTTCCCCATTCTTTAAGAGAAATCCCCCCGAAGTCTTCCATCACCAACACATAGCCATTTTGGTAAGGTTCTAGGCTGTAGGTTTGGACGATTAGCGGTGAGTTGAGATTTTTGGCGATGGTGTATTGATTGCGAAACTGCACCAATTCGCTGAAACTGGGATAAGGATTTTTCAGCAGTTTAATCACTACTCTTAAGGAGTCTGTTTCTCGATACCCCCGATAAACTAGGGTTTTGGAACCATTGTAGAGTTCTTCACTGATTCGATATCCGGGAATACTGACCATATTGCGCTTATCCTTAAGGCTTCCAGATTTAGTATTCCCAGATATCTGAAGTTGTTTACCAACAAGAGCTAAAGATTATACCGGAATTTCAATGATAAATTCTGTACCATTACCTAGAAGAGAGTTAAAACTCAATTTGCCACTATGGGTTGATTCGACGATTTGACGAGCGATCGCTAATCCTAACCCTGTACCTTTACCGACACCTTTGGTAGTAAATAAGTGGTCAAATATCTTTAGTTTTACCTCTTCACTCATCCCCTGACCATTATCAGCAATGGCAATTTTAACTAGATTATTTTCGACTGAAGTTGTAATTGTAATGCAGTTAGGATTAGCTTTAATTTCCTCATAACTGCGTCCGGTGTTAGATTCATCTAATGCATCAATAGCATTGGCTAGAAGATTCATAAATACCTGATTTAATTGACCAGGGAAACATTCTACTTGAGGTAAATTCCCGTAATTTGTGACAATTTCAATCGCTGGACGTTGTTCATTCGCCTTCAGACGATGTTTCAAAATTAAAATTGTGCTATCAATGCCATCGTGAATGTTAAATGGTACTTTGTAATCTCGATCAGCACGGGAGAAAGTGCGGAGACTGGTGCTGATATTTTTCAGGCGATCGCACGCCATAGACATGGAATCAATCATCTTGGGTAAGTCTGATAAGCTATAATCCAAGTCAATTTCTTCGGCATGGTCGATAATTTCATCACCCTTGTTGGGGAAACTTTCTTGATACAGTTTCAAGTGTTCGATAATATCAGCGAAGGTAGGTTTGGCTTGTTTGAGACTCGCAGCAATAAAACCCAAAGGATTATTCATTTCGTGAGCTACACCAGCAACTAAGTTGCCCAGTGCAGACATTTTTTCACTTTGCACCATTTGTAATTGGGCGTTTTGCAGATCAGTTAGCGCTTGTTCTAAATCTTGTGATTTTTCCTGTTCTTGGGCATACAGTCGGGCATTTTCCAATGAGATTGCCGCTTGAGCGCAGAGGAGATTGAGCAGTTCGACCCGCTCATGGGTAAACGCTCCAGTCGCTAGGTTATTCTCTAAATACAGCACACCAAGCAGTTTACCCTGATGTAAAATTGGACTACACAAGATACTTTTGGGCTGCTGTTGCTGAATATAGTGGTCATTAATTAATTGTGGATGCACAATAGCCTCAACAATTACTGCTGGTTGTAAACTGCGTTTAACAGTATTAATTAAGCCAACTGGTACATAGGTTGACTCTTCAACAGGCTGTGGATTAGTCAGCATTGCAGAAAAATCAACTTTGGTATTTCCATTGTTCTGTAGCCCCAGCTTTGCTAATGCCCGAATCTGTAAATTACCTGACTCCATAAGCATTAACACACACTTATCGGCTCCCGCATTTTCGATGACGATATGCAGCAATGATGAAAGCAGTTTTTCCAGTTCGATTTCGCCTGAGATCGCTTGGGAAGCTTTAAGAATGGCAGCTAAATCTAAAGCCACAGAGATACTGCCACTGCTGGAAGTGGCGGAACTTGTGGATGTGACACTTCCCAAGGCGAAGATAGTTTCGCTCTTTGAGAAGGGAGAACGGGTTTGGTTGAGGATGGGGGCAAGCAGTTGGGGATAGTGGTTTTCCAGGTCAGCAACTTTGGCTTTAGCACCCCAGCGAGCATAGCAGTAGTAAGCATTTGTGATGTAAATTTGAGCAAATTGCTCTTTACCCCATTCCAGGTAGAATTTAGCTGCGAGTTCGTTGGCTAACGCTTCTTCGTTGATGAACTGATGTTCTTTAGCAAGAGTAATTGCTTTGTCATAACACTCAATGGCGGCGATTTTTTCACCCAAAACTCGATAACGTTCAGCCTCGACTAAATACCATTTATGCAAGTGATTCATCGGGGCATTTTCCGCCCACTGGTGCAGAATCGTTTGATGAGTGACGGCAACAGCAAGCATTTCGGCTTGTTCTGGTTCTGGCTCGGTGGGGAAGAGTGCCAGGTTCGTTAGTGCGGCATAAAAATGGAAAATGGGACTAAAGACCATTCCCGATACTGCCATCAAATAGGACTTGACTGTGGTGATGTAGTCGAAGGCAGCCTGATAATTGCCCCATGAGTAGGCAAGCAGCAGTTTATAGATGTAGGCAACGGCGATCGGGGTGAGATCATTATCCTGCTGTTGCTTCGGCAGCATCACCGTTTCATCGTAGATAGTACCAATTAAGCAATCGGGTTGGCTCACCGTTTCTCGCAAATGCTGCACCGTTTGCCGCGTTATGTCCGAATGAATATGCGCCGAATCTTGTTTAACCTGAGCCAAGGCAGCACTGTAAGCGGCGAATTCGGGTTCTAAAGTGTCCAGGTTTACACCTGCGAAAACCGCAATATTCATGTAGGATATTGCGCTGTAGCCAGCAGAGAGAAAATCGCCAGTTTCCATACCAGTCGTGTAGCTATCTTTCAGCGTCGATATCGTTGCTCTCAGCGCTTCGTGGCGATGTTGAATGAAAGCCCCAAACAGGTTTAGAGTGATGGACTTTATTAAGAGAGCATTCAACCGTTCCAGCAACGAGAGCGCTAATTGACCAAATCCGTAGCCTGTTTCGACTTCGCCCAAAAAGGCACACAGCACCATGCCATGAATCGCATAGCCGACTATCGAGGCGGGGGCATTGCCAAACTGGAGCGACAACCGCACCATCGTCGCGCTCAACAGGGGCAGTAACCCTGGCATTCCCTGGATCGCTGCTGGAAACAAAACTCCTAACAGTTGGATCGCGGCTTCGGCTGTGCGATCGCTCATCACGGGCAGGTCAATCAGCTCGGCAATATCTCTGCCGCTTTGAAGGCTTGCCACCTCTTGTAGCACTTTGCCGATTTGGGCTTCATCTGGCGCACTTGGGAGATCCACCCCTAATTGACTCAGTGCCTCTCTTCCCACCGCGATCGCCTCTAACATTTGGCTCTGAGCCGTTAATGCCGCGATTTGAATTTCGTAGATTTTCACTTTGTCAAAAATTGTCTGTGTCTGCTGCAATACCACTGCGGTTAAGAGTTCCATGCCCTCGAAGTCACCATTTAAATAGGCAGCTTCCGCAGCCGTCACATATAGATTCAGAGTCAATTCATACTGATGTTGCCAGCAGTTTGTTTGTAATAGCTTAATCCCCGTTTGCAAATAATCCCTTGCGGCGACGTAAGCTGTAGAATTTCTCGCCTTGACTCCAGCTTTCAAATTCAGTTGAGCTAATGCTTGGCGATCGCTTGGTTGAGTAATTAACTCAATTCCTAAATTCAAATGCCCGACAATATCAAACAGTTTTTCCTCAAGCTCGATCTCGGAGAAATTTTCGCGGAGTAAATGTCCAATTTTGAGATGAGTTGCTGTTTTTTGCCCATCGGGAATCAGGCAATAAGCCGCTTGCTGTACTCTGTCATGTAAAAATCTATATGAAGCTGTCCTTTGTCCTTTGTCCTTTGTCATTTGTTTGTTATTTTCTAATGACAAATGACCAATGACCAATGACGAATTTTGATAAAACTTATAAACATCACTAATCGGTAAAATTAGCCCTTCTTGTAAAGCTTTCCATAAATCAGCAGCCGTTTCTACCTCTGACTGTTCTGAAACAATTGCCAAAGTTGCTAAATCAAACTGATTGCCAATACAAGCAGCTAACTCTAAGACGTGTTGAGTTGATTGTGGCAGTCTTCGTAATTGAAATTTCATAAAAACTAGAACATCGTCTGTAACTGCTTGCTGATTCACCTGTACAATGTCACATTGCCAACAAGCTAATTCAAAATCAAATTGAATCAGCCTATCTTGATGCAATGCTTTGAGAAACTGTGTAGCGAAAAACGGATTACCTTTGGTTTTCTGAGATACCAAGTGAGAAACAGTCCATGCCAAACTTTCTGTACATTTAAGTGTGTCAGCAACTAATTGATTCACTGTGATTTGACTCAGTGGTGCTAAGGTAATTGTATTAATCGTTGCTTGTGTTTTTTGAATCTCACTCAAAGTCAAGATTAATGGATGTGCTGGATTGACTTCGTTATCACGGTATGCACCAATTAATAAAAGATGACCTGTATCAGCCATTAACAGCTGCATTAACTTCAGTGATGCCGAATCTGCCCATTGTAAATCATCTAAAAACATCACTAATGGATGTTCAGCACTGGTAAAAACTTGGGTAAATTTTTGAAACAATAAATTAAATCTATTTTGTCCCGCCGTTCCTGATAATTCTATGGTGGGTGGTTGTTGACCAATAATTATTTCTAATTCGGGGATGACTTCAATAATTACTTGTCCATTTTCTCCAACAGCATCTAATATTTGGTTTCTCCATTGCTGAATCTGTGCATCACTTTCGCTTAACAATTGTCCCATTAAATCCCGGAAGGCTTGCACAAATGCACTGAAGGGAATATTGCGTTGAAATTGGTCATATTTGCCTTTAATAAAATAACCGCGTTGTCTAACAATTGGTTTATGAACTTCGTTAACAACCGCAGTTTTACCAATTCCCGAAAAACCAGCTACCAACATCATTTCTGTTGCACCAAGGCTGACTCTTTCAAATGCTTGAAGTAGGGTTGATATTTCGGTTTCTCGTCCATAGAGTTTGTCGGGGATAATGAAGCGATCGCACACATCCCGTTCTGCAATTGGGAAACTCTTAATTTCACCAGAAACTTGAAGTTGAGATAAACAATTTTCTAAATCAAACTTCAATCCCAAGGCACTCTGATAGCGGTCTTCAGCATTTTTCGCCATCAATTTGTTGACAATCTCCGAGAGTACAGACGGGATTTGTGGGTTAATTTTATGTACTAAGGGTGGAAGTTTCGCAATATGAGAATGTACTAACTCCATCGGGTCGTTTGACTTAAACGGTAATTCTCCAGTCAGTAATTCGTAGAAAGTTACACCTAAAGAATAAAAATCAGTTCGGTAATCAATCCCCCGATTCATTCTTCCTGTTTGTTCTGGAGAAATATAAGCAAGTGTCCCTTCTAATACATTGAGATTGATTGGTGTTTGGGTTTCCCGTGGTAGTAAAGATGCAATACTAAAGTCAATTAATTTAACTTGTTTGGTTTCGGGATTAATGAGAATATTGGCGGGTTTGATATCTTTATGAATAATCCGCTCGCGATAGAATATATCTAAGGTATTGCACAGTGCGATCGCTAGAACTAAAAACTCTTGTAGAGACGCGATATATTGCGTCTTTACAGAGGTGAAATAATTTTTAAGAGAAATCCCCCCAAAGTCTTCCATTACCAACGCATAGCCATTTTGGTAAGGTTCCAGGCTGTAGGTTTGGACAATTAGAGGTGAGTTGAGATTTTTGGCTATGGTGTACTGATTGCGAAACGACAAGAGTTCGCTAAAACTGGGATAAGGATTTTTCAGCAGTTTAATCACTACTCTTAAGGAGTCTGTTTCTCGATACCCCCGATAAACTAGGGTTTTGGAACCATTGTAGAGTTCTTCACTGATTCGATATCCGGGAATACTGACCATATTGCGCTTATCCTTAAGGCTTCCAGATTTAGTATTCCCAGATATCTGAAGTTGTTTACCAACAAGAGCTAAAGATTATACCGGAATTTCAATGATAAATTCTGTACCATTACCTAGAAGAGAGTTAAAACTCAATTTGCCACTATGGGTTGATTCGACGATTTGACGAGCGATCGCTAATCCTAACCCTGTACCTTTACCGACACCTTTGGTAGTAAATAAGTGGTCAAATATCTTTAGTTTTACCTCTTCACTCATCCCCTGACCATTATCAGCAATGGCAATTTTAACTAGATTATTTTCGACTGAAGTTGTAATTGTAATGCAGTTAGGATTAGCTTTAATTTCCTCATAACTGCGTCCGGTGTTAGATTCATCTAATGCATCAATAGCATTGGCTAGAAGATTCATAAATACCTGATTTAATTGACCAGGGAAACATTCTACTTGAGGTAAATTCCCGTAATTTGTGACAATTTCAATCGCTGGACGTTGTTCATTCGCCTTCAGACGATGTTTCAAAATTAAAATTGTGCTATCAATGCCATCGTGAATGTTAAATGGTACTTTGTAATCTCGATCAGCACGGGAGAAAGTGCGGAGACTGGTGCTGATATTTTTCAGGCGATCGCACGCCATAGACATGGAATCAATTATCTTGGGCAAGTCTGATAAGCTATAATCTAGGTCGATTTCTTCAGCATGGTGAAGAATTTCCTCACTCTTTTTGGGTAAACTTTCTTGATATAGTCTGAGGTGTTCAACAATATCAGCAATAGTGGGTTTAGCTTGTTTGAGACTGGCAGAAATAAAACCGAGGGGATTATTCATTTCGTGAGCCACACCAGCAACTAAGTTGCCCAATGCAGACATTTTTTCACTTTGCACCATTTGTAATTGGGCGTTTTGTAAATCGTTCAATGCTTGTTGCAAATCAAGTGATTTTTGCTGCAAGGCAAGTACAGCAAGTTTGCGATCGCTAATATCTCGCATCACAACTACTGCACCGACTTTGTTACCCAAAGGATCGAAAATTGCTTGTCCGCTTGCTAACAAAATTCTCGTAGAACCATGCTTCGGCGCAATTACCATTTCGGCATTTTCGACTATTTCCCCTTGCAAGGCGCGAAACAGCGGAATTTCTGTGATTGACAGAGGTGTTTGTCCATCAGCTTGATAGAGTGAGAAGTGTTCTGCCCATTGTTCTGCTGGTAATGATTCCACTGGTAAGCCATGAAACTCACGAGTTGCATTATTGAATAGGGTCAACTTGCCACTAGCATCACAAACAACAATCCCATCGGTAATATTGTGAATGATCGCATTCAAAAACTCTCGTTCTTTGGCTAGAGATGCTTCGGCTTCTTTGCGTAAGCGAAGCTCGTTGTAGACATCGCTAATATCAATCATCACCCCATCCCATAAGATTGCGCCATCGGCTTGTCGCTCTGGCCGAGCAAGAGATTGAATCCATTTGACGGTTCCTGAAGGCAGGATAATCCGGCATTCTACGTCAAACGGTGTCAGAGTTTGGGCAGAGTAAGCGATCGCTTGGACAATAGCTGGTTGATCGTCAGGATGATTCATGTCGTAAAGGCTATGTGTCCCTGCCATCACCAACTCTGGCGCTAACCCATACAAGTCGATACAGCCAGAGCTAACGTAGGGTGTTGAAGTTGAACCGTCGGCCGCGATCCGGAATTGGTACACCATACCAGGAATATTATTCGCCAAATTTTGGAAGCGAATTTCACTAGCCTGCAATTTTGCTAGAGATTGTGTTAACTGTTGAGCATAGTTCTGGGAATTTCGATAAAGTCGGGCATTTTCCAGAGAAATTGCCGCCTGAGCGCACAGCAAGTTCAGCAGTTCGACGCGATCGCTCGTAAAGGCTCCGGTTGCGACATTATTTTCCAGATACAATATACCAAGCAACTTACCCTGATGCAAAATCGGGCAGCACAAGATACTCTTGGGCTGCTGTTGCTGAATATACGGATCATTGATTAATTGCGGATGCACTGTGGCATCAATAATCACTGCTGGTTTTAAGCTGCGTTTGACGGTATTAATTAAGCCAACTGGCACATCAACAGAGTCTTCAACAGGCTGTGGGTTGAGCAACATGGGGTAAAAATCGACTTGAGCAATTCCCTTGTTCTGTACAGATGCGACACCAGGGGAAAGCTGTGCTAACGCCTGAATTAGCAAACCACCTGACTCCAAAAGCATGAACACACACTTATCAGCTCCCGCATTTTCAATGACGATATGCAGCAATGCCGACAGCAGTTTTTCGAGTTCGATTTCCCCAGAAAGGGTTTGGGAAGCTTTGAGAATGGTAGCGAAATCTAAAGCAACAAAGAGGCTGCTACTGCTGGAAGTGGCAGAACTGGTGGAGGTGACACTCCCCAATGTGAAGATAGTTTCGTTGGTTGAGAAGGGAGAACGGGTTTGCTCTAAGATGGGGGCGAGGAGTTGGGGATAGCGTCGTTCCAAGTCGGCGACTTTGGCTTTAGCACCCCAATGAGCATAGCTGTAGTAGGCTTCGGTCATGTATGACTGGGCAATCCGTTTTTTGCCCCAGTTGAGGTAAAATTTAGCTGCTAGTTCGTTGGCGAGGGCTTCTTCTTGGATGTAGCCGTTTTCTTTTGCAGATGCGATCGCGCGATCGTAGTAATCCATTGCTTCATACATCTGCCCCAACACCCGATACTGCTCTGCTTCAACCAAATAAAATCTGTGTAAATGGTTTGTGGGTGCATGGTTTGCCCATTGTTTAAGCTTCTTCTGGTTGTCAACAACTTCCTGGGGGAGGCTAGCATATTCTCTGCCTTGAGCGTTGGCTACGATCGCCAAATGGGTCAATGAATCGTAAAAGTGAAACACCGGAACCATGAAACAGCCGGATACTCCACTCAAATATTGTTTGGCATAAACTGCCACTTTGATTGCTTGCTCCCACTCATTGAACAAGCAACAAAGAATTAATTTATTAATATACAGTGTTCCCATTGCGTAAAGATCATTTGCCTTCTGATGCAAGGGCAACATCATTTGTTCGTCATAGATTACACCTTGAATTTTCCAGGGACATTCACTCTGGCCGAGTAAATTCAAGACGGATTGGTAAAAGACTCTCAGATAGTTGTGAGCAACTTCCTGTTTGAGTTGAGCCAACGCCTGACTGTAAATCTTGATTTCTGATTCTAGGATTGACAAATCTTTTCCGATAAAAAAGGACAGCGAACAGTAATTGTAGGCACAGTAGGCAGCATATTCTAAAGTACCCATCTCCAGACCGGTGTGGTATCCGTCGAGTAAAGGAGCGAGTGACTCTTGAATATGATGTTTCCAAGGCTTTACGAAGGGATAAACCATGTTAATCGTGCTGGCTTTAAATTCTTTACTGTCAAAGCGTGATAATAGTCCCATTGCCAGTTGACCAACGCGATCGCCCAAATCTATTTCTCCAATAACGCACAGAATTACTCCATACCAAGCATAAGTTTGCGCTGATACCGCAGCATTACCATATTCAACAGATAACCTAACTTGCTTGCACACGATTAACGGCAGTAGTTCTGGAACCGCTTGATAGACTGCTGCTGTCACGGTTGCTAAAATTCGCATCACTGCCAGAGCTTGAAGGTCTGTCATCTCTGGCAGTTCTAGCAAATCTGCCCAATCTTTTCCTTTTAATATATCTTCAGTCTGTTGCAAACTTTGAGTATTATCTGCCTCAGTGGGCTGTTCTGGAAACAACACTCCAAATAATTTCAAAGCAGAAAGAGCGGTTTTAATCGCTTGGGGCTGCTGACTCTGCGCCACGTCAGCCAAAATTCTAACTTCATAAACCTTAACTTTGTCTAGTAATTGACGAGCATTTTGCAGTACCCGCTCAACTATCTGCTCCATTTGCCTAAAGTCACCGCTCAGACAGGCTACTTCTGCGGCTAAATCATGCAGAGCCAAGGTGATGTCATAGCATTGCTGCCAACAACTTGCTGTGAGAAGTTGTATGCCTTTAGTTGCGTATTCAATTGCTGCGACGTAAGCGGTTGCAGATTTTGCTCTTTGTGCAGCAGCTAGGTTTAACTTTGCTAATCCCTCACGTTCAGTTTCTGAGTCAATTAAATCGGCTCCTTTATTTAACTGATTGACAATCTCAAAGATTTTTTCATCTTTTCCCGTCTGGCTGATTGCACTGAAAAGCAATTGCCCAATTTTCAGGTGAGTTGCCTGTTTTTGTTCTTCTGGAATCAGGAAATAAGCAGCTTGCTGGACGCGATCGTGCAAGAATTTGTAAACACAGGTGTCAACTTTCTGTACTGTTTGGACTGTGGCGGCTGATGCTTCAGTTTGATAAAACTTGTAAACCTCATTGGTGGGAATGATAAATCCTTCTTGCAATGCTTTCCACAAGTCCGAAGCGGTTTCTGTCTGCGACTTTTCATAAACGATCGCCAGCGTCGCCAAATCAAACTGATTGCCAATACAAGCTGCCAGTTTCAAAACATCTTGAGTGTTGTTGGGCAATTTCTGAAGCTGTTGGGCCATAAATTCCACCACATCATCGGTGAGAGCCAGCGATCGCACTTGCCCGACATCACACTGCCAAAAACCTGCTTCCCAATCAAAGGTAATCAGCCCATCCTCATGCAGCGCTTTCAAAAATTGAGTCGTGAAAAAGGGATTGCCTTTGGCTTTTTGATAAACCAACTCTGTCAACGGCAGTGCCAGGCCCGTTGCACAACTGAGGGAGTCGGCGATTAACTGATTCACATCTGCTTGACTCAAGGGAACTAGAGTCAGAGTGTTAACGCCAGAGGATGCCTTTTCGATTTCATCTAGCGTTAACATCAGTGAATGAGCCGCAAATACCTCGTTATCGCGGTATGCACCAATAATGAATAGATAACCGCGATTGCTCCCCATTAACAGCTTCAGCAAATTCAGCGATGCCGAATCTGCCCATTGCAAGTCATCGAGAAACATCACTAACGGATGCTCTCTTGTGGTGAAGACTTGAATGAAATTTTGGAACAGTAGATGGAAACGGTTCTGTGCCGCACTGCCCGATAGTTCAGCGATGGCAGGCTGTTTACCGATCATCTGCTCCAGTTCAGGAATCACCTCGATTAGGACTTGCCCGTTCTCTCCAACTGCCGCTAAAATCTTGCTCTGCCATTGCTCTAATTGAGTATCGCTTTCACTCAGCAACTGTGCCATCAAGTCTCGAAAGGCTTGGACAAAAGCAGACAGAGGAATGTTGCGGTTGAACTGGTCGTATTTCCCTTTGATGAAGTAGCCGTTCCACCGGACGATCGGCTTATGCACTTCATTGACGACTGCGGTTTTGCCAACGCCAGAGAAACCTGCCACCAGCATCAGTTCACACCCACCATTGGCAACATGACCAAATGCCTCCAATAACGTCTGCACTTCCGATTCGCGTCCGTAGAGTTTTTCTCTGATGAGAAAGCGATCGCTGATATCGCGCTGTCCCAATTCAAACCAGGTATGCTTGCCTGTTTCTCGCCACTGTTCTAAGCAGGTAACAAGGTCATGTTTAAGTCCCAGTGCGCTCTGATAGCGGTCTTCGGCGTTCTTCGCCATCAGTTTGCGAACAATCTCGCCCAGCATCAAGGGCAAATCGGGATTCAAATCACAGACGAAGGGTGGAAGCTTTGCAATGTGGCAATGCACCAACTCCATCGGATCGTGGGACTCAAAGGGTAGTTCTCCACTCAGTAATTCAAAGAAAGTTACACCTAATGAATAGAAGTCGCTGCGGTAGTCAATGCCCCGGTTCATCCGTCCGGTTTGCTCTGGGGAAAGATACGCTAGCGTTCCCTCCAGTCCGTTAATGCTCTGGATCTCCTGGGTTTCTCGTGGTAAAAGCGAGGCAATACTGAAGTCAATCAGCTTAATTTGTTTCGTGTCAGGGTGAATCAAGATATTGGCTGGCTTAATGTCTTTGTGAATGACGCGCTGTTGATGTAACGGGTGTAGCGTGTCTATCAGTTGTAGAGCAGTAGCAAGGAATTGCTCTAAAGTCAATAGTCGTCCGGCGGTAAATTCCCGCAAAGAAATGCCACCAAAGTCTTCCATGACTAGGGCATAGCCGTTGTGATGGGCTTCTAAGCTGTAGGGCTTAATGATGGGGGAAATATCTAGATTTTTAGCGATCGCATATTGGTTGCGAAACTGTACTAATTCGCTGAAGGTAGGGTATTCTCGTTTTAAGAGCTTGATCACAACTGGTAGGCGATCGCCTTCTCGAACTGCCCGATATACTTGAGTGCGAGAACCTGAATAAAGTTGCTCGATCATTTGGTAGCCAGCGATCGTTACAGTTCCATCAACTTTTGCGCTCATAAAGTTTTCCAAGAATTCCTGTGTACTAGGTTAGAATTCCCAGAACAATATCTTGATTAACAAACTTTACAAAACTTGTATTGGGGCAGGGGGCAGGAAAGCACTTTATTTAGTAGATGTGGCGATCGCTTTTTGATGACTTCCCAAAGTAGTATCAAAACTCCGTCAACGAGTCTTTGAACTGGATTCATCCACCTCTGAACTCCGTCAACGAGTCTTTAATACTCGTGGACGCAGATTATAACTTTAGGGAATCCCAAAAAATAAATTCTCCAATATCTCCAATAGTTTAGTAGGGTGCGTTACTTGAACAGCAGCGCTTTACACTTGCCACGGGTTTAACATCACTGCCTAATATGTCGTGCTTTATAACTATTCATTTCAGTTGTAAAATTCTGTCAATTTTATTTTTTCACTATAAAAGTAACGGTATACCAGTAAGACCTATGTGATAAAATATAC
>NZ_JABXKM010000155.1 GCF_017115025.1 Nostoc sp. NOS(2021) | reverse complement strand
GTTAGGGGACTTTTGCAAGAGTTCTATTGAGCTTGCTTATTTAGATAAGCTGTGGTGAGGCTATTGTAATTCCAATAAACTGCTGTAATACGAGCGTTTTGCCGTAGTTTACTTGAAAGTATCACTACTTTGCGATCGCCATCAGTTACGCTTATTATCAAAATATTAAAACGTTAACCGAACCGTATTGGCTATAAAACTATCGTTCTGCCGCCCGAAATGTAGATATAATAAGCAGATCGATATAGACACACATGGCAGACCATCACCAACTCTCCAACTTCATTTGGCAAATTGCTGACTTATTACGGGGGCCTTACCGCCCACCGCAGTACGAGCGGGTAATGTTACCAATGACGGTGCTGCGTCGCTTTGATTGTGTGCTTGCGCCAACTAAACCGCAGGTACTAAAGGAATTTGATAAGAGGAAAGATACATTTAAGGATGATGCCTTAGATGCAATGCTGAATAAGGTAGCAGGGCAACGTTTTCATAATCGATCGCAACTTGATTTTGAGCAGCTTAAAGGTGATCCCGACAATATAGATCAACATCTCATCAGCTACATTAAAAGTTTCTCAAAAAACGTTTACGATATTTTCGAGCGATTTGAGTTTACTGCTGAAATTGAGAAAATGCGTGAAGCAAATATTCTCTATCTTGTTGTTTCTAAATTTTGTGATGTTAACCTGCATCCTGATGACTTGGATAACATCGACATGGGGTTGCTGTTTGAGGATTTAATCCGCAGATTTAATGAAGCAGCTAATGAAACAGCCGGCGATCACTTTACGCCGCGAGAAGTGATCCGTTTGATGGTAGATATTTTGTTTGATCCCGATGACGATATCTTGACTAAACCGGGGATCATTCGCAAAATGCTTGACCCTACCTGTGGTACTGGGGGAATGCTGGCTGAGGCACAGAATTATTTACGCGAAAACCATTCAACTGCAAAATTGTGGGTATTTGGGCAAGATTTTAATCCCCGTGCTTATGCTATGGCTGCCTCAGATTTGTTGCTGAAAAGTAATGATAACAGTGATATTCGTTACGGTGATTCGCTGATTAACGACCAATATTATAGTGAACGTTTTGATTATTTTCTTGCTAATCCCCCGTTTGGTGTGGACTGGAAGAAGCAACAAAAAGAGGTGCAACGCGAACACGAAAAGTTAGGTTTCGCTGGAAGATTTGGCGCAGGTACACCGCGAGTTAATGATGGCTCGTTGCTATTCTTACAGCACATGATTAGTAAGTTTGAGCCGTATCAACCAGAAGCGGAGAAAAATGGCTCACGTTTGGCGATCGTTTTCAATGGTTCACCTTTGTTTACTGGTGGTGCGGGTAGCGGTGAAAGTGAAATTCGCAAGTGGGTGATTGAAAATGACTGGTTGGAAGCGATTATAGCCCTGCCAGAGCAAATGTTTTACAACACTGGTATTAGTACTTATATTTGGATTGTTACTAATCGCAAGCAGCGACACCGCAAAGGAAAGATTCAATTAATAGACTCTCGCACTCGCTGGCAACCTATGCGTCGTAGTTTAGGTGACAAACGTCGCTATATGGGTGAAGAAGATATTGCCGCAGTGGTGCGGGAGTACGGTGAGTTTGTAGAAAGTGAAACTAGCAAGATTTTTGATAATGAAGATTTTGGCTATAATCGCGTTCCCATTGAAAGACCGCTACGTTTGCTCTACCAAATGGATGTAGAACGCAAAAGCCGATTTTTAGATGCTGTGCCTCACTTATTAGATGATGTGCAAGCGATAGATAGAGAATTAGGAAGAGAACCCCGTCCTAATTGGAGTGAGTTTGACAAGCTGATGAATGCTTTAATTAAGCAGCGTGGTAGCAAGTGGAAAAAGACAGAAAATAAGCTGTTTCGGGATGTTTTTACAGAGCGTAATGCAGAAGCCAAGGGGGTTATTCTCAAGGAACGTAAAGCGATTGACGAACCTAATGCGCGTGTTTGGGGTTGGTTTCGGGATGCTAAAGGTAAGGTAGAGCGGATGTATGAGCCGGATACGCAATTACGGGATTTTGAAAATGTGCGTTTGACAGATGAAATTGTGGGCTATTTTCACCGTGAGGTTGAGCCGCACGTAAATGATGCGTGGGCAGACGGTGATAAAATTCGCAGTGCTTATGAGATTAATTTTAATCGGCATTTTTATAAATACACGCCTCCGCGACCTTTAGCTGAAATTGATGCTGACATTAAGCGAATGGAGGAAGAGTTTATGCGTTTGCTGCATGATGTGATAATGTGAGCATTTCCAATACGTTCAATTAGCGCGAGACTCGCTTTCATCATTCCGATTTTGATTGGTTTAAAGATATTCCAATCGTTTGGAATATGGTAAGGCTAAAATATTTAGCCACTGAACTTTTAGCCTAAATCTTTTTGCTGTGAGAGGTGACAGAATGATTGAGGATAAATTTGTAGAAGTAGAAGCACCGTGGCAACCAACAAATATAAAAAGTTGGCAATTTACTCAGATAAAGCACCATTATAAAATTACCCTGGGTAAAATGCTTCAAAATTCTGCACAGTCGTTAGAGGATATGGAAGTACCTTACTTGAAAGCGCAGCATATTCAATGGGATAATGTGTTGACTGAACAATTGCCAACAATGTGGGCATCTCCTTGGGAAATTGAGATGCTGCAAGTAAGAAAGGGCGACCTTCTTGTTTGTGAAGGTGGTGAGGCGGGACGTGCTGTAATCGTATCAAATGAGCCACCTATAAATTGTATTATTCAAAATGCTCTCCATCTAGTTCGCTCAACACAGACAGGAGATGTGCATTTTCTGAGGTATTTGCTTTTACACACAGCTTCGCATGAATGGCTTGATGTTATTTGCAATAAAGCCACAATTGCTCACTTTACTGTCGAAAAATTCAGTCAGATGTGGATATGGCTACCTCCCTTGTCTGAGCAACGTGCGATCGCAAATTACCTTGATCATGAAACCGCCAAAATAGACACACTCATCTCAGATAAAGAGCGTCTGCTTGATTTACTGACGGAAAAGCGCCGCGCTCTTATCACTGATGCTGTTACTCATGGTTTAAATCCCACTATTCCCTTGTGGAATTCAGGTTTTGAGTGGTTAGGGAAAATTCCACAACATTGGAATGTTAAAAGAATAAAGTTTTTGATATTTGGCATTGATACTGGCTTTTCACCACAGTGTTATAACTTTCCAGCACAGGAAAGAGAGTGGGGAGTATTGAAAACAGGATGTGTCAATGGTGGTATTTTCAATCCTCAAGAAAACAAAACTCTGCCTCCTGAAATTGAGCCACCTTTAGAACTTGAGGTAAAAAAAGATGATATTCTGATGTCTCGTGCCAGTGGCTCTACAGACTTGATAGGTTCAGTAGGGCTTGTACAAAATCAACCTAGTGAGAGATTGTTGCTTTCAGACAAAATTTTTAGGCTTAAGCTTAATACTGAAATTTGTGATGCTAAGTTTTTTGTCATCACAATGGGATCATTCATTGTTCGACAGCAAATTCTACAGTTTGTAAGTGGTGCAGAAGGGCTTGCAAACAATATCGCTCAAAGTGATATTCGTGAGCTATTGTTTCCTGTACCTCTAATGGAAGAACAAATAAAGATTGTTTCATTTGTTGAAGAAAAAACAAGTAAAATTGATAAACTATCTCATGCTGCTGTAATGACTATCGACTATTTACATGAGCGTCGCGCTGCACTGATTACAGCAGCAGTCACCGGACAGATTAAAGTAACAGCATAATATAGTTAAACCACATCTATTTTGAGAACCATAGTTTTAAAAGTAGTGGGAGCATCTTGCTCCCGTATTGTAGTAGCGGGCAAGATGCCCGCACTACTCCAGGTTTCAAAATGGACGAGGTTTAA
>NZ_JABXKM010000011.1 GCF_017115025.1 Nostoc sp. NOS(2021) | reverse complement strand
TGAATTTGGTAAATAAAATGTAAAAAAGTCAACATCGGGATTGCCCCCCGATTGAGCTGTTGCTAACTCGCCTGAAATATTAACTTTTGAGCCTGATGATAAGGAACCTAAGCCTTCAGCGCTCCCCAGTGTGTTGTTTGTACTTTGTCCAGCATCTTCCCGCTCATAGAAAAGGAAGTCATCACTACGAAGTTGGAGATTGTTTTTCCCCTGCACAATACCTATGATCTCATCTGCCTGTCCCGGTTGCTCTGAGAATATTCGTGTGTTACCTCCAACAGCTTGCAAGCGGTAGTCCTGTGGAGTTCCTTTGAGTTGAATTCGATCTTCACTAGAGTCGAAGTCAGTAATAGTAGCGAAGTCCCCAAAACCAGGATTCGTACTATTGTTATCGTCGTAGAAAACATTTACAGCGTCTCCCAGGACAAATGTATCTACCCCAGCCCCGCCAGTCAAGGTATCAAGCTCCCCTAATCCAGGTGGAAGCAGACTACCCGGAAAAACACCAATGAGGATGTCGTCTCCAGACCCCCCATTGAGTATGTCATTGCCGGGCCCGCCTTGTATACTATCATTACCGTCGCCACCATTGAGGATATCATTGCCGAAATTACCGTCTAGGGTGTCATTGCCTCCTCCGCTATTCAAAGTGTTGTTAACACTATTACCAAAGAGGAAGTTGTCAAGACTGTTACCTGTCCCGTTAATGTTGCTAGTTCCCGTCAACTTTAGATTCTCCAGATTGGCGCCTAGTGTGTAGGTAACAGAAGACCGGACGCTATCTATACCTGAATTAGCAGCTTCTGTAATAGTGTCAACAGCACTGTCAACAATGTAAGTGTCGTCGCCGGCTCCCCCATTCAAGGTGTCAGTACCCAAGCCCCCATCAAGTGTGTCATTGCCGTTATTACCAGATAATTGGTTATTTTGGTTGTCGCCAACAATGATGTCATTTGCATTTGTGCCGATGACATTATCAAAGTTGATTGCAGTAAATGACAATGTTCCCAAACCAGGAACATTATTGGCAGCCAAACTTTGGGTTTGCAGGTTAACGGTGATAGATACCCCAGGCAAAGATTGTGATGTATCTATGGTATTGTTGGCAACATTAGCATTAGCAATAACCTTTTCTACTTTATAGAGTAGGTCTTGCCCCAATCCCCCAGCTTTTTGAATGGTTCCGACACCTGACAAGGTAATGCTTTGACCTAATTGACTGTAATCTGCGGTATCAATGCCATCTCCGCCATCAATGCTGTCGTTACCCTGACTGCCTTTGAAGGTGTCATTGCCTGCACCACCTATTAGAGTGTCGTTTCCTGTGCCCCCATCAAGTATGTCATTGCCATCTCCACCGATTAGACTGTCGTTCGCCGTCCCACCTGCAAGGGAATCGTTACCAGCTAAACCATTCAAGGTATCGTTACCGGAGGTACTATTGGCATTACCACCACTAGCCCAACCAACTATCGTGTCATTTCCCAAAGTCCCATTTCTCGTGTCAGAACCTGTAGTGCCGAAAATAATTGCCATATTATCTTTCCTGAATTTATCACTAATACGTAAGTTCAGCCTCAGTCCAAGAACTATTTATCAGTTCAATGCAGATTACTTGCAATTTGCGTAATCTAAGTTAGAAAACATTAATTATTTGGTTAGGAACTTCTAAAGAAAAAAATATCCAACTACTGATTGTGGGCTGACTCGAAAAGCCCGCATTTGGTTGCGGGCGGGCGAGACGCCTACTCTACAAAATTAGATAATTTATTTCCTGAAAATCCCTTAATTGATTACCAAAATGGTAAGTAATTAGATCAAATATTTTGGTTCTTTTACCAAATTTTTTTGAACCGAGGCTGTAGTTATTTAATTATCAATGAAGTACAAGGTTACATCAACTTCTTTATCAAATCTTTAAAATGTTAATAAATGCGATTGATAATAGATTGAAATATGTTGGTAAACTTTAATTAAATATTTTTCTCCAATCTACTGATTTTTTTGGTGAACGTTGGCAGCTTTTTTAGCCTAATGCAGTATTGTCGTTCAGTTAGGTTCCAATATCAGATTTATTTGTTAAAAAGTATTTTCTTTTATTAAAGAAAATACTTTTCTATTAAAGAAATAAATTTAAAAATTGATAAGTTAAATTGATATATTAATCCAGAAGTTTTTGCGCTGAATAACACTTAAACTTTACAGAAATTTTATATATTTATTTGGGATCGGAAAATTAGCGATGCCGATTCACTGCTTACCCAACCTGGAAAACTATGATCTTCAAAGTGTGACAGCAAATCGCCGAAATCATCTACGAAGGTGTTACAAACAAGTAAATATTGTGCAGTTAAACGAACTTACATTTTATGCTTCTTTTTTGATTAAGATTGTATCTCATCAACGATAGTAGAAATTGAACGCGCTCCACAGACAATCTCTTCAGCATCTCCCGAAATCGATAAATGATTTAACCCACATTCCGCACCCTAACTGTCACAAGTTCATTAGTACTTAACTAATTTTCAGTAAATAGTATTTATGAACTATAGGTGGGAGTAGTATTTTAAGACTTAATGAGAATAGCTACTATTAATAGACTGTTGAGCCAAGCCAAAGTCAAAAAGTAGGTATATGCACGGAACGCTTAAAACTTGTAGTTTGGACGCAAATAGATTTTTAGGTACATAAAATATGAAAATTTGAACAGATGTTGTTTACTCTGTTCTATCGCTATGTCTAATCTGAAAGAAATCGAAATTCAAAATATAGACCATTTGGGTATAATAGCAGGGATTATAGACTCTATAGGCAAGGCAAGAAATTATTAATGAATTAATTGGTCAAGAGGCAGGAGAAAAAATCAGCCCCGGACATGTGGTGAAAGCAATGATATTAAATGGATTGGGTTTTGTAAGCAGTCCTTTATATATGTTTCCAGAGTTTTTTCAAGATAAGCCTTGTGAACACCTAATCGGAAAAGGAGTAAAAGCCGAATATTTAAATGATGATAAATTAGGTAGAGTCATGGATAAATAATTTTTTATCTATCAATCAAAAGCTAATATTTATTGCATCTTATTGAGAATCGAAATCTCACTGAGAGTAGGTAAAAAATATGACAATCTACGCAAAGTAGGTAGGATTTTACTCTTGTTAAAGAGACAAATTCTCCGTAAAAACCCTTTTATGATAGTTAGGGTGCGGAATGTGGGCTATAAGGGAAGGGGTTGGGGGTTAGGTTTGAGAGAAAGTTGCACACCGCGTCAGTTATAAATGAGATATTTAACTTTCTTTTGTACGAGCTTGAAACCACATTTTTACATTAGTGGCATAGACTCAGACAACCGTAAACAACAGAAGCTTGTACCCTGTAAATAGACTGTTGAGGCTGTTATCTATCACGCGAAAGCAGAATAACATGGCTTTTTCTCATGAATTTCAGCGCTATCGGAGCGTGCGTCCAGGGCAAATGCTCCAAGGTCTAGTTACTTCTATCCTCCTACACTCTACTTTACTGATGGGGAGCAAATATTGGCTCAGAGCTTTTATGCCTGAGCCTAAGCAAGAGATTCCAATTGAGGTAGTTGAAGTTTATCCCAATGAAACACACATACCCCAAAAAACCTCATTCCGGGCTACTAAAGATTCAATTGCAGGTGGTAAAGCTTTACCGAAAAGACCTATTTCGGCTGTGAAGCCAGCTAATTCAGATGCACAAGCCTCTAGCAAGAGTCCTTTTGACTTAGCCTCATCTCCAGCAGAGGTATTTCAGCCAGAACCAAGGCAGCAGAAAGCGGAATCACCAAATCTATCTTCTCAACAACCCAAACCAGAGCCAACAGCGATCGCACCAGTAACCACACCACCAGCAACTAAACTAGAGCCAACAGCGATCGCACCAGTAACCAGACTACCAGCA
>NZ_JABXKM010000257.1 GCF_017115025.1 Nostoc sp. NOS(2021) | reverse complement strand
GAGTAGGGGAAGCAGGGGGGAGAAGAATTAATAACCAATGCCCCATGCCCCATGCCCGATGTCCTATCTATTGTTCCCACTAAGCACTCAGAACTTCTCTAGCAACAACGCAGTCAAGTTGAATTTGTGTTTTCAGGGCTTCTAGAGAAGGAAATTTTTGTTCAGGGCGCAAAAATTTAACTAGCTGCACAACCAGTTTTTTACCATACAAATCACCTGACCAATCGAATAAATGTACTTCCGCAGATGAATAAGTACCATTTACAGTTGGGCGGGTACCGATATTCATTACGCCCAAGCTCTCAGTAGGAGTGATATCTGATGTTTCACTGA
Source organism: Nostoc sp. NOS(2021) (assembly GCF_017115025.1). Classification (GTDB taxonomy): domain Bacteria; phylum Cyanobacteriota; class Cyanobacteriia; order Cyanobacteriales; family Nostocaceae; genus Nostoc. The sequence continues at coordinate 3,617 of NZ_JABXKM010000257.1, read as the reverse complement.
GAGTGAAAACGCGGACAGCGTAAACTCCTTGGCGGGGCAAAAACTTTTCTTTTGGTAGTTGGAGGTTGGCGGTGGGAAAGCCAATTGTTCTGCCCAATTGTTGACCTTGAACGACAATACCAAGGAGAGTGTAGGGACGTCCTAGTAGGAGATTTGCGTTTTCGATGTCGCCGTGTTCAAGGGTTTGGCGGATCAATGAAGTGCTAATGCGGGCATCCTGAGTCGGAGTAGTATTGACGCAACTGCTTTGGGTGGGCGAGTTACCTGTATAAGTTTGTAAGGGAACGATGGTAACGGGGATATTGTACTTGGCGGCGAGTAATTGCAAATCTTTGGCAGTACCACTGCGCTTTTCGCCAAAACAAAAATCCTGCCCGATGCTAATTCGCTGGCATCGCAGTTGTTGCACAAGAATTTTTTCGACGAATTCTTCGGGGGTCAAAGCAGACAATTCTTTGTCAAAGGGTAGTAATACCAGTTGTTCTACCCCAAGCGATCGCAATTGTTGGACTTTTTCATCCAGTGGCGTTAACAATGTCCGGGGTTGCCCCGTAAAGAACTCGTGTGGATGGGGGTCAAAGGTGACAACTGTTGAATAGATATATTCTCTATTTGTCTGTTGTCCGTTGTCTGTTGTTAGTTGCGGACTACTGGCTACTGACAAGTGACCACCAGTGTGCAAGACTGGTTGAATTACCCTTTGATGACCAAGATGAACACCATCAAACTTGCCAAGGGCAACAGCAGTCGGCGTTAGCAGCTCTTCGCTTGAAGAAGCAACCCACACAGAACACCCATTTTGAGACAAATTTAGCACGTGGATTCTGAGATTTTAGGTTTATTTTAGCTATCAGCAGGAAGCTACCTTATGGTAAACCGCCTTGAGGAGGACAGCTTTTGTAGATGGTCTGAACTTTCACCAACTGCCCATAAAGTCTTATGCGATCAGCCAGGGTGTTGATGCCACCCCTTTTAGCTATCAGCCAAAAGCCTAACCCACGGGAAGTCGCCCAAGATGGTTTCTTGTGCAATTAGCTGTCAAGCTAATTGCTAAGTCCAGATAACCCCAAATACCAGAGCTAAAAAGGCTCTAGTTTCGTGCTGAGACTGCAACGAGGTTTTACCCCGACCATCAGCCGCAATCTTAGGGCATCTGTGGGTGTCTGGGCTGTGTTGGTGAATCTATAAAGTGTATCCTCCTGTTATCGCCCCGCTCCTGTGGTCGGCGTGACAACTCTGGGCAGCGCTGTCTCACCGTGCAGCCAACAGGTACGCTCTCGTGCTGAAAGCTTCTGATCACCAATCTAATCTAAAATCTCCAATTCCTGCGATCGCAATCTTTAGGTAGAAAACTTGCTAACAGGAAAAGATTCTGATAAGGAAACTGAGGTGGGAACCCGAAGTACCATTCCTTCCCGTGCCATGATCGCCCCAGGAAATTTCGCAGCTGCTTGTTTCCCGACACGATCTAAAAAGTCGTCATCGTGTGCGGGGTCGTGGTGATAAATCACTAGAGTTTTGACATTAGCAGCTTGTGCCACTTTCACTGCTTCTTGCCAAGTAGAATGTCCCCAGCCAATTTTCGGGGATGTTGGGCAATGATATTCCTCGTCTGTGTAGGTAGAATCGTAAATCAGAATGTCGGCATTACGAGCTAGCCACACTACATTGTCATCGAGTCGGTCGGGAAAATGTTCGGTATCAGTAATATAAGTAGCAGCGCCACCACGCCAGTTGACGCGGTAGCCTACGGCTTCACCTGGATGGTTTAAAGGTGCTGTTTCCAGGGTAAGGTCATCGATGTGTATTGGTTGCCCCGGTCGAATGTCGTAGAAATTTAAATTGGCTTGCATAATCTGCAAGGGTACGGGAAAGTTCGGGTGCAACATCTGGTCATTCAGGCGCTGTTCTATGGTAGAACCATCAGGAGCGATCGCGCCGTAAATATGAAAGTCATTCCCCTTCGCAAACCCTGGAGTAAAGAAGGGAAAACCCTGCATGTGATCCCAGTGAGAGTGGGTAAAAAATATATGAGCTTCTAACGGCATTTGGCGCAATAAAGATTGCCCCAAAACGTGTAGTCCCGTGCCAGCATCGAAAATTAAGCGTTTATCGCCCGCTTGCATTGATATGCAAGGGGTATTACCGCCGTAACGAACGGTGTTTGGCCCTGGAGTGGGGATGCTGCCGCGAACGCCCCAAAATTGTACGGTAAATTGGTTCTCTATCCTAGACATAGGTGTTGCTTGCTGGACTGAGCGGGCGATAATTGGAAAAATTGTTACTTATTTTGTCTAAGTTTATGCTGTCTAACCGATTTTGGTAGAGGGAGGATTTCTTGGTAAAACAGCATACCCTGTTTCTGGCTGATTGTGTAAATGTGGATGAGATACTCTCAGGTAGAATTTTCCAGTTTTTGGGGTGGATATGTATCATTTATTTCAATGTGTCCCTACGTTATAGCCTACATTTTTCTGTGATGCATTTGAATAACCCCAGTTTTGTCCTGATGAATCAAATGATTCACGGAAAATTGAATTCCCACTCAGATAATTTATCTAGTCCATCTGCGTAGGTTAGATTGTATTGTAACGGCGTTATACTGATGTAGTTTTTACGTATAACGTCCACGTCTGTCGGTACATTTTGAGGCAGATTTAATCCGGTTAGGGGTTCCACATCCTCAATTACCTCTCCGGTTAACCAGTAGTACGTTTTTCCACGAGGATCAACTCGTTTATCAAACACATCAATGTAATGCCGCACTCCTTGACGGGTGAGAGTAACTCCGGCAATTTCTTCCCACTTGAGGGCAGGAATATTGACGTTGAGCAACATTAAACCTGGCAGAGGTTTTTGGGCTAACTGATCTACGAGAATTTTGGCAAACTTAGCAGCAGGTTTAAAGTCTTTAGATGTGTGACTAGTAAGACTTAGCGCTACACTGGGGATGCCTTCAATTAGACCTTCCATCGCCGCAGAAACAGTGCCGGAATACAAAATTTCAGTTCCCAAATTCGCACCTTGATTAATGCCAGAGATAACCAAATCGGGGGGAGTCGAGAGCAAAGCCCACAGCGCCAATTTGACGCAATCTGAAGGCGTACCATCGCAAGCCCAAGCTTTGACAGCAGGATGAAAAATCTCTTCAACAATTTCGGCGCGAATTGGTTGGTGTAAAGTTAACCCATGTCCAGTTGCCGATCGCTCGCGATCTGGGCAAACTACACTCACATCATGACCTGCCTCTGCCAAGTAGTTGGCTAGGGTAAGAATACCCAAGGCAGAAATGCCGTCATCGTTGCTAATTAGTAATTTCATAGTCATTGATCGTTGGTCATTAGTTATTTGTTATTTGTTATTAGCCATTTGTCAATGTCGCAGGTCACAAACAGCAAAAAAACATATATACTCACTAGTACACTGTGGCGTCAGTTTGCCTACCTTTAACAACTTGCTCAGAGCAACTTGTCTGGTTAATTGAGATATAGGAATCCGATTTGATTCCTGAACTTACTTGCGTAGGGAGGGAACTCTTAACAGGGAACTCTTAACAGGGAATAGGAAAGAAGGGAATAGATGTGTACTGAGTTATTTCAAAAATCAAATACGAGTCC
>NZ_JABXKM010000012.1 GCF_017115025.1 Nostoc sp. NOS(2021) | reverse complement strand
CATTTCAAAGATTAACCTCTTGCAACAGCCAAAAACCAGCAAAAGATTCTGCCTTGGGATCAGACTGTACACCGATAAAATGCACTCCGTTAGCTTTTTGCTTGGCTTCTTCAAAACCTTTGGCTTCTGCTAAGATTTGAGGTTTTTTGATATTTGCCACAATCCAGCTTTCATTAACACCAGTTTCTAAAAGCAATCTTGCCTCTTCGTTGGTGTCAAATCTTAAGAAAGCCAACTCCAAACCAGACATCCAGCCGGCTAAGGGCAACGCTCTCGGTGAGAAAATCAAAATACCAGGAATACGGGCTTCGGGTGAAACTTGCGCCAACTCTAGGGGGAAAGCTTCACCAAAGCCAATTTCCCACTCTGGCATTTCTGCCAAAGCCGCAGCATCTAAGGTAACAAATACCCACTGCTGTCCTTCCAAAGCATCTGGTAAACGTTGCGGCAAAGGCTTCTCCAAGCGGACTGAGGGATTAGTCCCCCCTTGATACCCTGGTTCTTGAGGATACACTTCTTCCATCCGCTGTTCTAACCATTGGTTGAGAACCAAAGTGCGGCGGCTAGGCTGGGCGGGAATGCCCAAGTCTTGGCAAGCTTTAGTAATCATGTTGTTCATTTGGCGGCGGAAAAAGCGGATTTTAATTGGTGCTTTTCCAGCTTGGTTAATAGCCTCCTGCAATGCTGTCCGCAACCAGCCAGAATTTACCTGGGTACTGGGACAATATTGAGTGTAGCGAAACAAAGAATCTGCTTTTGTGCTGATATCCAAGGGACTTTCGCAGACTAAGACTTCCCAAATTTTTTTCTGATTATCGTCCAAAATCGGACGTGAGTAAAAATCGATTTCCCAAATACTGCCCATGTTTTGCGGTAAAAATCTGGCTGTTATGTTTTCCTGATATTTTGATCATACGAGTGTTGGGGCAGCATTTGGTATTGGGAATTGGGCATTGGGCATTGGGCATGGGGAATGGGGAATGAGTCTCTGAGGTGGATACTTCAAGTTCTAACTCTTCCCCATCTCCCTTATGCCTTATCGTTTGAGCAGAACATAGGAAGTTTTTGAAATAATAGGTTTTGCGATGACTGGGGAATTCATCAGGCGATTCAAAGCATAATCAAACCCAGTCGTACACCCACAGCAACAGCCTCGGTGCGGCTGGAGACACTGAGCTTTTGAAAAATGGATGAGAGATGAAATTTGACAGTATGCTCAGAAATATGCAGGCGTTTAGCGATCGCTTTATTTCCCAACCCTGACCCAAGCATTCCTAAAACCTCTATCTCCCGTGGTGTCAAGGTTTGTACAGGATTCGTTACCACTTTTTCTCGGATAGACAGTAATTCTACAGCATCCGGGTGCAGTACTACTAAACCAAAAGCGATCGCCTCCACAGCAGCGACAATTTCTGACTCTGTGCTAGTACTGGGCAATATTCCCCGGATACCAGAACGTAACGCCGTCTCTAAGTCGATGCTATCAAGTTCCTCAACAATGACGATCATTCCTAATGGGTATTGTTTCTGTTGAATGAGCAGCAATTTTTCCCACACCGATTGTTGAAAATTGCTGCTCAAATCTACCAGCACCACATCTGGTTGTAATTGCCCAACTTCCCTTGCCAATACATCCAAATCGGATGCACTCCCCACAACCGTCAGCCGAGGATTGGTAGTTACCACAGCTGATAACCCTGCCCGCACTACAGGGGAAGTCGCAACTACCATCACTCGGATCATCTCGCCTCCACAGCAGTTTTCCCAGCCTGCACGGCAACATAAATCACGAATTGCTGCCCACCGCGTAGGAGTTGTAGTGGCAGAGATCCTTTACTGTCATGGAGATATTTAGTTAAATCATTCATGCTAGTGAATAATCGCCCCGAAACTCCAATTAAAACATCGCCTATTTGCACACCAGCAGTTTCCGCCGCACTGCCAGGTAAAATTGACAACACCAATAAACCCAAGCTACGCCTACCTAAAAGCACAGGTTGCAGTGTGACTCCCAGTTGCTGACGACTATTTACTTGTAAAAAACGCTCAACTGTGCTGCTGGGAACTGCCACAGCCAAACCATTAACAATCATGGTGTTAATTCCCACGACTCGACCGAGACAATCGGCAAGCGGCCCCCCAGAATTTCCCGGATACAGCTGCAAATCGGCCATAACTGCACGCGGATTATTTGCATAGATAATTCCAGTTGTCACAGCACCACTTTCAGCAAACGGATTACCCACCGCCAAGACTAATTCACCCACTCGTAGCGCCTCAGAATTGCCAATGGTTGCAGCAGTTAAATTAGTGGCGGTAATTTTCAGGGCGGCTAAATCTTGCTGTGGATCAAATTGTGTACGCACCGCATCAAATACCCTTCCGTCAGCCAATTCCACAGTTGCGCGGTTGCTGGTTGCGACATGGGCATTAGTGATAATTAGTCCGTCAGGTTGCCAAATTACACCAGAACCGACTCCCAGAGAGCCGCTTTTCACTTTGACAGTGTGATCGCGTAGTTTAGCAGCTACCTCTGTCAATTCAGCAGCGATGTTAGTTAATGTTGTGTTTGCCATGTTGTATAATTTTTGAGCATGTCAAAGTAAAATCTGTTGGCTAACAATGTTCTGATCTCGAAGTTCCGAGTTCCAATCTCGAAGTTCCAAGTTCCAATCTCGAAATTTCGAGTTCCAATCTCGAAGTTCCGAGTTCCAATCTCGAAGTTCCGAGTTCCAATCTCGAAGTTCCCAGTTCCAATCTCGAAGTTTCGAGTTCCAATCTCGAAGTTCCGAGTTCCAATCTCGAAGTTCCGAGTTCCAATCTCGAAATTCCGAGTTCTGATCTCGAAGTTCCAAATTACGAATTACGAATTAAAAAGGTCTTTCGCCAACTGCGATCGCTAACTCAACTAACACCCCACCCCGGACAACTTGGACGTTGACAGTTTTACCAATGCGATCGCTACTATTGAGTAGCGCCAACACATCACCTGTATCGCCCACAGTTACGCCATCGAACGTTACCAAAACATCGCCAAGCAGCACACCTGCATTCTCAGCAGGCCCCGAAGCCTCAACATTAACGACAATTACCCCAGTTGTAGAAGTTAAATTGAGAGCAGTTTTTAGGTTCTTTGGTAAGCGTACAGGTTGCATTCCCACACCCAAGTAGCCCTTGGAAATACGCCCTTTTGCTACTAATTGGTCAACCACGCGATCGACTGTAGCAGTGGGAATAGTCAAAGCAGTACCACGCCGCCCCGATGTATTCATACCTACCACAAAACCAGCCGCATCCACGAGCGGCCCACCTGCAAAGCCAGAGTAAAGGGTGATGTCTGGGCGGATGAATTGGTCAATATTGCCGCCATTCATACTCCGCCAAGCACCGCTAACTACACTCACTGCACCCATCGCCGCCCTTAAGTCACCTTCGCTACCTCTTGCCAGTCCTAACACCAGATGACCGACTTTGAGCGTTTTGGCATCACCAACTTTTGCCACAGGTATTTCTACATTTTCTAGTTTAAAGACAGCGATATCGGTGCTAGAGTCATGACCAACGAGTGTTACTGGCGCAGTGCTACCATTTGATAGAGTGATGGTGATGTCGTCATAGCGCTGGAGGGACTCATCAGAAGTAACAATGATGCCATTACGCCAGTGAATCCCAGTTGGAGAAACACGAGTACCCCCATTCACCGCAACCACAGCACTCCCAGCTTGTTCTACGGTGTCAGCTAAACTGTTGGATAAAGCCAATAATGAAGACATAAGATTTTTCCGCAAACGTTCTTAGATGTTCATATCGTGCCGTTTTATCAACACAGATGGCATCGGAAAAATGGGGAGAATTCATCCTAGAAAAATGGCTAGGATTTACATCATGTCCGCTAAATCACTTACGATATGTCATTGCGAGCGCAACGTTCGCGCTTGCGTCTCGTAGAGAAGTGAAGCGAAGCAATCGCAAAGGTTTTGGGATTGCTTCTCTTCGAGACGCTCCGCGAACACTACGCTAACGCAACGTTGGCAATGACAAGTGTTTAACCGGACATGATCAGTAAACCAAAAAGTTTTTCTCCAGAGAGCGATCGCTAATCATAGCTAAGTATA
>NZ_JABXKM010000152.1 GCF_017115025.1 Nostoc sp. NOS(2021) | reverse complement strand
GGATGAGGGGGATGAGGGGGAAAGCCAAAATATGCGGTAGCCTACGGGTGGAATTTCGGTGGCGAGAAATAGTAGCGTTGATGGTTCAGATAATTGGGAGACAAGCTGCTTTCCAGAAGCATCGTAAATCTGCCATTCCTCTGGCGTGGGTAAAGCTACAGAGACTACCTCAGAACGCTGCCAATTAAGAGAATTAAAAATGAAAATAGGTAAACTATCGGGTTTTGGTGGTTCTGATAGAGTAGTGTGAGATGCGATCGCTAAAAGTGATGACTGTAATATTTTCGTTCCTATTTGTTCCACTTGCTGCCACTGGGGCAACGCATCCAGATAAACTTGGGTAATTGAAGAACCAGGTAAAATATCGTGAAACTGTTGAAATAACACCAGCTTCCAAGCTGCTTCGATTTCTGCTTTGGGATATGTCACACCACAGCTTACAGTTGCCAAGGTAGCAAATAGTTCAGCTTCATACAATAAATTTTCACAACGACGATTCCAACGTTTTTGGTCTGCGTGGGTAGTGTAGCAACCGCGATGGAATTCTAAGTAGAGTTCGTCATTCCAGATGGGGAATGAGGGAGAATCATAACTACTGACTACTGAATCCTGACTTCTGCCTTCTTTACTGATTTGCTGTAAATACTTTTCAGCCGTCGTAAATTCTAAGTCTGGGAAGAAAGGCGACTTTTGCCAGCGTTGGGCGGTTTCTAACATATCACGGGTGGGGCCGCCGCCGTGGTCGCCGACACCGGGAAGCCAGAGGGATTCTGCTAAACCAGTTTGGGTTTGCCATTCAAGAGCGTAGGATGTCATTTTAACTGGGTCAATGCTTTCACCGATCGGTGCAGACATCAAACTAAAGACTTCACTGCCGTCAGGCGATCGCCACCAAAAAGCCCCATAATCAAATTTAGTAGTATCATTCCAGCGTAACTTCTGCGTGACAAAATACTCAATTCCGGCATTAGCGAAAAACTGCGGTAAAGTTGCACAGAAACCAAAAGAATCTGGAACCCACACCACAGTTGAAAGCTTGCCAAATTTTTCCTGGATGTAGCGCTGACCATACAATAGCTGACGGACTATTGATTCACCAGCAATCAAGTTGAGTTCTGGTTCCACCCACATTCCGCCGACAACTTCCCAACGTCCAGCGGCTACCTGTGCTTGAATCGCCTGAAATAAATCCGGGCGATGTTCCTCAATCCAAGCATAAAGTGCCGGAGTTGAATGACAGAAAATTAACTCAGGAAAATCTTCTTGCAACTTCAGAACCGACTCAAAAGTGTTTTGCGCCGCATTCCAAGTTTCACTCACAGGCCATAACCATGCTAAATCTAAATGAGCATGACCCAAAAGGAAAATTTTAGATTTTAGATCCCCCCAACCCCCCTTCAAAAGGGGGGCTAAGATGTCAGATTGAATTAAATTTTGACGTAGGGACAAAAACGATTTTACCAACTCTCCCTTCTCTACCTCCGCGTCCTCTGCGCCTCTGCGGTTCGTCATCTGCCCCACCATCGCCGCCAAAACATCCAACTTTTGCGGTGCAAACTTTTCCAAATAAAGCTGCACCACAGCTAACTCATCAGCCACAAAACCCGGATCGGGATTATTATCATCAATAGACTGATAAACTAGGAGCGATCGCACTAAAGCACCATCACAATGTCCCGGACTCACTAACCGCAAAGCCACAATAAACTCTTCTCCTGACGTCACCCCCTGACTGAGAAGCACTCTCGGCGAACAATCAAATAAATCACCCTCCAGTACTAACTCCCCATTTACATAAATCTCAGCAGAATCTGCCCACCAAACCAGCGCCAGCCGCAAAGATAACCCAGCTAAGGAATAACCTTGTAAATCTTGGGGAACCACCAATCTTTGCACTAGCCATAGCACTTTTTTCCCGCCGGTCCAAGCAATATGTTCTTTAGCATTCAACTGGACAGGTTGCCAATAAGACAAATCAGCAGCTACAACATCAGTAATAATTAGGTCAGATTCCTCGTATAGCCACGTAGACTGAAGATTAACTTGACAAAAAGAGCGCAGTTGCTCAATAACTTGGGAGATAAATTTGGTCTGGGATTGAGAGACAGTCGGGGTCATATTTTCGCTAAAATGAGGTGTTGGTTGTTTTTATTGTTTGGCGCGAGTCTCACAACTTAACAAGACTTGAACTAAAAAATTACTACTATGTCTTCTGGTTCCTCTGGTCGTTATCAAAGCAGACTATTTAACTTTGTCCACCAGCAATCTCGGCGGGTGACACAACAGTGGGAACACACCTTCCGGCATTTGCAAGTCGCCACTAAGTGGGGTGTGGAGGTACTACTTTACCCAGTGTATCTACTGTTTCAGTCATCGGAATCATCTGGGAAAACGCTACACACCAAAGAACCACAAATTAGACTAAAGTTACAACCAAATGATACCGATTTTCACACCGAAACTCTGCCAAATGTTGATAGCCCCATTCAACATGTATTAGAAGCAGTCAATTATCTGTCATCAGATGAAACCGCCTCGACTCCTGCAAAAACATCTGAACCTTTCAATCCCTTGGCTTTCTTGGGAGTTTCTCGGCTGAAATTCGTTGATAATAACGCTAATCTTACTCAATCATCAAATATTACAGAGAATCAAGCTGGAAGTCTCAACCGTTCACACTTGGAAAATCCCCTTCAACACCATCTTCCAATAGTGCGGGGAATTGCCACAAATTTGATGAATCGGAATTTAGTTCTTGTTACTGCCAATAATGAAATTTTAGATATCTTAACACCCCAACAACAGGCAAAATTAGAAGACCGAATTATTAACGAAGTTGCTAAGTACTGGCAGTATTGGCGTTTGATTATAGCTAAAAAAGAAACGCAGCTATTACCACAAATTGACCGATTATTAGCAAAACTTACTGACGGAAATCCAGCTAAAATTCCAGTTTTAGCCGAGGGTATACCAAAAGATTTACTTAATAATGCCGTGTCCAACTTTATCTCAAACCTAACCCCCAACCCCTTCCCTACCAGCAGCGTTGGGGAGCAAGAATCAAAGCCTCTCGGACTGTGGGGGAGAGGTTTGGAGAGGGGTTTTAAGAATAAATCGCACATCGCGTTTAATACAGATAGATTATTAGCATTTTTAGATATAGCCGTTGCTAAGTTTGAGTCAAATGCTTTAGTACCTGTGCAAGAACGTAGTCAGAAAATTGTCCAAGTTACCCAAACTCAGTTAAATATATTTCTTTATGGCAAAGAGCAATTAGCTGGTAGGGAAGAAATTGCAACCACTACTGATGGTTTGGAAACTCATACACAGAATCTTCAGGCTTTGATTGAGGCGGCGCTTAATTACTTTTTTGGTGTTGGTAATAGAAAAACACTTGAGTCAACAATCAGTGATGAGCGATTGCCAGGTAAACTATTATCATCACGCCTTAGAAAAGCCTTGTCCAAAAGCCCTCTGTTAGAGAACCAGGATTTAACAGACGATCCTTGGCTAACGTGGAATGATTTATTTGGTGACATCGAAACCTTTGCTGACAAGCCAGTTACACTTTCTCAAAGTAAAAATCCTGCTTTAGAGCCAAGTTTATCAGTAGGGCATTTTCCACAAAAGAACTTGAGTGTTAAACAACCTAAAGTTGGATCTGGTTTGCTAGGAAGGAAACAACCAACTAGTAATCTCGCCTCAAGTCAAAAAACATCTGGAAAAGTCGCCTCTGCAAAACAAAACCGAGCCAGCATTTCCCAACCAAAAAGCGAGAGTCGTAAAGGGGAAATTTTGCAACAGCAATTTCACCAAAGCAGTCAAGTTGAGGCACAACCAGACTGGATAGAAACCAAAGCAACTTCAACAGGCTATGAGAAGCACCCCTTAGAGCAACTTCTGGAATGGCTTGATTATGTTATGGTCTGGCTAGAAGAGAGATTTGTAAAGATTTTTCAGTCGTTGCGGCAGCTATGGCAGGGGAAATAAGACTAATTCGTAATTCGTAATTCGTAATTCGTAATCATTACCAACATCTTTATAAATCTTCTGCTTCGTTGCCATCCCGCCCTGGAATAAATTCCGAGGCTAATAGCTAAAGTCCTCTCAAGAGGACTAAGGAATAAGAATTAAATAACATACAATTTATGTCGCTGGCTTACCTCACCCTCAATCCCTCTCCGATATATTGGAGAGGGAAGCTAGATACAGGATGAA
>NZ_JABXKM010000288.1 GCF_017115025.1 Nostoc sp. NOS(2021) | reverse complement strand
CCCCAATCCCTAGCCTTCCTGCGGGTTGCGGTAGCCAAAAAAGTTAATACTGTAGTCAGTAATCCGCACTCCTGTTTGTTCTTCAATTTTGCGGATCAAATCTTCTGGTAGTTCCACATGAACATCGAGAATTTGATTTGTATCTATACAGTTGACATGACTGTGAGAGTCACTGATATTGCCGTACAAACGCCCATCACAACGTTCAATACACTCAATTATGCCTTGACTGGATAATGCTTCTAAATTTTGATAAACAGAGGTATGACCGATCTCTTTGCCTTGTAGGTTCAAGCGATCATAAATCTCTCTAGCGGCAAGGTGTTCATTTGCTTGCCAAAGTAATTCCAGAATAAAGCGACGCTGACGACTGACGCGCATACCCAGGATTTGACACCGATCAAGCGCATCTTCTAGAGAACGAATTGGTCTTGTAGAAATTGTTTGTTTTTGCATATTACAGCTTGTTAACTGTTGAGGGAATTTTCCCATCTAAATGTTTATTGGTTATTTAATATATGCAATGATATTGCACACCGCTCTTTTACCTGTACTTGTGTTTTGGCTTTTGATGCTGCGGAAGTGACAGGTGGCGATAATGATTTTTTTGCTTGTTGACGGTTAATTTTCTCAGACCTTAATCTAAAACAAACTCATTACAACTTTAACTTAAAATTGCTGTAAATGTCCACCTTGGAGCAGGGGTTGCCTTTACCAAGTAGGCTAATTCTAATGGCATACCATCTTAATCGTGTAGTAATTTTTTAGTTAGATGTGAGTATTGTTGCAATTAGGAAAGTAACATTTAAGTGTAGCAAAATCCGGTGTACGTGAGTGGCGTAGGCTAGCAAGAACCGCAGGCATCGCCAGTGGCTGATATCAAAGCTAGCAACTAGATGTATATTTGTTATAACCAGCGAAAATTAAGCAAAAGTATCAAATAAATTTGAGAAGGTCAGACTTATTTATAGACCTTGTATAGGTTGACCAAATTATCAACAAAAAAGTATCAGTAAATACTAATTGATTTGTGAAGAAGACTTTGTGCTAGTAAAGGTCAATCTAGCGTCAATCCCTGAAAGCTGCTACTGTAGATTCTCGATCCTAAAGTTGAGCATCAAGAAAGTGGCTGCTGAATCAATGACAATCGCGATCGCACTCAATAATGACTTTATTAACAATCTGGATTTGTCGCCTGCGTCAACGGTGATTGAACAACTGCTGCAAGATGGGGTTGCGTCCCATGAACAGCAGCTACGCTTTGATATCAATTACGATCTCGAACCTGGTGATCCACGGGAACTCTCAGAAATTCCAGAGGTGCGGTTATGGTTTGTGCGTCTAGATGCCAAATATCCTTGGTTGCCATTTTTACTCGATTGGAAAGCTGGAGAGTTTGCTCGTTATGCCGCTATGCTTGTACCACACCAGTTCAGTTCTCAAGAAGGCATTCAGTACAATCCTGAAGCCTTAGAAATATTTTTGATGCACAAAATCTTTATTTTAGGTGATTGGCTCAAACAGCAGGACATCTCCAGCCTATCGCGGCTGAAGTCTATGGCCCAAATGCTGGGTTATGAATTAGATGATGCTTTTTTTGGGATATTTTAATAATCAGAATTCAGGATTCAGGATTCAGAATTCAGTATGAATTTTGTGCGATGGTTACTGAGCTTGTCCAAGTACTGTTGGATAGCGCAGCATCTGGTAGAAAGCGTCTTGATTCTGACTTCTGTATTCTTCTTTAATACTGAATAACCGCAAAATCTAGCTGTCACGCCCAGGTTTTGCGGTCATTCAACAAACGCATAACTACATTGGATATCCAATAGACTGATTGCAAAAATTGGGGCAAACTGCTGGTTTAGCCACCCCAAATTTTCTCTAAAACTGCGTTTGGTGAAACATCCGCCGTTTTTCCCGTGGGGGATTCAATGGCCAGGAATTTATCGTTTTTCGGCAATAACTTAGCTGGATCAGTTGGCCCAAATAGGGCGATGGTATAGGTTTGAACTGCAACACTCAGTTGTAGTGCCGCACTATCAGTAGACAACATCAAATTTGCCCCAGCAATTATGGCAGTTAACTTGCCAATATCATCTGGGGCAGTCACCTTGATATCTGGAGAGAAGTCCAGAAGCGATCGCACAAACTGCTCATCATCAGACCCCTTAATCACCACCACAGGCAGATCCGGCTGCTTTTGTTGGAAGTTTTGAATAATTTGCTGCCACTTTTCGACAGGGTAGATTTTATCCAGTTCTTTAGCCTGGGATAACTGGCCAGAACCGCCATGAATCAAGATATAGCCTGTTTCATGAACCCCTAAGCGTTTTTGTTCCTTCTGTGCCCACTCAATATCTGGTTTTGGTACATTTACTGCTAACTCTGGGACAGGGCTATTTATTCCCAATGGTTGCAGCAAATCGTGATACAATTCCGCCGCATATTGGGATGGTTTAAACGGCACAGCGTGGGTAAGAAAAACCGAGCCTTTGCCTTGGTAGCCAATGCGTACAGGAATTCCCGTCAACCAGAGTAAAAGACCCACCAACCAATTTTGCTTAACAGCAATGGCAACATCGTATTCGCGATCGCGAATTGTGCCCACCAAATTACCCCAATCTGCCAGACTATTACGGTCTTGGAAATCAAAGGTCAGTACCTCGTGAACTGACTTGCTCACTCGGTAGGCAGCCTTTGACCGGGGTTCAACAACGACATCTATCTGAGCGTTAGGGTAATGGCGCTTCAGGTCATCGAGAGTCGGAAAGAAGAGAATTTGGTCGCCAATTCCGCCAGGTACAAGGGCTACTACTCGCATAATATTTATTGACGCTTACTCGCTCCCTATTTTAGGGGAAAATATATAGCTTAAAGATTGAGGAATTCTGTGTATTTACTAATTCCAGCTGCGGGAATGGGAAAAAGAATGGGGAGTAACCGCAATAAACTCCTACTAGTCGTGCGATCGCAACCAATTATTGCTTGGACTCTATTAGCCGCAGAAGCCGCCAGTACAATCAGTTGGATCGGGATTATTTCCCAACCTGCTGACTGGTCTGACTTTAAAGCAATTATCGCCGATCTGAAGCTGACTAAACCAGTGGAATTGATTCAAGGTGGCTCCACCCGCCAAGAATCTGTTTACAATGGCTTGCAGGCTTTGCCAGTAGCCGCAGAACAAGTCTTGATTCACGATGGCGCTAGGTGTCTGGCCACACCAGATTTATTTAACTCGTGTGCCGAGGCGATTCGCCACTGTCCCGGTTTAATTGCTGGTGTACCGGTCAAAGACACCATCAAAATTGTTGATGAACAAGGCATAATTCAAAAAACACCCGACAGACGACAACTATGGGCGGCACAAACTCCCCAAGGATTTGATGTCAAGTTGTTGAAACAGTGCCATGCTGAAGGTGTCCGTCAAGGTTGGGAAGTAACTGACGACGCCGCTTTATTTGAAAAGTGCGGCATCGAAGTCCGAATTGTTGAGGGAGAGGAGACAAATTTAAAAGTGACTACTCCCCAAGATTTAGCGATCGCAGAATTTATTCTCACAACTAGAGGCTTTTGAGGAAAATGATTCCCCAATGCCCCATGCCCAATTTGATAGTTTCAAACAATATTTTGACAATTTACGATATAATCCCACACACTTGTTGATTGTTAGTTGTCATCTGCTAATGACCAATGACTAATGACCAATGACTAATAACTAAATGATTACAGCCACAGCGACGAAGATAGAAGCAATTCTCTATTTAAAGGGTAAACCCTTGTCGCTCGGCGAAATCGCCGAGTATGCCGCGTGCGATCGCGCCACTGTCAAAGAAGGGATAATTGAACTAATGGACAACTATGCCCACCGAGATAGCGCCTTAGAGGTAATAGAAACCCCAGATGGTTATAGTTTGCAACTACGGTCTGACTTTCACGATTTGGTGCAAACTATGATACCAGTAGAATTGGGTGTAGGTGCATTGCGGACTTTGGCAGCGATCGCCCTTAATAATCCCATACTCCAGAGCGACTTGATTAACCTGCGCGGTTCAGGAGTATATCAGCACGTTCCAGAACTCGTCGAACTTGGTTTCATCCGCAAGCGCCGAGACAGCGATTCTCGCTCCTACTCACTCCAAGTAACCCCGAAATTTCATCAGTATTTTCAAATCGAACAACTCCCGCAAATACTTTCCACCAGCCAGAAGGAAGAACAACTAGAACTAGAACTAGAACTAAAGGGAG
>NZ_JABXKM010000071.1 GCF_017115025.1 Nostoc sp. NOS(2021) | reverse complement strand
ACGTTCGGATCTAACTGAGAGGTGCGGGAGATAATACTCCCCATCGACTCAACCAAGTTCGATTCAGAGCGAGTAGAGAACACGCTGGATAAGGAACGTCAAGAATTGGCGACATTGATTCCTGTGGAAGGACGTTCAGCCCAAATCGGCGATATTGCCGTAGTCGATTTTAAAGGTTCATTCGCCAGAGTTGAGGGCGAGGACGAAACAGCTGAACTAGAACCGATTCCCGGAGCCGAAGCAACTGATTTTCAAGTTGAGTTGCAGGAAGATAAGTTTATTCCAGGCTTTATTTCGGGAATAGTGGGGATGAATCCTGAAGAAACCAAAGAAATTGCGGCGCAGTTCCCAGATCCGTATGCTAATGAAGATTTAGCTGGAAAAGCGGCAACTTTCACAGTGACGCTCAAAGAACTAAAGGAAAAGGAGCTACCAGAAGTAAATGACGATTTCGCCCAAGAAATCAGCGATTTTGAAACCTTAGAGGAGTTACGCGCTTCTTTGGTAGAGCGATATCAAAAAGAAGCGGACGAAAAAACAAAAACCAATAAGCAGGAAGCCTTGTTAACAGAACTGCTCAAGCACGTAGAAGTTGACTTACCAGCAACATTGATTGAGCAAGAAGTGGATGCAATGCTAACGCAAACAGCAATGCGCCTGTCTCAACAGGGATTGGATGTGAGAAAGTTGTTTACTCAAGATATTATTCCTCAGTTGCGGGAGCGATCGCGTATTGAGGCTATTGAACGCATCAAACGCTCCTTGTTCTTACGGGAAGTCGGTAAACGCGAATCTATCGAGGTAACACCAGAAGAAATTGCAGCCAGAGTCACAGAACTTTTGCAGCAATACCCGGAAGAACAAGAGGTTGATGAAGATAAACTGCGCTCAATTGTGGAAAACGAACTATTAACCGAAAAAATCATCGATTGGCTCTTAGAACACTCCTCAGTTGAACTTGTACCCGAAGGCTCCTTGAGTCCCACAGAGGAAACGGAACTGGCAGAATCAGATGCTGATGCTGATGCTGATGCACGTCAGACTGAGGAAGAAAGCAGCGAAGTTTCCACAGAAGTCACAGAAGGATAATAAAAAATCCCACAGCCATGAGTTCACCAGTTCTGAGTTAAAGTACTGGTGAAATGGGTAAGGTAAAGAGATGAGGGAGATGAGAAAGCGGGGGAGCAGGGAGCAGGGAGTAGGGCGAGAAATGCCCCATGCCCAATGCCCCATGCCCCATGACTCTTGACTCCTCAAAAATCAGGGATGAAGGCAGAATAATTAAAGAATTAATGAATTTTCAGCAAATAGTGACACCTGTTATTACCTGGGCTTGGTACTGTGTTAGACGAGAGGAAATTATATGAGGCATAATGGTTAACACGTAGCTTATAAAAATCCGATTCGTCGAAAAGGCAGCCTATGCTGCTGAAACATTTGTCCTAAATTATCGTCAAAGAAAGCTTGTATGCTTGAATCGCAGTCGGGAAATTACCCCATCAGCAACTTAAGTCGAATAAACATTAACTCCCAGTTGAGCAGCCCTAGCAACATCGTGCCGATGGTGATAGAGCAATCTGGCATGGGAGAAAGGGCTTTCGACATCTACTCCCGCCTGCTGCGAGAGCGGATTATCTTTTTGGGAACGCCAATAGACGATGCCGTAGCCAACTCAATTGTGGCTCAGTTGTTATTCCTAGACGCCGAAGACTCAGAAAAAGACATCCAACTGTATGTTAATTCTCCTGGCGGCTCGGTCTACGCAGGGATGGCAATCTATGATACAATACAGCAAATTCGCCCTGATGTTGTTACCATCTGTTTTGGATTAGCCGCAAGCATGGGAGCGTTTTTGTTGACAGCAGGGGCTGGCGGTAAGCGAATGTCGCTGCCCGACTCTCGGATTATGATTCACCAACCACTTGGTGGCGCTCAAGGTCAAGCCATTGACATTGAAATTCAAGCCAGAGAAATTCTTTATGTTAAGGCTAAGTTGAATCAGTTAATGGCTCACCATACTGGTCAACCCTTAGAAAGACTTGAAGCAGATACTGAGCGCGACTTTTTTATGTCGGCAGAAGAAGCGAAAAACTACGGTTTGATTGATCAGGTCATTTCCAGGCAAAATCTTCCCATAGCAGGGGAAAACGTCACCATTCTGAAATAAGAGGCTGGTATGTCTAAGTACGACTCCCATTTAAAATGTTCATTTTGTGGCAAGTCTCAAGAGCAGGTGCGTAAATTAATCGCGGGTCCGGGAGTCTACATCTGCGATGAATGCGTTGACTTGTGTAATGAAATACTAGACGAGGAGTTACTTGATACCAATGGTGCGGCAGCACAACCAGCACCAAGAGCAGAACCACCTCAAAAACGGCGTACCCATTCTTCTAGTATTTCGTTTAATCAAATACCCAAGCCAAGAGAGATTAAAAAGTATCTAGACGAACACGTCATTGGTCAAGACGAAGCGAAAAAAGTGCTGTCAGTAGCCGTTTACAATCACTACAAGCGGCTGGCGGTCATTCAGTCTAAAGCCAGTGGCAAAGCTGGGGCAGATGATGCAATAGAACTGCAAAAGTCCAACATTTTGTTAATTGGCCCGACTGGTTGCGGCAAAACTCTCTTAGCGCAAACCCTAGCAAAAATCTTGGATGTACCCTTTGCCGTCGCCGATGCTACGACGCTGACGGAAGCGGGGTATGTGGGAGAAGATGTGGAAAATATCTTGCTGCGACTGTTGCAGGTGGCAGATTTGGATATAGAGGAAGCGCAACGGGGAATTATTTACATTGACGAAATTGACAAAATTGCTCGTAAGAGCGAGAATCCGTCAATTACCCGCGATGTTTCTGGCGAAGGCGTGCAGCAAGCTTTGCTAAAAATGTTAGAGGGAACGATCGCCAATGTACCACCCCAAGGAGGACGTAAGCATCCCTATCAAGACTGCATCCAGATTGATACAAGTAATATTTTGTTCGTCTGTGGTGGTGCCTTCGTGGGGTTAGAAAAGATTGTAGATCAGAGAGTTGGCAAAAAAGCAATCGGCTTTGTGCAACCGGGAGAAGGCCAATCGAAGGAGAAACGAGCCGCAGACACTCTCCGCCATCTAGAACCGGATGATTTAGTAAAATTTGGCATGATTCCAGAATTTATTGGGCGCGTGCCAATGGTAGCAGTAGTAGATCCGCTAGATGAAGAAGCGCTAATGGCGATTCTCACCCAACCACGCAGCGCCTTAGTGAAGCAGTACCAAAAGCTGCTGAAGATGGATAATGTCCAGTTAGATTTTAAACCAGATGCTTTACGAGCGATCGCTCAAGAAGCCTACCGCCGTAAAACTGGTGCTAGAGCTTTGCGGGGCATTGTCGAAGAACTGATGTTGGATGTAATGTACGAGTTACCATCCCGTAAGGATGTGACACGCTGTACAGTAACACGGGAAATGGTCGAGAAGCGATCGACTGCCGAACTGATAATACATCCATCTTCACTACCGAAACCAGAATCTGCTTAATAGTCATTGGTCATTAGTCATTGGTAATTGGTTATTTGTCAAGAACTAAAGACTAATAACCATATACCAAGGACAAATGACAACTGACAAAGCGCAAAGTCTGGGCGGAGGTTTCCTCCGATCAGAACTTTGTAAGAGAGGACAAATGATAAATGCCTTATATTAATGTTCGTGGCGTTGAGCATTACTACGAATGGGTGAAAAAACCATCCGGTTCTTTGGTAAAACCAGTGATGGTTTTCATGCACGGTTGGGCTGGTTCGGCTAGGTATTGGCAAAATACCGCTGATGCTTTATCGGAGCAATTTGATTGTTTACTCTACGATTTGCGGGGGTTTGGGCGTTCTCGTGGGAAGCCAACTATAGCCCAAGCAAGTGAAGCTGTTGCCGAATCTGAGTCCCCTCAGCAAGAATCAGAGGCAATCAGAGAGTTAACCTATGAATTAGAAGAATACGCTGATGATTTGGCAGCTTTGTTAGATGGGTTGCATATTCAGCCTGTCTATATCCATGCTCACTCGATGGGCGCCTCTGTCGCCACTTTATTTTTTAACCGCTACCCCCAACGAGTAGAACGAGGAATTTTAACCTGTAGCGGCGTTTTTGAGTACGATGAAAAATCCTTTAGTGCCTTTCATAAATTCGGTGGCTATGTAGTAAAATTCCGTCCCAAGTGGTTAAGCAAAATTCCATTTGTTGACCGGATGTTTATGGCCAGATTTCTGCATAGTTCCATACCACATTCTGAGCGTCAGGCTTTTTTGCAAGATTTTCTCGAAGCAGATTACGATGCAGCTTTAGGGACAATTTTTACTTCAGTCAGTAAGGCTCAAGCTGAGTTTATGCCGCAAGAGTTTGCCAAGCTGACAGTGCCGACTTTGCTAGTGGCAGGGGAGTATGACAAAATTATTCCAGCCGAGATGGGGCGTCAAGCAGCAGCACTGAGCGACAAAGTTGAATTTGTGATGATTCCTAACACAGCCCATTTCCCGATGTTGGAAGATGCTCCAACTTACCTGCGACAGGTACAAGAGTTTTTGCAAATTAACACCCCACAACCGCAAGTGGGATAACTTGTTAATCTCTTTGTTGAGTTCCAAGATGTTATTTTCGGATAGCCTGTACAAATTCGACAACAGCGTCGTACTGGTCAGGATGTCCGATATATTGCAGCAACAAAGCTGGGTCTAAATTCGGGAAGAAACCGCTACGGTTTACTTCTTCATATTCGCCAGCCGCATTTAAACGGAATATTTTTATCTGGTTAGATTTCCAGAACCAAACTTCAGGCACTTTCTTGGGTTTGTATAACTCTTTTCGATTAATGGTGCCACTAGTAACAATAACTTCAATAACAATGTCTGGCGTTTCTTTATTGCTGCCAATGCAGTAAGATTCATCTGGTGTGCCAGAAGCATACTCAGGTTCTTCTAGAGTAAAACCACCACGACCATAGAACCGAATGCCCAACTCTCTCATGTAAGCTTCTAGCAAGTATCCAAGAGTTGTTTTCACGTACTCATGTTTATCTCCAATGGGCGACATAAGTTCTAATATTCCTGACAAATAAGAGAGTCGGACATTGCGGTTGTCCTTTAACTGTGCCTCAATACCTTTAAATTCCTCCCAAGAAACATCTGCGACGGTCACTAGTTTCTCTTCTATGGGATAGTCTAGAAGTGGAATACTCATATCGCCTCTCAACAGTTCTCCACAATCATAATCCTGAGTTATTTGTTAGGTGTGTCCGCCTATGCCATTCTTACCTTCTCTTAACTACCTTTAGGTTAACTCAAACCCAGTTCTCGTTTTAGCAAGTTAATCGAGTTAGTGCCGATATAATTTTCAACCTTAATCAACTTTGGTGGACGAATAATATCTTCATCGGCTGCTTGTACGGCTGCTTGCACTGCCGCAAAACTGGCTTGATCGCTTATGATTACCTCAGCTCGTTTAACCATAGCTTGAAGTTTATAAGCATCTTTTGGTTGCGAAGTCATTACCAGTAGTTCATCCCCTCGCAGTCCGTGGAGGATGACTTCTGCTGCTCGTGCAATCCCGGAACTGAGGCTAACTATGCCTACACAGTTTTCTTTTGGTAGGGTTTTCAAGAGGTTGAGTTCTTTGCTGTAGTCGTAGATATCCAGAGGAATTACCCGTGCAGCTTTTGGAGCTGCGATCGCTTCCACATTACTGATAAAATACCGACTTGTGACTACTGTCGCAGAGGTAGTTTTATCTAGCACAGCTACTAATTCTTCCATTGCTACCAACTGTACTGGTATTTTTAGAGCTAGTTCTAATTCATACACCATCAACTCACCAGCACCCATGTCATAAGATGGAACTGCAACCAGTACTCGCGCACTACAACGCAAGCGCCAGTCAATTTCCGCTAAAAATAGTTCTCTGGCTTGATTGAGTGAACATCCTTGGGTGAGCAGATCATCAAGTGCTTTCTGGACAACTTGATATGCATCAGGATTTTGTTTGAGAATTGGTGATTGCAGCCTACTACCGCCCTCATGACCTTGGGGACGAACATAAATTCCTGAACCAGCCATACTTTCAACAAATCCGTCTTCCTCCAGTTGACGGTAAACTTTGCTAATGGTATTACGATGTAATCCAGTTTGCATTGCCAGCGCCCGTGTACTTGGCAATTTGTAAGCAGGGGGATATTGCCGGGAAGCGATCGCAAACCGGATTTGATTAAACAGCTGGGTTGATGCGGGAATTTCGCTGTCTGGCTGAATACGGAATTGAATCATCACCAAACCTCCTGAATACTAAGTGCTGAGTTTTGAGTGCTGAGTTTTGAGTGCTGAGTTTTGAGTATCAAGTGTTGCTTTACTACTCAGCACGGGCTAAACACCCCGCTAGCGCTAACAGCACTTTTAACTCAGCACTCCTTTAGTGACCAGATGCATTTGCTACATATCAAATATTTTATTTACACATGAAGTTTTTCTGGGAGAAATTTCTAATGCGTTCATTATTGGTAATTGATAATTTAATTGGAAATAACCTGGACATACTGGCATAGTTATATCAAATAAACACAAGGCTAATCATATAGCACTGGTAAAAATTATTATGACAGAGCAAGCAATAATTACCACAACGGTTAATCTTTTGCAAGATAATATTCAAGTGTCTGCAAATCTTGCAGAGCCAAAAGAATCTGGATCTTACCCAGGAATCGTGGTATTGCAGGAGATTTTTGGTGTCAACGTTCACATTCGGGAAGTTACAGAACGGATTGCTAAACAAGGATATGTAGCGATGTCTACGACGGGCGTAGCTGCGGCACCTGCACTTTTTCAAGGTATTGCTCCTGGCTTTGAAACCGGATACACACCCGAAGATATTGAAACGGGCAGAAGCTACGCCATGCAAACTCAAGCCTCAGAGTTATTGAGCGATATTCAATTGGCAATTGACTACCTCAAAAATCTGCCTCAAGTGAAAAAAGATGCTTTTGGCTGTATTGGTTTTTGCTTTGGCGGTCATGTCGCATATCTTGCAGCCACCTTGCCAGATATTAAAGCTACGGCTTCCTTCTGGTGTGCTGGAATTACCACCCGCACACCAGAAGGTGGCGCTCCTACTGTCACTCGTACCAGAGAAATCACAGGTACTCTTAATGCCTTCTTTGGCACAGAAGATGCTAGCATCCCAGGCGAACAAGTAGATGAAATTGAAGCAGAGTTAGAAAAATATAAAATTCCTCATCGTGTGTTTCGCTACGATGGAGCTGATCACGGATTTTTCTGTGACCATCGTGCCAGTTATAATCCTAAAGCTGCGGCTGATGCTTGGGAGCAAGTGAAACAACTCTTTAGTCAACTGAACTGAAGCATACACAGCCAAGTTAGTTATTTGTCATTTGTCATTAGTAATAACCACAACACTGTGTACAACTTTTACTCAAATCTAATCCCCAGACCCCTTCTATAGTAGGGAATGGCGAAAACTCACAGCCTCTCTCCTTTTAGAAGTGAGGTCAGAATATTAAGTTGTACATTGCGTAACTACAGACAAAGGACAAATAACAATTTAAACTTCAGTTGCACCATATCAAATAACAATTAATCTTCAAAAGTCATGAATTCCGAATCGAAACTTTCTCAAACAGCCAATTCGCCCTTTACAATGGACGATTTTGCCAAAGCACTAGAAAAACACGACTACCAGTTTCAAAAGGGACAGGTTGTACATGGCAAAGTGTTCCAACTTGACCATGATGGAGCTTATGTCGATATTGGTGGCAAGTCGTCAGCTTTTCTGCCGCGCGATGAGGCTTCTTTGAGAGCAGTTACCGATTTATCGGAGGTGCTGCCATTGCAAGAGGAAATGCAGTTTTTGATTATCCGAGATCAGGATGCAGAAGGTCAAGTTACCCTTTCTCGAAAGCAGTTGGAAATTCAGCACATCTGGGAAAGACTGACCGAAATGCAGGAAAATGCTCAGACTGTGCAAGTACGGGTTATGGGTGTGAATAAAGGTGGTGTCACCGTCGATATTCTCTCTTTGCGGGGATTTATTCCGCGATCGCACCTGGCCGAGCGTGATAATTTAGAAGCACTCAAAGGTCAAAATCTAACTGTGGGTTTTTTGGAAATTAATCGCAACACTAACAAACTCATCCTTTCCCAGCGTTTAGCAACTCGTTCTAGCAACTTCAGCTTGTTAGAAATAGGTCAGTTGGTGGAAGGTAAAGTTACTGGTATCAAACCTTTTGGTGTATTTGTCGATTTAAGTGGGATGGGTGCTTTGCTTCATATCAAGCAGGTAAGCCAAAAGTTCATTGAATCTCTAGAAAAGGTATTTAAAGTTGGTCAGCCAATTAAAGCTGTAATTATTGACTTGGATGAGGGTAAAGGGCGGGTTGCTCTTTCTACCAGAGTTTTGGAAAACTTCCCTGGCGAAGTGCTAGAGAATTTTGATGAGGTGATGGCTTCGGCTGAAGCGCGTGCCAATAGAGCTAATAACAAAGCATCTGAATAGTTTTGAGATGGCCTGCTTAGACAAAAAGATCGTAATCGACCACGGGGCGATCGCATGAATTTACGGGTGAATAACACCCAAAAGTTAATAACTCCTAGATTGGGTTACTACTCCCCCTGCATCAACAAAGATGTGGGGGATACTTTTTGGACAAAAGTCGAATTCAATAAGCAAAATGGCATTTGACTTACTCAAAAGGTCTGTTTGCTTTCTCATTTCGGTGTTTTCCGCAAGCAATCAAGCATATTGAGATAGCAATATGCTTGATTGCTGACTCATTTCAGTAATTCACACACTCGTGACAACTATCCCCTTGAGATTATTTTTCTCTATCTTTATCTAATGCTTCCTGGATTACACGACGGCAAAATTCTGGAGGATCATCCTTGGTAGATAGTTCTTCCTTCATAGTTTTTGTGACACGTAAGTTAAGACGCTCACTTAAAGGTTCTTCCCTCTCTGATTTAAATGGTTTTAAATTTTCTGGATGACCTTTAGGGTTAGGCATTTATGTAGAAATATAAATAAAATTTGAATCACTGGTAGGCAGCAGATTAAATTGTTTTTTAGTGGTTGCTACAACTTGCCGGAAGTACAACCACTAAATATCCAATTTCAAAAATGGACACTTCTATTTTATGTTCACGCGTTCCGAACTTGAAATCAAGACTATTAAAGAATTACGCGATTTGTGTCGTAGATACGGCATCAAACCAACTGGGAATGCAGGATACAAAACCTCGTACATCGTAACTCTGATGGCATTTCCATTTTTAGCACTACAACAAATGAAGCAAGGCAAAGGGTTAAAATTCCCTAACTTTAACGCTATTCAGATAATCAGTTCTGCTATAGAAGAGATGAATTCACCCACAGATGAGCAAGCAGCACTAATTCGGATAACTTTAGAGGGCAGGAAAATGAGCTATCCTGACCGATACGACCAGGAGAACCTGCTGAACTTGCACAAAGCTAAGATGTCGCTTGAACAAGCTATTGATTTGTTGAGCCAGTAAAACTAATTCGATTACCCTATCCCCCACTTTTATAAAGATATGGGGGATAATTTTTAGAGTATTAAGATAAATAAGGTGTGATCTATTGGCTAATAGAGACCTAACCCCCAACCTCTTCCCTACTAGCGTTGGGGAGTAAGATTCAAAGCCCTCTCCTTTTAGGAGAGAGGTTTGGAGAGAGGTCAAAGTGTATTGCATACAAACGAGCGTAGGCGTAGCCCGTCGTAGACATCGCTATATAAACGCTGTAACTATTCAATTTAGGTATTTATATGTTTTTGGTAACTGGAGCAACGGGAGGAATTGGTCGCAGAGTTGTGCGACTTCTACGGCAACGAGAACAGTCTGTGCGGGCATTTGTCCGCCTTACCTCGCGCTACAGCGAGTTAGAACACCGGGGTGCAGAAATCTTCATCGGTGACTTGCTAGAGGAAAAAGATATCCAGAAAGCTAGTCGGGGTGTCCAGTATATTATCAGCGCTCACGGTTCTGATAGCGATGCCCTATCTTTAGATTACCGCGCCAATATTGAACTCATTGACCAAGCAAAAGCCAATGGCGTAGAGCATTTTGTCTTCATTTCCGTATTAGGAGCCGATCGCGGATATGAAGACGCTCCTGTGTTCAAAGCCAAACGAGCAGTAGAGCGATATTTGGCAGCTAGTGGCTTAAATTACACTATTTTACGCCCAGCTGGATTAGCATCTAACTTGCTGCCACTAGTAGAACGATTTCGGGAAACGGGATTGTATCTGCTGATTGGCGATCGCAAAAACCGTACCTCAATTGTCAGTACCGATGATTTGGCAAAGATAGTGGTGGATTCTGTGACAGTTGAAGCCGCTCGTAACCAGATTTTACCAGTGGGAGGGCCGGAGATTTTATTACGAGAAGATATTCCCCGGATTTTTGGTCGGATCTTCACCAAAGAACCAGTAATAATTAACTCACCACTATTTGTCATTGATGGGTTACAGAGTGGATTAGGTTTATTTAATCCCCAAATCCAAAAAGCTTTGGGAACTTATCGCACATTGCTAGCAAATGAATTTTTCTGTACAAAAGATGAAATTGCCAATTTAGAGGCGATTTTTAACTTCCAGTTGGAGACATTAGAAAACTTTTTGCGGCGCTACTTAGCAGTTTGAATTAAACATAAGTCATTAGTCATTTGTCATTAGTGAATCATAAAGGACAAATGACTAATGACAAATGACAACGGACAAAGGACAAAAATGAAATCTTCCCTAGCTGCAAATGCTGCTCAAGCACGTCAGACAAAAGAGCGATTCGCCCAACCAGAGGAACAACTCACCTATGAATTGGGGAAGGCAGTACAGGAATTACCACCCCTGTACACTAGATTATTAGCGGGAACGATGAGCGTCATCGTATTTGGGGCGATCGCTTGGGCGTACTTCTCGCAAATAGATGAAGTAGCAACAGCACCAGGGGAATTAATTGCTTCCACACAAGTAAGACCGGTGACATCCTTGGGTGGGGGGTCAATTGTCGCCGTCAAAGTGCAAGAAGGTGAGCGCGTTACTAAAGGTGAAATTCTGATTCAAAAAGATCCAGACTTACAAATAAGCGATGTTTCCCGCCTAGCCAAATCTACTAGATTGATTCAGGACGATTTACAACGTTTGGATGCAGAACGCACCGGAGGCAAAACTACTGGGACAAAAGTGCAAGATGAACTTTTAAACTCCCGCCTGCAAGACTTCCAAGCTCGTCAAGCAGCGGCGGAAGCAGAAGCAAATCGCCAAATAGCACTCATCAATCAGGCCAAAGTCCGCTTGACTCGGTTGCAAGACAACTTAGTTAATGCCAAAAGCAGCGTTGGGAATGCCAAAACCAACCTTGTCAACGCAGATAGCATCCGAATCAAAATTGAAAGTAATTTGGCACTTGCACAAGAAAGGGAAAAAAGCCTACACACCCTAATTACTCCTGGCGCTGTACCTCGTGTGGATTACTTGGATGCCCAAGAAAAATTAACTCGTGCAAAGACAGAAATCACTAGATCACAAGATGAAGTGACTAACGCCCAGAATAAAATCACAGAGGCTCAAGATAAAGTCACATCATTAGAAAAAGATATTTCTGCCCAAGTCCAAGAAATTCACCAAGCAGAACAAGCTTACAACGGTGCACGCAGTCAGGCCCAGCGTGTAGCATCAGAACGCCAAAGTGAAATTTTGACCCAGTTCAACAAGCGTAAAGAAGAACTGACAACTGTTCAAGGTCAATTAGAGCAAGCGAGAAAGCAGCAAGCTTTGGAAACCATCGAGGCTCCCGTTGCTGGTACGATTTACAGAGTTAAAGCCACCAAGGGGCCAGTACAATCGGGTGAAGAATTGCTGTCTATTTTGCCGGAAGGGGAAGAAATGCTTCTAGAAGTGAAAGTTCTTAACCGCGATATTGGGTTTATTCGTCAAGGAATGAAGGCAAAAGTGAAAATGGCGACTTTCCCCTTCCAGGAATTTGGCGTTGTGGAAGGCGAAGTCATGCAAGTCAGTCCGAATGCAATTGTTGATAAAGAATTAGGCTTAGTTTTTCCGACAAGAATTAAGCTAAGTAAACACTCCGTGAACGTGCGGGGTCAAGAAGTAGAATTTACACCAGGGATGACTGCTACAGGTGAAATTGTCACTCGTAAAAAGTCAATTTTGACATTCATCACTGAGCCTGTGACACGGCGGTTCAACGAGGCATTCTCGGTTAGGTAGCTTTGTAGCTTCTCCTGTTTTTATAACCATTTCAAAAGCGATGCCTGTGGGGGGCTACGGCTACGCATCTCACAACCCACACCTAAAACGTAAGGGTTTAGCATTGCTAAACCCCTACATTCATTCACGATAGATCAGCGATCGCTCTACAGCTACAGTGGTTTTATATTTAATTCAACTCACCTACTTAGTAGTTTTCCAAAATCAAGATTATTTTCATCTTCATTATCATCATTGCTATCCACATTGATGCTGCCCAGAATCTTGTCATAGTTTTGGAATTGCGACCATAATTCGGGATTGGCTAATCCGTTATTATCTTCGGCTGGTGTCAGATATTTTGTCGTTTCTGCGCTCGTCTGACCTGTTAGAGAATTGACATCATAATTATTAAAACTAGCAATAGTCTCTGGTGTCAGATATTTTGCCGTTTCTCTAATCGTCTGACCGCTCAGAGAACCAAAATTGGAACCATTAAAACTAGAAATTGTCTGTGATGTGAGATAATTTGTGGTTTGTGCGTTGATGCGTAGTAGGTTGTCGTCAGACATCGCCTGCCTTGCCAGAGAACTGACATTAGAAAGATTAAAACTAGAGCTTGTAGTTTGTGTATTATTTCCGGCGGTGTCTGCAATCACCTGACTCGCTAGAGAACTGACATTAGAAATATTCAAACTAGAGCTTGTAGTTTGTGTACTATTTCCGGCAGTGTCTGCGACAATCTCACGGACTTGGGCATCAGTCAGCTTGGAGTTAGCACTAAGCATCAGGGCAACTACACCAGCAACGTGGGGAGCAGCCATCGACGTACCGCTATAAATAGCATACTGGTTATTTGGAACTGAGGAGTAGACGTTGACTCCTGGGGCTGTGACGTAGGAAATTTGATTCGTTCCAGAGCGGTTAGAGAAGTCAGCTAGATTATTATTCTTATCTACTGCTCCAACGGCAATTCCCGATTTGGATGCATAGCGGGCGGGATAGTCTGGTGAAGAGCCACCATCATTACCTGCTGCCATGACGACAATCACTCCTTTGCTGCTGGCATAGTTAATGGCTGACTCTAGAGTACTATTAGAATAATTACCTCCTAAACTGAGGTTAATCACGTTAGCTCCATTGTCCACAGCATAATGAATGCCCTTAGCGATGGAAGTGTAGGAACCGGAGCCAGAGTCATCTAAAACTTTGACGGGCATAATCTTGGCATCATAAGCAATACCAGTGACACCGTAGTTATTATTTTCTCCTGCGATCGTCCCAGAAACATGAGTGCCATGACCGTTGTCATCTAGGACATTATTATTATTGTCAACAAAGTTCCAGCCGTGGATATCATCAACATAGCCATTGCCATCATCATCTTTACCATTGCCAGCAATTTCCTTGGGATTAGTCCAGATATTATCCTTTAAATCTTCGTGGTTGTAGTCAACTCCAGTATCTACAACAGCAACAACAACGCCTTTACCTGTGTATCCGTGTGCCCAAGCTTCCGGTGCTTTAATAAGGTCTGCTCCCCAATTATTGCCACCAAGGTCAGGAACATCAGCAAAGGTATTTTGACCAGCAGCTTTAGCCACTGCTGCTGCTGCATTAATTAAGCCATAGCCATTGGTGGAATTATAATTCCCAGTGCTAAAAGCATTAGCAGTAGTGTTACTGGTATTTTGCAACTGCACATCAGAATCGGCTGAGTTGTAGCTACTACGTCCGTTGAGGTTGAGGCTATAGTCATTCTTCGTATTAAAGGTATCTAATGAAGAGATTGAAGAGACATTTAGCTGTTTATTTGACAACAGATTGTGATTAACATCATCACGGAGCATAAGTATTTTTTCTCAAAGATATCAATCGTTTTTTGACAGTTTGAAGCGTTAAAACCTTTACAATAAAAAGATTTTAAGGTGTGAATAAGCTCCATTCTCAACAATTACTATAAAAATTCATAACAAAATGCTAATTCTACTACTAAAAATCAGAATTAATAGTGGAATTATTATTAACATAATAATTGACAAAATAAATATTAAATTGGTAATGTGTAAGTATAAAATGTGGAATAAAAATTAATTCCGTTATGCTTCTAAACTTAGAAGTTCCATAGGTTTTTAACATTACCTTAGAGGATGTTTTAAAAGTCGCAAAGTATACTATAAATCCCTCTCTCCCACTCCTAAGAGGCTTTGAAACCCCCATTACCTCATAGGGAAGGAGGGCTAGAGCGAAGCCTTTGAAATCTACCGTCAACCCAAGGTTGTCGAACGCGCTATCAACCGGCTCAAGCAATTTCGGCGTATTGATACTCAGTATTAAAAACTGGCTGTAAATTATAGAGCTATGATTACGATCGCCTCCATCATATTGTGGTTATAGTTTGAAAACACGCCCTAAGGGGGTTAGATTTGGGAGGTTTTGCTGTTAGCAACAATACTTTTCAAACATCCTCTTAGATGTGTCACAGCAGTAGGGTGCGTTAACTCCGTTAACGCACCTATTTTTATACGTTAAAAAGTAAGGATTGAGGTCAGTGGTAGTTGACAGAAGTAACATCATGGGAGAGCATCAGTTGTTAGCTCAACCTAATACTATAAAAACTTTACTGAGAGGAAATTATGGCAGGTAAATTTGATGGCAAAGTGTCACTTGTAACAGGTGGGACTTCAGGCATTGGTCGGGCTACTGCGATCGCCTTTGCTAACGAAAGCGCAAAGGTAGTCTTGACAGGTCGCCGAGAGGAAGAAGGACAAAACGTCGTTGACATTATTAAACAAACAGGCGGTGAAGCAACTTTTTTCCGAGCCGATGTCTCGCAGGAAGAGGATATTAAGAGAACCATTCAAAAGACAATTGAGACTTATGGAAGACTCGATTACGCTTTTAACAATGCAGGAATTGATTCATCGATAACTCCACTGCACGAGCAACCGCTTGATAAATTTGATCAACTGATGGCAATCAACGTTCGCGGCGTGTTTCTATCAATGAAGTACGAAATCATTCAAATGCTTCAACAGGGAAGTGGCGTAATCGTCAACACCTCATCCATCGCCGGACTGATAGCTTTTCCGGGTCTTGCTCCGTACCATGCTAGTAAACATGCTGTCATGGGCTTAACCAAATCTGCGGCGCTGGATTATGCTAAACAGGGCATTCGGATTAATGCCGTCAATCCTGGCTTCATTACTACTGCTATGATTGAGCGTTTAGCAGCTAACTCAGGAGAAGATGCCGATGCTGCCACACAACAACTAGCAAATTCTGTTCCAATGGGACGCATGGGCAGTTCAGAAGAAATTGCGTCTACAGTATTGTTCCTGTGTTCTGACGCAGCTGCTTACATAACGGGCCAGTCTTTGGTTGTGGATGGCGGTTTATTAGCGACCTGAGTCAATTACGCGCTTAACAACCTGAATCCTGACGTTAAAAATAATTATTCCCAGTAGATCACGGCGGAAATAAAGCTACCATTCAAAAGAGCCAGAAAGCGCAAAATAAAAGCCTTTTGATTTTTGCGTAGCGGTACTAGTACAGTTCGAGTGGTGCAAGAAAAAAAAGCAAATACCTGATTCCAAAACATTGCGATCGCAAAATTTATCATAAATCAAAGGGTTTAAGACCCCAACAATACAGGTAGCGCGGAGTCGGAGCCACTCCGCCTCCGCGAAGTTACCCTGCGGGATCTTGCTACAGTCGGGGTTTAAATAAGAGTCTGAAAATGTCTTTAATTTTGAATTTTGAATTTTGAATTTTGAATTGTTATCATGCTGTTGTATGACAACTTTGTAACCAAACTCAAATGACGAATGGTGTATAACTCCATTCGCCAAAGACTATCCTTAAGCCACTCTCCAGATATCAAGTAGGCACAACCTAAAAGCTAGTTAAATCTACTAAATGTTTGCTTGCTGCCGTTGATATAGTGACCAATATAAACCCTTTTGTTGCAACAACTCTGAGTGAGTACCACGTTCGGCAATCACACCTTGCTCCAATACCAAAATCAAATCAGCACGTTTAAGAGGAGCAAAGCGGTGAGCAATCAAGAAGACGGTACGGTTAGCAGAAATTTTTTGCAGGTTTTGCAATACTTGTTGTTCAGTTTCACTATCCAAAGCGCTGGTAGCTTCATCCAAAACTAAAATCGGCGCTTGGGAAAGAAATAGCCTTGCTAGGGCAATACGTTGTCTTTGTCCGCCAGATAAAGCTGTACCGCGTTCACCAACATTAGTTTCGTAACCGTAGGGTAATTGACTGATGAAGTCGTGTGCTACTGCTAATCTTGCCGCCTCTACTACTTGCTCTGCGGTAATGTCGGGAGTACCGAGAGTGATATTTTCCAAAATGGAACCGTTAAATAAAAAGTCTTCTTGCAGAACTACACTAACTTGTTGCCGCAGTGAGGCTAAATCGGCACTTTTAATGTCAAAACCATCAATAAGGATGCGTCCTGATTCAATTTGATAGAGGCGTTGCAATAACTTAGACAGGGTACTTTTACCAGAACCACTACGTCCGACAATGCCAACAAATTGCCCTGGTTCGGCATTGAAAGATATTCCCCGCAGAATTGCTTCAAAGTTCGGCCGGTAGCGGAAAAATACTTGCTCGAAGGTGACTTGACCTTTCAGGGGTGGTAAAACTAGGCCAGTTCCCAATTCAGCTTCTGGAGAGACGTTGAGAATATCACCAATGCGATCTACAGAAAGTAGCACTTGTTGCAGGTTTTGCCACAACTGTACTAGGCGCAAAAGTGGGCCTGTGACTCTACCAGACAACATTTGAAACGCAACTAGCTGTCCGATTGTGAGCTTTTGTTCGATGACTAACTTGGCTCCAAACCAGAGAATCAGCATGGTGGAAAAATTGGTGAGAAAATCACCAATGTTGCTGCTGATATTGGAGGTAGTAGAGGCTTTAAAACCTGTGCGAATGAAGCGAGCAAATAAGCCTTCCCAGCGATCGCGGGCTACTGGTTCTGCTGCATGGGCTTTAACGGAGTGAATCCCGGTGATTGTCTCCACTAGAAACGATTGACTATCGGCACTCCGGTTAAAGGTTTCGTTGAGCCAGTTACGCAGAATTGGTGTTGCAACTATCGTCAATGTGGCAAATAGCGGCAGTACTGCTAAGGCGACAAAAGTGAGTGGGACGTTATAGTAAAACATCAATGCCAGGTACACCACAGCAAAGATGCTATCTAGAATGACAGTTAATGCTGTACCTGTGAGAAACTGACGAATTTGTTCGAGTTCCTGGACTCGTGCTATTGTGTCTCCGACGCGCCGCGACTCAAAATAAGCCAAAGGCAGACGCATTAGATGGCGAAATAGCTGTGCTGATAAACTCAAATCCAAGCGGCGAGCGGTATGGGTAAAGATGAATAGGCGCAGAATGCCCAGTATAGACTCAAATATGGCTACACACAAAAGTGCGATCGCCATCACATCGAGAGTCGGCAAACTCCCCTGCACCATCACTTTATCAATGACGACTTGCGTAATTAGCGGTGTTGTTAACCCCAAAAGCTGCAAGGTAAAAGATGCCAACAATACTTCTGTGAGCAATCCCTTATACTTCCAAACTGCTGGGGTGAACCAACTGAGGTTAAATTTTTCTTGCTGGGAGATCAGTTCTACTTGCCACAATTGTCCATCCCAAGAAGCCTCAACTATCGACTGCGGCAAGCTTTCACAAGTCCGTTCGGGATTTAGAGGGTTAGCGATAATTAAGCGATCGCCCTTAACTCCATAGGCTACCACCCAAGATGGACTCTGGGGTGAGTCAGAATTCCACAGCAGTAAAGCTGGAAATGACAGCTGTCGCAACTCACCCCAACTCACTTGTAACCGCCGCAACACTAACCCTAACTTTTCTGCTGCTTCCACAACCTGTTTTGGGCGTTGTCCTCTGAGTTGACGCTGCACCCATTCCAGTTGCACAGAATTTTCTAACTGTTGCGCCACCATTGTTAAACAGGCAGCAGCGGTGTTCCAGCTAGCAACAAACGGATAATTTGAGATGATCAGATTGGCGGTTGGGAGTCCTCTTTGGGGTTGGAGGCTGTGGGGGCTGGAAGTTCCCTCCGAGGCTGGCGGTAGTGAAGGAGTGGAAGAGAAGGAAAATGTCTCCCTTTCTCTCTCCATGTCCATTGGTAACACTTGCCAGAACTCCTGAATTTGTGGGTGAGAAAATTCTGCCCACAGCGCTGTATCCCAACACACTAATATCACTTCTTTACTAGCAGCTACAGCTTTAAAATCCGCAGACAGCTTTTGTAAGTCACCAAACCAATCCCCCACATCTAGGGCGGCTATTGGTTTGCCAATGCCTTCTTGAGACAGCGTGTTGGGCGGCTTTGCCGACTTGTTGCGACTGTCTTCTCGCAAACGGACTTTCCCAGCCACAATCAAGAATTGATAGCCGTTGACATCGTTTGACCAGATTTTTTCTCCAAGACGATACTGACGAGTTTGGGACTCATTTTGCAATTTGGATTGTTGTTCGGGAGTTAGCCAACATAGCGGTGGTTGATTCCAAGGCAAAGAAGCTAGCACTTTTAATCGTAAAGATTCATTATCCAGAATTTTTAACTCACTTGTAACTTGACTGTCAGTTTTTGAATTTTCTCTGCTAGCCATTTCTCAAACAACTCATTTTGTAGTGCTTGCTTTAGTTGAGTATCTTCTAAAGACGCTGGCAGAAATTGTTCTACTCGAAACAAACCATAAGGTCCTTCTCCTTGGGGAGAGTCTTTGCCAACGATTTCTATTGGTCCTAACAATTGTCCAGGACTCGCCACATCAATAGTTGCCCGTAATATATCCGGCATACTTCCTCGGCTGACGATTCCCATCATGCCGTTCACAATTCGGTCATCTGAAAGTGAATACTCTTTAGCTAGTTGCTCAAAACTACCTCCTTCTTCAATTTGGGTTTGGAGTTCGTCTGCCAATTCTCGATTATCAACAACAATCCGGGAAAGTACTACCCGATCCAAAAAAATTTTGCGTTCAATAAAATATTCTTGGAGTTTTGGTTCCGTTACTACAGCTTTCAGCTTTTCTAACTTGTAACCAAAAGTAACCGATGTGTGAAAGCTAGCGTAATCTGTGTTATTAGTCTTTAACCACTCTTGAAAACTTTGAGGGTCAGTCAGTTGATTTTTCAGCCTAAAGTCAATAATTGCCTGTTCAGTTATTGCTGTACCAATCTCAATATCGCCTCGTGTTCGGATTTCTGACTCAATTACGTACTGGCGGAGAATATCCCCAATGAACTGTCCCAATTTTCCAGAGGCTTGCAGGTACTTTACTGCTGACTCAATAGAAATTATTTGGTCATTAATTGTCAAAAACGATAAAGATTCCATGAACTAATTATGTGAAAATGGTTAAACACTTATAGGACTTTTAAATCATATAGAAATCATCTGGTCGTTGATGGATAAATATGATAAAGATTCCATGAACTAATTACATCTAAATGGTCAAAAAATTATATAGCTACTAAATAAAATAATTTTCCCTAATCACTTTTACGGTCTAGTGGGGACAAAACAGGATTGAAAATCTCAGAGGTAGCGCAGTAGTAAGGCAGGTTGCCTATTTTCTGCCAAGACCCCTGAGGAATGCTGAGTATTGAGTAGCAAACTTTACTTTTTTACTCAGTACTCGTCAACTGTTTTGCCTTTGCCAATGCCCCACCTAAACGAGTAATTGTTTATTCTCCCGATCTACTTAATGATACTTATCCATGTCCAGGCAAGTAGCACAGCCGCGATCGCACCGATTAATGTATTGAAAATATTTACTACTTCATTGGTCAGCCAGGTATACTTAGATTGCAGTGTTGCCCCAATCACACTTTCTAAGTTAGTGGCAATAAATGCTGCCAACACACACCAACCTACTCCCAATAGATCAATTAAACCAACTCCCCAACCAACAGATGCGATCGCTACAGAAGCCACGATACCAGCTAAAGTTCCCTCCAAGCTTATCGCCCCTTCTGTACCGCGAGGCACTGGTTGGAGTGTGGTAATTAGAAAGGTGCTTTTACCATAAGCTTTACCAACTTCGCTAGCAGTGGTGTCAGCCAGCTTGGTACTGAAACTCGCTACATAGCCTAACAATAATAGGGACTGGAGACTTGTACTGAGCGTTGCGGAAGTATTGGGGACTAGGGATTGGGAACTAGGTACAAGAAATCCCGAATTGATCAACCCTACGCCCAAGGCACACAGCGCCCCAGTCAAAGCCGAACCCCAAACATTCTCTGGGCCCCTTGCCCCAGAACGCTTTTCGGCAATTCCTTCTGCTTCCTTCTGTGCCATACCAATGCGGGTAACGCCAGAACCAACCAGAAAATAGAACATTACTACTGCATATCCTTGCCAGCCTAGAGTTACCCAAATTAGGATGGACAGGAACCAAGCGTGGAATAATCCAGCAGGAGTAAGCAGCTTTTTCGGAGCAATCCAAGCTAAACCCAATAAAATTGTGTTTAATCCTACTGCTACCAACCAGGGATTTACAGAATTAATTAAGGATGACATCAGCAATTAATCATGAGTAATTTTGTCTGAATATCAACAGAATAACGAATTTGTGATAAGTAAGTCGGCGTTAAAAAATCAACTTATGTAACGAAGTGTAAAGTCATCAAAGAGCTTATAAATGAATCGTTTCAGGGTTTTTACAAAACTCAACATACCTTGATTTTATCGTGCCTACTTACTTACTTAATACTTAATCTCTGACACCTCCCCAGCTAAAGTAATATGTTTGTATTATTAACTGAATAGCGTAGGCGTAGACTTGAAAGCTGAGTGTAAAACTACAAAGAATATCTTAGATATACACTGCAATACTGACTAAAGAACGTGGATTAAACAAAATGCAAAACTTCTGTTTAGTTGGGTGGATTCTTCAAGTGCGTAACGCATCCAAAGCACTTTCATCGGGTGCATTAAGTTCCCAACACACCCTAATAAAGTTGTAAATTATCAAATCTACGTTCCTAAGCGTCTGCCAATACAAACCTAAATTAGTATAGCTACACAAGATAAAGCAGTCACCTAAAAAATTAAGTGTAAATTATGTAGATGCAGCGCGAAGCCCGTAGCCGCAGGGTGCGGCGGCTGAAGTGTTACTCAGTCCCGAATCTTAGTCATAACGATAAAGGATATAAGTTAATGTCAATTAAAACTGTGTTCAAGTTGACCACAATCAAGACTTAACAGCATAAATTGTAGATAGCATCAACTACTAGTCTTTTCCACACAAGCTATGAGCCAAACTTTATTCCATCTAGCTTTCCCTGTGACTGACATTGCCCAAACAAAAGCATATTACGTGGATGGCTTGGGCTGCATTCCTGGTCGTGAAAATCATCACGCCCTGATTCTCAATCTCTACGGTCATCAATTAGTGGCTCACGTCACCAAAGAACCATTGATACCGCAAAACACTATCTATCCCAGACACTTTGGGCTAGTTTTTACCCAAGAACGTGACTGGCAAGACTTACTAGAAAGGGCACAACAACAACAGCTACTTTTTCGCGAAGAAACCAAAAATCGCTTTGTTGGTTCTCCTCTTGAACATCGCACTTTCTTTTTAGAAGATCCCTTTTATAACCTCATGGAGTTCAAGTATTATCGTCACCCAGAGGCGATTTTTGGGAGTTACGAACATACACAAATTGGAGATAGAACTTAAGAAATTCGTAATTCGTAATTAAAGATGAATAAATCAAGCGTGGCAAGCATCCTGGCTACTGAGTGGATTTTTTCTTCAGCAAGGGTAGCTTAATAGGCTTTGCTAAAGCTGCTGTGACTACTGCTAAACTCCTGGGGTCTGTCAGCATCCAAGGGTGTAGAGGAACTGGTACTATTACTTCGCTTCCTACGGAGATTTGTGAACTATTCGCTGGGACAATCATCAAATCATAAGGTGTCCAGATAGACGTAAAATCTAGCTGCCCCAATATTACAGCATCAGAATTTAAATCCTTGAGAAAAATGCTGTCGGGGCGCATTTGTAAGCAACCAGGACGGCGGGAACCATAAGCAACCACAGTTCCATTATGGGGCGAAGAGATCGTGATAAACCTCTGCACGCGGTTAATTCCTCCCAGTCGCTGGATATAGTAACGGCTGACAATTCCTCCCATACTGAAGCCTACTAAATCTAGGCGTTGTTCTGATGCAAAGGTAGCTGTAACATAATCGGATACCTGCTTTGCCAATTCATCAAGACCCACATCAGCATTATTTGGCACTAAATTCAGGGTATGTACAGACAAACCTCGTTGTATTAGGTATGCCCTCATTTTATGGAAAACTGCCTCTGTGTCGTCAATCCCGTGTATTAACAAAACGGGATTGCGTTGTTTATTTTCAATGTTCATTTACAGAATCTGGCTGAATTAAGGGGTGTATTTCACTTTTGTAGATACAAACTGAAGCTGTTGCTTTTGGGATTCTTAGGACTTACGCAAAAGTACACACTGTAGGGGCAATTCATGAATTGCCCCTACCTGAAAATAAGGGTTTCGGCTATTGTTTACGTAAGTCCTGATTCTTTAAAAGATATTTTTGCAAAACTGAAATGCTGACAAAGATAGTATGTATAAAATCTAACTAATTCATCTCGCCGTCTGCCAATAGGCTATGACACTCCTCCCACTGGTTGAGAGTAAACTGCTTGCTTAATTTCAATTAAATATTTACTAAACAAAGAAATGTTAATTATTGTAAAGCTTGCTTTCAGAGTCTTGCTCTTAGTTACAGTAAAATTTAATAATTAGTTCTCGGTGTATTCAGGTTGCAAATGCTTGCAATAGAACATTTGTCCTGTAGTTTTACTACAATGTTAATTAAGCACAAACCTATAAGGGTTGTCACCAGAACGGGGTGACGCAAAGTAGAAAATGTAACATTTTGTCGTAATTTTTAACAATTACGGCCGAGTTCCAAATATAAAAGGTAAAAGGCAGGAGTAATTGTAATGGATTTTATCAAAAAGTTAATTTCGGGTATTCAGGGTTTTTTTGGCGCTATTCTAGGTTTTGTTACCGGACTGTTACCAGGGAAGAAGAAAAGCAACGGCTACTTCTTAGAATTGGACGAAGCCAAAGATGCTGCAAAAGATGCTGCTAAAGAGGTAGCATCGAACGCGAAGAAAGTAGCAGAGACAGTTACATCGACAGTTGCATCGAATGCTAAGAAAGTAGCAGAGACAATTACATCAGAAGCACCAACTCCATCTAAATCAGATTCGTTGAATGGAACAAAAACCGCTGCTACTAAGGCTAAGGAAAAATCAGCTAAAAATCCCAAACCAGCCGACGTTCAACTAGTCCAGACTGCTGAGGGTCTTAAAGTTGAACCGGGCAAAAATGCAAAAGCCGCAGCAGCCAAAGTACTCAAAGAGCAGCCAACTGAAACAACCTTTGCGCCAAAATATCTTGCTCCTTCGACTACTAGCTCTAATGGTCGTCGCCGTCCAGGCGCGAATATGAGTGCTTACCTAGACATGGCACGTCAGGTTAAAAAGCCTAAGTAATTGATAGAGACCGTAAATTTATGGTTTCTAGAAGTTAAACGTGAACATGCAAGGTTAAGATAACTTTGCCAGTTGTAGATGGGGGAACTCTCCAAAGAAGGAGCGATCGCTTAATTTTCTCCACTACAACTGCATCTTTTAGGGTAGAGGCTTTTTCATCCAAAACTACCCGTTCTACCCGACCTTTGTTGACGGTGAACTCAAAGACGATTTCACCATTGAAGCCGGAAGGAAAGTTTAGTTGTTGAAGGTGTTGGGTTAGGTTAGCAATTTCTGTTTCATCCAAGCCAGTAGCGCTGATCACCTCTAACTGATGCTTGATGCCTGCGTCTGATATTTCATCTTGTTCCATCTCCTGGAAATCAAAGCTCAAAGAGATATCGACTTCTTTGGCTACTGGAGATTGTGGCGATCGCCTTTGCTTGAGAAAATCTGGAGCTACTCCTGAAGCTAGCGCTGATGGCATTGAGAGTGATATTTTACGCGCAGCCGAAGCTTTGCCAAACCTAACTGCTTCTGGCATTTCGACTGGCATTTGCATAGACACGTATTCGCTTCCTGGTTCAACCCGCACGTCATCGCTGACAGCCACAAAAGCGGTGTATTGAGAAAGCAATTGATAAGTTAAGGCGGTTTCTGTAACTGCTTCTACACCAGCTTTGGTTTCAAAGCTCACCATTTGATTCATCAAATCTTTGATGCAAGCGCGTCCCCATAACTGCGCTACAGCAAGATTTCCTGTTTCCTCAAATATGAGGTGAAACGTTTTTTCGTAGTGCTTACCGCCCGCAGCAATGCCGGAAATTTGCAGATTACCGCCGGCTCTATCCTGTTTGCGACCAAACAAAACTAATGGTTGTTCGCTGAATAAATCAGGCGCTATGGCTGGGTAAATAACAGGCGATTCTGTCTCACCCTGCCAAGAGATTTGAATATTCGTGAGTACAGGATTGTTGATTTGCCTGTAAAATTTTTCGGCAACTTCTTCTGTGGGTTCATCATGACGAATAATTCGGGATATTCCCCGGCCAATTTCGGCGATGCGATTCAGTAAAAAACGGTTAACTGAACTACCAGCACCGAAACTGTAAAGGCGATTTCCTGGTTGCAGATGCTGTTGTACTTCTGCCAAAATCTCGTTTTCGTTGCCGATATATCCATCAGTTAAGAGTACAACACTGCGTAATCTTCCGACTGGTGTAGGGAAATTTATGGCTGTACGAATGCCACTGAGCATTTCTGTACTGCCATCAGCTTGTAAGTTGTTAATGTAAGCGATCGCTTGGGCACGATTTTCTGATGTATTCGGCAGAGGTGTTGGTGATAACTGTCTGACTCTATCGGAAAAATCGATAATTGTGAAAGTATCGTGGGGATTCAACCCATTGATAAATCGCCGCATCAATTCCTGACACTTTTGCAACGGATCGCCAGATTGCGAACCAGAAGTATCCACCAAAAATACAACATCTTTAGGGACAATCTCATCAGTGGAATATTCCAAAGCGGGAATCAGATATATTGCAAAATGTCCGCCGCGATCGTCGGCTTGGGTTAATACTGTGGATTGAGTTTCTTTACCAGAAACTTGATAGCGGAGAATTAAATCTTTGTTGGGAATTGTATCTTCTCCGGCTAATTGAATCCGCACAATTTGACCTGAATGTTCAATTTTTAATTGATGGGAAGGAGAACGCACTTCAGAAATTGGTAAACCTGCATCAATTTCGACTGTGACATTAATATCGTGACGCCTACGCGTTCCTTCCAACACTACAGGCGGTGTAATGCGGGAAGCATCAGGAACTCGGTCTGTGTCACCGCTACCATCTATCGGCGTTCCTGGGATATATCTTGGCCCCACCACCATCGGGAAAACAAATTCGTAGTTTCCCGCCTCAAATTTTAAACTTTCGGTATAACGAATTGTGACATCAATTTGTTCACCAGGTTTGATGTTAGCCAGAGATTGG
Source organism: Nostoc sp. NOS(2021) (assembly GCF_017115025.1). Classification (GTDB taxonomy): domain Bacteria; phylum Cyanobacteriota; class Cyanobacteriia; order Cyanobacteriales; family Nostocaceae; genus Nostoc. Next base: position 26,584 of record NZ_JABXKM010000071.1, on the reverse strand, counting down.
GTAAAGATATTGTCTCGTTGCTGTTCTAGAAGTCCGGCGGTGCGTCCTTCTTGTTTTGCCTTTTCGTAGATTTGTTGCGCTTCTTCACGTTTTTTAATATTACCTTTGATAATGCGATCGCCTATTTTGATTTCCATGTCATCCACCGCCGCCTCATCAGGTAACGGAAAGATATAGACTGCTTCTAAAGGCTGCGTGAAGGGATTTTCAAAGCTTTGAATCACCTCAACTCGTGACAAGTTACCTGCAATTTTTGCTATAACTTCCGTATGCTTGAGCGGAAAAACTAGCTGCTCTCCTTGAGGAGATTGAACGTACAAACCCCCTAACTGTTGGTTTTTAGCACTTACTGCATTCATAGATTTGATAGCTTGCTTTGTGTGGAATATAAACCTAGACTAACCATGCTTAGATTTTTTCAAAAATCAAATCGGATTGCTATAAATTAATTAATCTACTGATGATAATTTATTTTACTGTTGGTTTAACCAAGTTTCTAAATCAGCAACACTAGAAAAGTCTAGTAATGCTTCTCCTAGATTCTCTAATTTTTCAATCGATAATCCTTTAATTCGCTCGATTAATGATGCATTAATTTCTCCAATACGGCGATTGAGTTGACGTATAATTAAACGTTGTTCTCCTTGTTTATTTCCTTCCTGTATAGCTTGTTCTCTATCTCTTTGATAAAGTGGTTCTAGTCGCATAATTAACTCCCTATCATCTTCTTCTAATTCTTGATTTACTCTCAAGTTTTCGCGCAAGTTGTAAACTAATTCGAGTGTTGCTTTTTGGTATGGATAATTTAATGGTAACGCTTGCAACTCGACAATCGCTTGTGACTGCACACTTCCCCTTCCCAAAAGCCTCAACCATAACGTCTCCGGTGCTTGCGGTAGTTGGTGTATCGCTACAATTGCTGTCCGCAAGGCATCTGGCAGAAAATATACTCCCGATAACCAACCTTCTTTTTGAATAGTTCCAAAGCTAGACAATCTAGTTTCAGATACGGTAGGTGTAAGAACCCACAACTTGGGAATTTCGGACTCCTGAAGTTTGGTTTTATTTGCTTTAGCTTCTCGTCGCACGAGAGCCTTGATTTCTAATAATTTTAAAATACAGTCGCATATTTCATCGGTAGAAGCTGGATTGCGAAATGGTTCTAATATTGCAGGATATTCAGCAAATTTTCCTAGCAATCCTAGCACTTGTAAATTAGAGTTTTGCTGTTTAAAAGGAGTGAATAAAACATCTATTTCTTTAATCTCTCCTGAAACTTTTTCCGACGGATTGACTTCTCCGTAATCTTTTAGTAATTCTTCCAGATAGTCCTTGGCGAATTTGTCATGTATAAAGCGCGTCATCTTATACTTGTCTATGAATTATTTAACCAATACCAGTCCACTATATAAATGAAAAGCTGAGTCCCAATTAGTCTCTTCCCTACGAAACAGATGAATGTGAGACTTGATATGACCCAGCATTTCTGTTTGGTCTAATACTGTATCTGCAAAGGGCGTGAAATCTGACCAAATTTTGACTTGAGGTAGTTGCTGGTCAATCCAACTTGATAAACTATTCCAATTAATTCTGATTGTATTTTGGCTAGCTTGAGGAATGATTTCTAAACCTTGCTGAAATTCATACCCGTTATCATCAAGTCGGAGAATGCAACGTCTACCAAGTAGGTGTAAATCACAAAACTGGGCATAGTCTTGTATTTGGGTTTTCCATTCGAGTTTATGGTGGGCATCAACATCTACAACTTGTTCAAAAATGGGCAACAGTCCCACTACTCTTGCTGTGACTTCTGACCAGTCAAAGGTGAGAGAACCGAGTTGATTTGCCTCGTTGCGGCAAACAACAGTAGCTTGTGAGGTAGATGCTTGAAAATATTTGACTTGATAAACTTGAATTTGCTGAATTTGAGCTATTGTTGCCCAAAAGCAAGGAATACCAGCCTGCTGTAGCTGTTTGCCGTAAAATTTTAGTTCTCCCACTTGGCCAGTGCGGTACAACCTCCAGCCACGACTCGGCAGTATTAATCGTGCAGTATAGGGGTCTAGCTGCATAATCTGGGCGAATTTTCGAGACGCTTCTGTTTTCAGTTCGGTACTGAGTGGCTCTAAAACTAGTACGCCAAGTTCGGTGTTATTTGGTTGGGCTATTGCTTGGGAAATGGCTCTTTGTCTTTCTTCTAGCTCCATTTCTTGTAGCCGTTGCAAACCTTGACGTGCGAGCGACACTATCTTGATATTCCTTGTATCTCGCAGCAATTGCCGATAAATTTTTTCTGCATCTTGGCGCTTTTCAGATACTTCATGTAACCGACCGAGATAATATTGTACCCAAGGATTTTCGGGCGATTCTTTTTGCAGCTGTTTGAGTAATTTAGCAGCTGTTTGATAGTCTTTATGGTCAAAAGCGATCGCAACTTGCTCAATCATCACTTACTTTAAATACATGCTGGAGTGATGTCTCACGCAAAAGTTATTTTGCGTGAGCTATAAATCATTTATACTTCATAAGTTGCGGTAATCAAGGATAATGCTACTACTGGGGCTGTAACTGCTCTCAGGATGCGGCGACCAAGGGAAACAGGTTGAAATCCAGCTGACTTCGCATTCTCAATTTCTGGTGTTGTCCATCCTCCCTCTGGCCCAGTAGCAATGATAATTGTCATTTGTCCTTTGTCATTTGTCATTTGTCCTTTGTGCTGTAAGCAATCTTTCAAATGGGGAAACTCACCACGCGCTACACAGATATATTGCTGGCTGTTTGCAAATGACAAATGACCCATGACTAATGACAAACCTGTATTAAAAGCAACAGGTTCTAAAATTGTCGGCACAAAAGAGCGCTCTGATTGCTCGGCGGCTTCCGCAGCAATGCGCCGCCAGCGTTCAAGCTTTTGAAGACTAGGATGAAGCAAAGTGCGATCGCTCAATACTGGTGCAATACAAGTTACTCCCAACTCCGTACAGCACCGCACTACTTCATCAAATCCATTGCCTTTGGGCAACGCCACCATCAGTGTAATCGATACAGGTAATTCCGTTTCTACTGTCAGTGGTTCTAAAACCTGTGCTTGTTCCCCTGCTAGTTGCGCTAACCACCATTTTCCCCTACCATCCATTGCAATAAAGCGATCGCCTTCACGCAAGCGCAACACCCGCCCCAAATAATGCTGTTGTTCTTTAGTGAGTAAAATTTGACCTTGCTGGAGTTGGGAAGGTGCGATCGCAATTCTTTGCAGTTGAGACATGATATTTGGGAATTTCAAGAATATAAAATCAAAGATGGACACAGATAAGTCCATCTGTGTCCATTCATGGTTTAATTATTTATTCAGTTTACGAAAGATTCTGGAAGTAAGCCTCTAGCGCTTCAGTCACCAACTGAGTCATCGGCTTACCTTGGCTTTCTGCTACTTCCTTCAACTTGCTATAAACCTCTTCTTTCAAATTGACCCGATGGCGCGATTTGTTTGCACCATTGGCTGTTTGGGGTTCGTAGCTAGCAGCAAATTCGCGGATGGCATCAAAACCAACGCGATCGCAAAAATCACCAAAGCTTTCTTTCGATTTCCGAGATTTCTTAAAGTAAACAAAAATCGGCTCTAAGAAGCTTTCCAAGTCATTATGGTGCAGCTTTTCTGTGTAAGGTTGCGCCAGTCGAGTCTGATTTGGCGAACCCCCTAACCATAATTGGTAAGATTCTGGAGCGCTACCGACAAAGGCCAATTCTGCTAAGTAAGGACGAGCGCAACCATTGGGGCATCCTGTCATCCTTACCACAAAATGTTCTTTTTGTAAACCTAATTTATCCAACAGAGCGCGAATCCGCTCCAAAATGCCTGGTATTGCCCGTTCTGATTCCGTGATTGCCAAGCCACAAGTCGGTAAAGCCGGACAAGCCATTGCATACCGTACTAAAGGTTCGATTTTACTAGGGTCGTCTCCGACACCGTGACGGCTGAGAAGGTCTTGAATAGCTTCCTTGCTATCTGGTTCGATATCGTAAAAAATCAGGTTGTGGTTGGCTGTCAGGCGGATGGGTAAATTAAACTGCTCGACAATTTCCCGCAAGGCGGTTTTCAGTTGAAACGAACCTTCATCCTTGATTCGACCATTGTCAATGGAAATTCCTAAGAATAGCTTGCCATCACCTTGTTCATTCCAGCCGAGGAAGTCGTGATATTTAAAGTCTGGTAGTGGTTTAAAGGCTTCGACTGGTTTACCAAAATATTCTTCAACTTGGGTACGGAATTTATCTACGCCCCAATCGTTGATTAGATATTTTAACCTGGCATGACGACGATCGGTGCGATCGCCATAATCTCTCTGGGTAGCAACAATCGCTTTCACTATGTCGTAAACGTCATCTTTCGCCACATAACCAATGGGGTCTGCTAACCTAGCGAAAGTTTCTTCTTTACCGTGTGTTCTACCTAAACCACCACCAGCAAAAATATTAAATCCTTCTAATTGTCCCTTCTTGTTAGTAATTACTACCAACGTCAGGTCTTGGGAATACAAATCAACTGAATTATCCCCTGGCACCGTCACGCAAATTTTAAACTTGCGGGGCATATAGTACGTGCCATAAATCGGTTCTTCGTTGTCATGGATAATTGTCCCATTCCCATTGCGCTGTCGCGCCGCTTTCACCTCTGGATTCTCTTCAGCACTAATTGCCTTTTCGCCATCTAACCAAATTTCGTAATAAGCACCTGTTTGTGCTGACAGCAAGTCAGCAATATTCTGGGCATATTCCCAAGCATACTGATACTCTGGGCGATTCTTAAAGGGGGCTGGTGGTGCCATTACATTGCGGTTGATGTCACCGCAAGCTCCCAAAGTCGAACCCAGGTTATTGACAATCGTGGCAATTGCTGATTTAAGATTCTTCTTTAAAATACCGTGCAGTTGGAAACCTTGACGGGTAGTTGCTCGTAACGTGTGGTTGCCATACTCATCAGCTATTTTATCTAAAGCCAGATACAGCTGCGGCGGTACCAAACCACCCGGATTTTTTGTCCGCAGCATAAACTGGTAATCTTTTTCCTGTCCCTTGGTGCGGTTGTCGCGGTTATCCTGCTGGTAAGAACCGTGAAACTTCAAAAGCTGCACCGCATTTTCGGTAAAATGGGTAGTGTCTTGAAGGATCTCCGTTGCTACAGGTTCACGCAAAAAATTACTATTTTCCTTGATTCCTTCTACTTTGGAAGGCTTACGGCTAGCGATGGGGGAAGGAGCAGATTTAACCATTAGACTTGTATAGGATTCTCAATAAAGCATTAGGTAGACGCCGAATCAGCACCCTTCGGCTAATTTATCCCCGGTAATCCGGCCGGAATAATGAGGAATCTTTTAATTTTACCACGGCAAAAGCCGGCTTTATCAGTAATGTAACACTTAACAAAACCAGCTTTTTGGAGTAGTGAGTTTTGAGTGCTGTTAGCGGTAGCAGGGCGTTTAGCCCGTCCTGAGTACTTAAGTAAAGTATAGAATGACTGAGGACTCAATAATCTTTTATTTGAAGCGATAACCAATACCACCATTGATGCTAACAGCAGAAGCATCGCTATTTTGGTAGGCACCAAGTCCGACTTTGGCATTAGTGTAGACAAGGAAGTTGTTAGCAACTTCCGATTCAACACCAGCACCTACCACTACTGAATCCCGATTACCTATGGAAGTTGGTGAGCCATCTTTCCCTACAAAAGAATAACCACCAGTTAAATAGGCATTAGTTCTATTAGCGATGGGTACATCCACAGAAAGTTCTGGGATGATGGCACTCGTCTTATCACTCCAGAGGACATTACCGCGTGCAGAAAACGGTGTATTTCCTAATTTCACGCGACCTGTGACATTATAGCAGGGGACTCTTTACTGGGGACTGGGTTGAAAGTCTGTTTGTATATAGGTTTTATCATCAGTTAATGTCCTAACCTTCTTGTCCGTTGCTATACCACCAAATGTGGCATCATCGTTGATGCCTTGTCCACCACTGGTAACGCCAGCTGCAACACCAGCACCAACATAACTAGCATCAGTACCATTTTTGGTTTCAGCAGAAGCTTGACCAGCTGATAGAACAACAGGAGCAACTATTAAGGAAGATCATGCATAAATTGTCACGAAATACTTGAGTAAGCGTTTCATAATTTTGACCAAATCTTGTATTTTTTACTTGTATATTTCAGGTCTAAAATCGTGTAATAATGTTCCAAATGTTTCCCAAATTTTATTAAATGAATGTTGCTATTGATGCATAACGCTTACAGTCTAACTATCACTTTAATTTATAAATAAGCTGTTATAATTACATTTCAATGTCTTTGATTTCTGGTTCTTGGTTCCCAGATAGACGCTTTTAAAACTGGCACAATATTTGGAACTAAAACTTAGTCGGGATATGGTAAAAAAAATGCCCGATTAACAATTTTTTGCCGAGCTTTTCACATAGGATGAAAAAGTAGGCTGTAGCATCTGTTGCAACAAGCTATAGAGGGAATCTATAAAGTTAATTTTGAGCAATTCTTGTGGAGATTGAATAATGCTAACCGCTACAAAAACGTTGTCTGGTTTGATGGGTTTATGTGTCGGTGATGCGTTGGGTGTGCCGGTGGAGTTTACTAGCCGTGCTGAACGAGCAAAATCTCCAGTGACAACAATGCAGGGTTATGGCACATGGAATCAACCACCAGGAACTTGGTCAGATGACAGTTCGTTAAGCTTTTGCTTGGCAGAATGTCTTTGTAGAGGGTATTCGTTGGATGCTATAGCCAATTCCTTCTGGCGCTGGTACAAGGAGGCTTACTGGACTCCCCGTGGCGATGTCTTTGATATTGGTCAAACTACCCATACAGCGATTATGCGTCTGAAACAGGGAGTTGTTCCCCATCAGGCGGGCGGCAAGGTTGAAAATAGTAACGGCAATGGTTCTTTAATGAGAATCTTGCCGATGGCTTATTGTCACAGAAGCTTAACTTTGGGCGAATTGCTGGCGCGGGTGCATGATGTTTCGGCTATTACTCATGCTCATGCGCGATCGCAGATGGCCTGCGGCATTTATATTAGTATTGCAGTGGCGCTACTAGAAGGGGCTGACCTCCAAACAGCTTATTTACAAGCACTGCAAGATATCCAAACAATTTATTCTGTGCGGGAATTTTTGTTAGAGAAGCCGCATTTTGGCAGAGTTTTCGGTGGTGAAATTGCCAAAGTACCAGTAGAAGAGATTAATTCTGGTGGCTATGTGATTGATACCTTAGAGTCATCCCTGTGGTGTTTATTAAATAGCTCGTCTTATTCTGAGGCGGTACTGAAAGCTGTCAACTTAGGCGGAGATACTGATACTACTGCTGCTGTCACTGGTGGGTTAGCGGGAATTTACTATGGCGTGGAAAATATTCCTCAACAATGGATAAATAAAATTGCTCGTAAACAAGACATTCTCTACTTGGCAGAGCGTTTTACAAGGGCTGTCTATAGCTAGTTTGGAATTAGAAATTATACCAAGCGTTTGATGAGCGGCTTTTCGCAAGTAAAATCAGTTGTAGAAAAGTTTCATACTGGTTGAACAATGCTAACCGGTGCAAAAACGTTGTCTGGTTTGATGGGTTTATGTGTTGGTGATGCATTGGGTGTGCCAGTGGAGTTCACCACCCGCGCTGAACGAGTAAAATCTCCAGTCATATCTATGCTGGGTTATGGAACTTGGGATGTTCCTGCTGGTACGTGGTCAGATGACAGTTCGCTAACCTTTTGCTTGGCAGAATGTCTTTGTGAGGGATTTTCACTAGATGCGATTGCTAATTCCTTCTGGCGCTGGTATCACGAAAGTTACTGGACTGCTCAAGGCGAAGTATTTGATATCGGTAACACCACATTTTTAGCAATTGTGAACTGGAAACAAGGAACTCCACCCATGAAAGCAGGTGGTACTAGTGAAAATAGTAATGGCAATGGTTCTTTGATGAGAATCTTGCCGATGGCTTATTGTCACAAAAGTTTAACTCTGGATGAATTGATTGCGCGGGTACATCAAGTTTCTTGCATTACCCACGCTCATCTCCGTTCGCAGATGGCCTGCGGCATTTATATTAGTATTGCAGTGGCGCTCTTGGAAGGGGCTGACCTGCAAACAGCTTATCTACAAGCATTACAAGACATCCAAACAATTTATTCTGTTAGCGAATTTTTGTTAGAGAAGCCCCATTTTGGCAGAGTTTTCAGTGGTGAGATTGCCAAGTTACCAGTTGAAGAGATTAATTCTGGTGGCTATGTGATTGATACCTTAGAGTCGTCCCTATGGTGTTTGTTAAATAGCTCGTCTTATTCTGAGGCGGTACTGAAAGCTGTCAACTTAGGCGGAGATACAGATACTACCGCCGCCGTCACTGGTGGGTTAGCGGGAATTTACTACGGGGTGGAAAATATTCCTCAACAATGGATAAATCAAATTGCCCGTAAACAGGACATTCTCTACTTGGCACAGCGTTTTACAAGGGCTGTCTACAGTTGAAGGGAGTGGGGAGTAAGAATTTTAGATTTTAGATTTTGGATTTTAGATTGAATTTTAATCCAAAATCTAAAATCCAAAATCCAAAATCCAAAATTGAATTGCCCAATCCTTAAACCGTAGACAAAGAATAGACCTGACCATCAATCAACAATCGCGTGATGCCCTTAGCTTGCAGATGAGTCCGAGCCTTATGGAGCATTTTACTATCTGGAACCTTGATCACGCGATCGCGCTTTGTAGAAAAGCGCTTGGCGACGCGATGGTTATCAAACACCGGCAGAGTTCTTTGCTGGGTTTCGAGGCTGGGAATTTGCCCCAAGTCACCAAAGTCCTTGAGAGGTCGCGTAATTAATTCCGAGGAACGGTCAATTACCAAATAGCAAGTTTTGGGCAAATTGGCTACAGACAGAGGTAAAACTTGAACTGATGCTTCACCTGGTCTTCGTTTTGTAACTAAAGGTCTTTCCTCATCCAGGTCATCATCATCAAAGTCTTCTTCCTCAAAGTCGTCATCTTCTAAATCATCATCTTCTAAATCGTCCAAATCCTCCGACTCGTCTAGCAAATCTTCGCCCAGCAGGTGCGCGATGACGGCCGCTCCTGGATGTTCATCCTTTAGCGGTGGGATGGGGATGCTGACTATTTCCAGCGGCTTTGGCTCTGGAGTTTCTAATTTCTCTGTAACTCGTAGCTTCGGTTTTTCCGACGCCGAGGGACGTCGCCGCACCCGTCTACTAGCGGCGATTGACTCCGCCGTTTCCTCTGAGTAAAGCTCCTGCTCTACATGAATTACCCGACGCGGCTGTGGCTCAACCTTTGGCAACTCCAAGGGTTGGCTTTCACTGCGGGGAACTTCTATCTCCGGCTCTAGTTGAGTCAGCAGGGGTAACTGCTCGTAGCTTACCTGTGCCCTTCCTTCAGGAGTTCTCGCAGCCCGCTTTAAAGAGACCAAGTATTCATACTCATCTTCTGGCAAAGTGCTTTTGAGCAAGCGACTAATTGTCGAGTTACTCACACCATAGCGGTCTGCCAAAGTTGAGGTTGTTTCGGCAGTCTCTCGATATAACTTCAGAATTTCTTGCTTGTCAGAGTCTGTTAATTTTCTCACGGTAGATACCAAAAATCTTTACTAAGCTCGTTTTCGTCCGCCGGTACGCCGCGTTCGTCTTAGTGATGCGTCATATTCTAAGACAGCGCCCATGCCAAATAACACTCCACTAAACACCCAAAAAACTTCTAATATCTCTCCACTTTGATAATTGGGGCCTTGGGCATATTTAAACCACATATCTGCAATGTAGAGCGAAAAGGCCGCCGCTGCAATCATTCGCCAAGACTGGGAAACTCTTCCCCCCCAAAAGGCTAACAGCAGAGTGGTAGCAATAATTAACAAAACCACATCGCTAACTACGTAAAACCAATTCAAAATAGCGACTAGCAGTTCTGAGGGTTTTTCCTGTTGCATAGAAATCCACCATGCCAACAAACTGCCGAACACTGCAATTCCTAACACAATTAGCCACTGCCATTTTTCCAGGTTGATTCGCCTGGAAGCCACAGCTAAAATCATGCCTGCGCCAAGTAATAGATAAGTCAGTACAAAAAATATATCGCCTACAGACACATCCGGTTCATCTTTTAAAACTATTTCGGTATAGCCAAAAATTATCCCCCCAATGAAATAGGAAAGCATACCTAAGCTAATTAAGAGCCAAACATTCCGTCCACTGACGATTTGCGGACTCAACCAGTTCCTCAAGCATAAGATACTGGCACTCAAATAAGCGAGAGCTTCAAAAATATTTGTGCCAATCACATACCACTCAGCCCGGGTTTCTATGCCATCTGCTCCGGGAACTTTGGCACTAAACAACAAAAAGTATAGCAGTGCCAGTACGCCCCAGCCAATATTAGCTAAGACAATATTCTGAGTGGTGAAAATTGATTTAGAAAGGAACGAATTTTCGTAAGAGTTATTCATAGGGCAAGACTTATGTAGATGCACTCTGGCAGTATTTTGAGTTAAAGGACTGTATATCTAGCAGTGTGTCTGCCAAGTAATACACAATCGGACACCAAAAGCAAGTGCCAGTGGCAGGAATTTTGTGAAAGAATTTCCATGCTACTGCCATAGTTTACCCAGTGGCGATTGATTTAGCCAACTGATAAACAGCGATCGCTCGGCTTCTGGCATATCTTCTAACTTATAAATCACTTGTTTGGTAAAATTAGCGTTGCCAAAATACGCCTTTCCTAATCGATGGAGTTCTTGTAACAGGATAACTACATGATTTTCTTGCCAATCAGGTATTTTGGCTGTCGGCAAAGGATTAGTCGATACCAAATATTTAACTGCTTCTAGGGAAGATGCTTGAGGAAATTGCTTCTGCTGTAACACCTCCGCAATATCTTTCTCAAATAATGCAGCTTGCCGAGCACCTAAAAACTCTTCAATGTCGATAGAAACACCTTGCAACAGCAAAATACTGGCTTGGATCAAAATCCCCGTTTTACTATGACCACCTGTATCATTACCCAGTTGCTCTAAACGGATTTTACCCCAGACGCTAAAGCGTTCCGGTTCCTCCAGTAAAACACAGGCTTTACCCCGGTTATCCGTTAATTCTCTCCATAAAGCTCTAGCTTCTTCCTCTTGACTAGCTTTGAAGACACTAATCAGGCGAAAAGTCTGCCCTTGATAATTGAGAATCGGCACCTGCTGATCCCGTTTTGGGTGCTGAATGCTTGATATTTCAACATCCTGCCGTTTGAGAATAAACATGGCACTAGCAAATAACTCCTCACAGGGGCACTCTTAATATGGAATATATAATGGCATTTGGCAGCATCGCCAAGGCTGAAATTACCTAGCATACTGTGGAGATGAGCCTAGCGATCGCCAGATCCTTCTCCAAGGTAGCCGCCCAGAGGACGTTAGCGCTAACGGGCAAATAACCCCTTGACAACACAATATATCTAAACCAATATCCCATCTGTTTCGTTTTCGGTGTAGATTGACTAACTAGCGACTAGCATCTTAGCCTTGCTAGTGGTAAATCTGCAATTTTCGATTGCTTCTTGGTAGGTGAGAACGATATAATAATGTAGGTGACTCCTTTAGGAGCCATTATTTTGTTTTGGGCGCGTAGCTCAGTGGATAGAGCAATTGCCTTCTAAGCAATCGGTCGCAGGTTCGAACCCTGCCGCGCTCGTTTTAACTTAATATGAACCCTCAAGCACCGTAAATTGATATGATAATTTAATCGATTGAGGGTTCGTTATTGCTGCATCATACCAAGAATAAAGGCGATATTGCTGCTACAAAAGCGATCGCTGATCTAACGCTTAAAGGATACTTGATTCTCACACCACTTGTTTGTGAGCATTTACCTTTTGATTTTGTTGCCTACAAAGACGATAAATTTTACAAAATACAAGCTAAATACGCGGGAGACAACAGGGTAGTCAATAAAACTATTTGGGTAGATAAAAATGGTACTCATCAGAAGAAGTATAAAGTAAATGACTTTGACTTTTATGCTGTTTATCTACCTGATATAGATAAAGTTGTTTATCCATCAATTAACTTTAATGGTTGCTACATAACTACCCAAATACCTAATTCAGCTACACCGTTTTACTGGTGGGAGGATTTTACAGATTTTACTGAAGCAGCGTCTAAGCGAACCTATAAGGAGTTTGGCATTGATTTAACAACTAGAAAGGTTAACCCAGACTCTAGAATTCACACCAGAAAAGTAGAAAGACCATCGAAAGAAGAACTAGAAAAACTAGTTTGGGAAAAGCCAACAGCGGAAATTGGCAGAGATTTGGGCGTGTCTGATAAGGCTGTAGAAAAGTGGTGTAAAGCTTATGGCTTAGAAAAGCCACCCAGAGGTTATTGGGTGAAGAAAGCTTATGGAAAAGTAGAAGGACAGTTAACAATCCATGACGAAGATTGAAACTTATTGAGTCTGCTCAAAAAAACTAAATCAATGAAAACTTTTTTATACATAGAAAATATTCCATCTAATCGGAGTGATGTTTTAGACTCTCTTAAAGGACTCAAGATACTTAATTTGACTAGGTATTGTTGGGAGCCTCCTGATAGAGAAGTTAGCGAATACGGTATTGAAGCAAAAGATGTTTTTTCACTAGCACCTGGACCTCTTATCATGAGCTTTGACTCAGGGCTAGTTATTGGATATGGAAGTCAACCATCAAAAAACTCAGTTACTATCTGGATTGAGAAAAACGAGGCTGCTGAAACAAGTGAAGAACTAGCTGAAGAAGATAAGGAACTTTATCCAGTAGATGCAAGAGATGCAGTATACAGTAATAACTTTTGGGCTAGGTTTGTAGGGCAACGTATATCAAATATAACTATTTTAAAAAGAAGCTACAGCAGCGCACTATACGCAGATATTGCAAATGAAATTGGATTACTGTTTGAGGTAGAAAATGGGAGTAGATTTATCGCTTCTCACGGATTACATGACGATTCGGATGACTTTTCAGTAATTCAGGAATCACAGATTGATAATGAAATTCGTAATCAGATCCAAGGACTTTAGAGGAGAGAGTGAAAAAAGGGCGTTGCTGAATAGTAGGATAAATGGCTCTATGGCTTGTACTTAGCCTACAAAATCATAGCCAAATCATAGCCAAAAAAACAAGCTGGATATCCCAAATTCTGACCTGATAGTCAAAATCATAGTCAGAATAGCCACCAATGAAAGTAAGAAACTTAGCTTTTGAACATCTAAATCTCTTAATAAGCCTGAAACCCTTGATTTTACGTAGATTATTTGATCATTTTAAAAAGCCCGTGACGAGGATTGAACTCGTGACCTCACCCTTACCAAGGGTGTGCTCTACCACTGAGCCACACGGGCAAAAGACGATTTTGATTTTTCAGTTGTAAGTTACAATGCTGGGAGCTTTGCTCTTTACCCAGCCATTATAACCTATAACTTCGTAAGTGGTGGGCCGGGCTGGATTTGAACCAGCGTAGGCGCTAGCCAACGGATTTACAGTCCGTCTCCATTAACCACTCGGACACCGACCCGATTTGTCTCACGATTAATAATCTTAGCACCATGTTTTATAAATAGCAAGTGTTTAGAACAAATAACTTATGGAAGAGACGCAACAAAACTGCGTCTCTTCCATACGTATAAAAAATACTAGTTACAGACTCATCTCCAGCATTCGTTGCATTGGTCGCAGTGCAGCAAGGCGGATATCCTCTGACATGGTAATTTCGGGAGTACGATTTTTCATTGCCCAGTAGAGCTTTTCTAGGGTGTTTAACCGCATAAACGGACATTCGTTACAAGCACAGTTATTCATCGGCGGGGCAGGAATAAAACGCTTGTCAGGAGCTAGTTTTTGCATTTGGTGAATGATTCCCGGCTCGGTAGCAACGATAAATTCTTTGGTGGGGCTATTTTGACAATACTTGAGTAAAGCGGCTGTGGAGCCAATAAAGCTGGCGTGGCGCAATACACTACTTTCACATTCTGGGTGTGCGATCGCCTCTGCTTCTGGATGGGTAATTTTTAACTGGACAATTTTCTTTTCGGAAAAGGTTTCATGGACAACACAGCTACCTTGCCATAGCACCAAATCTCGTCCAGTCTGTTCCATGACATACCGCCCCAAATTCCGATCTGGGGCAAAAATAATCGGCTGATCCTTCGGTATCTGCTGCACAATTTTCACAGCGTTGGAACTAGTACAAATAATATCGCTCATCGCCTTAATATCAGCAGAACAGTTGATGTAAGACACCACCAGATGATTTGGATGCGCGGCTTTAAAAGCTGCAAACTCCTCTGGTGGACAACTGTCAGCTAAAGAACAACCAGCATTCAAATCTGGTAAAAGTACTAATTTATCGGGATTAAGTATCTTTGCTGTTTCTGCCATGAAGTGAACACCAGCAAAGACAATCACATCCGCATTGGTTTTTTCGGCGGCTTTCGCCAGTTGTAATGAATCCCCAATAAAGTCGGCAATATCCTGAATATCTGGCTCTTGATAATAATGTGCCAGGATAACTGCGTTGAGTTCTTTTTTGAGACTCTCAATGGCGGCAAACAAATCTAGTGGTAGTTCACCCGGTTGGGTTTTTTCTCGTTGAGCTAGGGCAGTGGTAAACACAGTTAGGGGGTGCTTTAAGTTGCAAATTTATATCCTGTGGAATCAATTATAGTAGTTTTTACCAAAAATAGTGGACGGTTGATATTTTGGGGTTGTGTCCAAATCGGGCTGAGTTTCATATCCTGGAGATAGACGGCAAGGAAAGTGGCATGACCAGTCAGAAAACTCAATCGATAACCCTCAAAATTGCTGTAATTGGAGATGTTCACGACCAATGGGAAGTGGAAGATGGTATTGCACTCAAGCATCTGGGTGTTGACTTAGCGCTGTTTGTCGGGGATTTTGGCAATGAGTCGGTGGAAGTGGTCAGAGCGATCGCATCTCTCGATATTCCCAAAGCAGCTGTGATGGGCAACCACGATGCTTGGTACACCGCCACCGAATGGGGACGCAAAAAGGCTCCTTATGACCGCTCTAAGGAAGACTGGGTACAGGAACAACTCGATTTATTAGGCGCGTCCCATGTCGGTTACGGTAAGTTGGATTTTCCCGCTTGGAATTTAACTGTAGTGGGGGGTCGTCCCTTTACCTGGGGTGGCCCAGAGTGGAAATTCGCGGAAATCTGTCAAGAACGTTACGGTGTGACGAGTTTGGAAGAATCTGCCGATCGCATCGTGAAAGCAGTTAAAAGCGCCGCTTACCAGACGATTATATTTTTGGGTCACAATGGGCCTAGTGGGTTAGGCGATCGCCCCGAAGACCCCTGCGGCAAAGACTGGCACCCAATTGGCGGCGACTTTGGTGATCCAGATTTTGGCGAGGCGATTTCTCAAGCCTTGACTGCTGGTAAAACCATTCCCCTGGTGACATTTGGTCACATGCACCGAGATTTACGCCATACCAAGAAGGTGCAACGCAAGCCCATCTTTAGAAGTCCAGAGGGGACAATTTACTTGAATGCAGCCATTGTGCCGAGGATTGTGGAAAATGACAGCGAGAAGTTGCGTAATTTTTCCATTGTCACCCTAGAGGCGGGTGTGGTTTCGCAAGTGTCCCTAGTTTGGGTGGGTAATGACTTCCAGGTGGCAGAGGAGGAAATTTTGTATGAGCGATCGCGCAGTGTGTCGTAGAGATTCGCATTCAGTTGTGCAATCTGCGTAGATGATACGATATAGTATTATCTGTCAGCTTTAGTGCTAACCAACAAAAGCGCCTGAATAGCGTCTGAAAGTAGGTTAGGCACAAGTTTGACAGATTTACTGGAGAGGTGGCAGAGTGGTCGATTGCGTCCGACTTGAAATCGGATGAGGCTAAAACCTCCGGGAGTTCGAATCTCCCCCTCTCCGTTCTTAAATATAAAACTTGTCCAAACTTGCATCTAAATACTATAGTTCCCGATGCTGGGGATACTGCTTGCTGGTGGGCTTCCATGTGCTTGCCAGCTTTTCAGGTTTTATTGTAAACCAAGAAGATGGAGCGACCCTTTCATTATTTAACTTATTTGGGCAAAAGTTTAATTTGTAAACCTAAGCCAATTGCCAGTAAAACTGGCCCAAAATTTTGTTCACACTTTGTACCCACATACGTGATAGACTAAAAATTATGGCAAGGACAAAACCACCATCTGATAAAGAACTTAAAATTCGCTTGCCAAAAAACGAACTTGAGCTTCTTGAGGCTTACTGTACTAAACACGGAAAAACAAAAACAGAAGTCTTAAGAGAGTGCATTCGTAGCCTGAAATTAGACTCTTAGAAAGGATAAATAAATGAATTTACCTTGCGTTGAATCTGTGCAGGAGAGCAAATTTTCTCCTCTTGTATATGAGAAAGACCTAGTGACAGAGGCGGAAGAACTAATGAATGAGATTCATGCTATGCGTCGTAATTTGATACGGCTTGTAGATACTAATCCAAAATCTGATTACCGGAATGCACATTCATCTTCACGCCTTGTGACTCTTGGTAAACATAAGAAATGGCTTGATAAAAACTGGCCAAAATACAGTAATGTTTTTGCTGAACCAAAAGAAGTCTTTCCTGAAGCTATTCAACCGAGGTTGGAATTAGTAACAAAACAAGCACAAAGAGATATTTTTCGTATCGCCCGTTTATCTTGGAGTCTACCATATAGTATGGGTTACGGTAGACGACTCAATTATTTGATATGGGATGATTCCAACCACAAACTAATGGGTATTCTTGGTTTACAGTCGCCACCAATCGGTTTTTCAGCACGAGATACAACGTTTAATATCCCTAGAGAACGGAAACCTGAAATAGTAAATCAGACTATGGATGCTTACTCGGTAGGTGCAGTACCACCTTACAGTGATTTACTTGGAGGTAAGCTTGCTGTTTTGGCTGCCGCATCAAAGGACGTGCGTCAAGACTATGAACAACGTTATGAAGGACGAATAACTGAAATGGAAAAAAGAGTGTTGCCTGCTTATTTAATAGCGGTGACTACACTAAGTGCATTTGGACGTAGTTCTTTGTACAACCGAGTAAGTAAGGGAAAGAAAGGCAACCAAAACTTATGGGCTACAGCTTCTCTGGGAAATTGTAAGGGTTGGGGTACTTTCTACTTCAATGATGATCTTTACCGAAAAATAAAAATTTTTCATCAACAGTTATTTCCGGACAAACCAGTTAGAGGATTTGGTACAGGCCCAAAAGTTAAACAACTAGTTATTAGCCATGTACTTAGACAATTATGTTTACCTCAAACTTATCTTAAGCATAATATCAAAAGAGAAGTGTTTATTATATCTCACACAGACAATTTAGAAGATATTCTTGCAGGAAAAGAAGAAACTCCAATATACAATGATCAGCCTTTCCAGGAATTAGCAGAATTTTGGAAAGAACGGTATTGTCTACCACGTGCTAATAACCGATGCTCATGTTCTATAGATGGTAAACAGACTATTGCAAAAGCATTAGAGTTATTGTAAAAACAAGATTTACCACCCCTGGTTATTCAAAAAGTATAGGGGTGGATTGAGTAATTTCCAATTCAAACATCTCAAGGCTAAGTTACATTGAGCCGTAATATCCTAAATATAATTCTCAATTTGAACTGATACTACTTTTTTTGGTGAACCATAAGCCAGAACGCCTCCACCAAGTGGGGCAGATGCTAAATCATTGCGATAACCTGAAAGAACTGGGCAAGCATCTGCCAGATGGCGAAAGTCGTTTGCATGTTCTAATGGTAGAACTAAAAAACCGTCAAATTGGCCTAATAATTCTTTCTGAATGGCTTGAGGACGTTGGGTAATTGCGAGTAATCCAATCTGATAGCTGCGTCCAGTAAAGGCTATCTTGGCAAAAATTGATTCTGGATCAGCTACCTTATCTTTTGATAAAAGATATTGGGCTTCTTCAACGGCGACTACGACTGGAATCATCTGCTTGCGTTGCTCTTCGCTTCCACTCGCTAATGCCTGATTGTGACGAAATATGTGATAGAGAAGAATCACCGTTAGCATTTCACGCTGGTGATCCTCAAGATGATTTTTATCAACAATTACAGTGCAACCTTCACGTAAATACTGAAGTAATTTCCCAGTGCAGTCACCCTGAGTTGCATTTTTAGTCATAAAAGGCATCTTCAAAAGACGTTGTACTGCACGACGAATATAAGATAAGCGATCGCGCAGACCTTTATCAATATCTGATTCTTCGAGTTCTTCTTGTGATCCTTGATTCAAAGATTGAGACTTCTGTTTACTTTCCTTATTAGCCCTAGCTTTTTTCTTCCCTGCTTCGCTATAGAACATGGGCCCATATTTTCTACCCCATACAACTGTATCTGGCATACCATACTGATCTATAGCTAACAAATCATTAAAAAACTCAGATGGATTTCTGTCGGTATCTTCTATCAGTCGCACTACATTAGTTTGAGCTTCTGTTAAATTGGTTAAATCACAAAAAACTGATAATGAAAGAGTTTCTAATGGTAATTTAAGTTGGAGTATATCTCTCACTTTCTCTCCATACTTTTGATATTCATTACGATTGCAAGTCAAAATAATAAGTTTTTCTTTAGCTATATTCCCCAACTTATTGACCAATCCTGGTACAGTTTCCCCTGCTTGGTTATATGTATCAAAGGGATATTCCATTTTAAAATCATCTACCAGAAAGCCTACTTTGCGCTTATCTGTTTTATCCTTATATGAATTCATCAAACGTAGATGACCATCTAATAGCTGGCGCATTGCTGTAGACTTCCCTTTACCAGTTTGACCAACTATTAAAAATCTCTTCCCTGCTAAATCTACTGTAGAAAAATGTACAGGAATATCTTGTCTTGCATCTCTGCCTACACGTAGAGAACCAATATTTATACCAATTTGCCATTCACTTGCCATTAACTTTTCAGTATTAATGCTGGCTCTAATGGCTGTTGTAGTGTATTTACTAGGACGGTATCCTTGTTCAGTAATCTCTCCACTGCGGATTTCTCCCAGAAGATTACATATAGCAAGGTTTTTGCACAAAGCGCGAAAAGTTGGATCGTCAATTTCTTTATCCGGACGGCGGCGGAGTAAGTCTAACATTTGAGCGTGTTCTTCACGATGCGAGAATGCATACTCAATGTCAGTAACCATAAGTAAATAATTTCTTCCAGTTCGATTATCTCTTGCTTCAAGTAAATCTCCAACTCGACAATCAAAACTGACATCAATTTCTACCTGATAGCACTTATGTTCGCCATCTAATTGAGTACCGACTACAAAGTTTATTTCCTTGGATTTGGGAATCTCACGTTTAGGAAAATCTTCCAAGAATTCATTCTCTACTATTTTTTTAGATTGATTAATTACAATTTCAGTTTCAGTCATCTTAAGCTATTTAAATCAGTAAATATTATGTAGTTTATGTGCTGTAATATCTAAAGTATTATCAAACAATTCATTCAATAATTCATTTGAGTTTGCAAAAGCTTCGCGGTATTTTTGACGAATTATGTTAATTTTTTCTGAAGTAAGAATTACCTCTTTATGGGCAATACCAAGTAAATTAGGATAACCAAAGTGAGATACTTCCTGCTCACACAGCCAAAGAAGTTCTCTAATAGTAGGTTCGACAAGTCTCTCGATGTCCTTGTCATCGATAACTAAGTCAGTCACGTGAATAGTATTTGTCAGATCACTCTCATCAACTTTTGCTTTCAGAATATCTTTCTGCCATTTTCTTAAGCTTTGGGGTTCATAAGCAAGACGCTTGTAATGATGTAAGTCATATAGATTAAATTCAAGAATGACGAAAGTTGTAAAATTTTTAGGATCGGGACAAAAAGCAGTCCAGAGTGCGCCGATACCCGCCAGGTCTGTATGGTCTTTTCCACCAAGCATTAGTGTTTTGCGTTTATATTTATCGTTAGCGTAGCTTTCTTCAATAATTTCTGAGGGGATAAGAAAGTAGAAAGCCCTGTCAGTCTTCTTAGCAATTTCTCGTACAATTGGAAACAAAGCACTATAAACCGAACCAGACTTGACAACTGCCACACAACGTACATCATTACGAACAGATGTTCGCCCCAATTCATCCACCCAAGAGGCTGCTTGTTCTATCTGACAGTTAAATCGTCCATCCTTTAGTACCAAACTACCTGGTGCTAATTGGTGAGTAATTGCTGCTCGCAGAGATAACCATTCACCTGTAGCTCTTTCAACAGCTGCTAAAGTTCGCACCCCTTTCTTATTGTTGAATTTTGGGTTTAAAAGAGGAGGTTCAGTAGGTCTAGCAGAAGATAGGGTTTGCCTAATTGCGTAAAAGTCATTACGAAAGCGACGGCTTTCTTCTCTGTTGGGCAAATCCATTGTCAGATGATAGTAAAATAAATCCTCTGTGATCAAGAAGCCCCCACTGGGACCATCACGGTAAGGTTCTTCATGAGGATGTTGTGTATCAAGTTCCACATAAAGAACACCCCAAGCAGCAATCCCTTGATCGGGGCTGTAAGGCAAAAAAAACATCTGTTGATCTGTACCGTCTAAGGCAGCAATATAAGAAGTAGATGGATAAATATGCGGTTCTACAGTCTTATGAGGAGGCAGGGTAGTAGGAAGTGGTCGATCCATACCTGCTTCAAAATTTTTTCGAGTTGCTTCGAGATGGCGTTCATCAAGATTCATTAAGGTCTCCTAATGTAATATTCTGGTTTATTATTTCTCCGGATAGTTACAGCTGTTGAGTATAAATATGTCCATCCGCGTTCAGCATCTTCACGATCCAAAGCAGTAACTTTTTCTCGGCCAAGTAATCCAGCACTGAAAAGCTTCTGTAAGTAAACACTGATATTACCTACAGCTTTTTTAGAAGTTTCTCCTTCTTGAATTAGGGCTATTTTACTGGCACTTGCTGGACCATTTTGTTCTAAAAAGTCTAACAACTCTTGAAATTTATTTGGAATTTGACCAATTAAGTCTGCTTTTTCTTCTTCATTTATGACCCACAAAATTTTTGGCGGATGAAAGCGGCAAGCCTCGCTGTCTAGGCTTTCCTTAACCATTAGTCGTACATTTGTAAATATAACTGGTGTCTTACAATCTGAAGCAATATCTGGAGCGGACTCTACCAGAACTTTGGCAGCAGAGGGTGTAAGTACATCTATATCTTGAAGATTAATAATGTACAGAATATCTTGCTTGTCAGGTTGCCAATATTCTTTTAACTTACTTACCATCTCTGGCTTACGAAAATCTTTGCCACCCAATTCTATCAGTGTAATAATCTTGCGTCTGCGACCTTCAATGACACCATCAGGATGCCAATCCGGTTTTTTGATTGCTTCTAGCAAATCAAGTTGTTTAATAACTGGCATTGTTCGAACTCCTATTTCTCTTTTCCTGGTCAAATAAATGTAGATGAAAAAGAATACTTCTGGGTAAAAAACCCTCACTACGAGGTTGCAAACCCATTATTGAAAAACTTGGTGGCTTATTCAATAAATTTTTCTCCTCTTCATTTTTTCCTGATGAACGAAAGATTAAATGATGGGTTTTCCAATTAATAATAAGTACACCTTGATAAAGATGAAGCAAGTCATAAATACAAGGCATTCCACCACCTTGGCTACCTAAGAGGCTATTGGCAAGACCAACAGCATTATCATCTGGAGGCCACCAATCAGATAAATGATCAATTGGGTTAGACCAAATGATTTCTATGTGACCACTTGGCCAAATAGAAACTCCAAATACTCCTCTATGACCATGATCTATAAGATTTTTGACAACTTCACATACAAGTTGCCACAATTTGTTCTGTGTTTTGTTGTCTATTCGATCAGAGATAAAGTCTAACCAGTCTTGGACATAAGGAAGTACATCGTTGCGATTACTTTTGTTAACCATTAGTAATGGTGTAACTATACGTGATTGGAAATCCATCACATCTATCCATTCATTCTTGGGTGTTTTTTGAGTTAACCCGTGCATTCCCAAAACTTTCCATAGTTGTCCTACAGGGGTATTAACATCTGGAGGAATAAACTCGAAGTCAATTATAGGTTTTGTTCCAGTTGCCTTATGCATATCACATGACCACTTATGTAAAGTTCCATAGCACCGTAATAAATTGACAAAAACTTCAATATTCAGCAAACCACCTCCCCCTCGAAGATAAGTTTCCTGAAGATATATCTCCTCTAGCTCAAGTAACTCTGTTAATTTAGACTCGCAAGCGTACTCTGCTGCTAACTCTATTGCTCTACAATCAAATACTACTTTTGAAGGAACTGTATTTCTCTTCCACCTCTGTTTAACCTCGCGAATACCCTGGCATTCATTAAAGGTGATTCCAACATATACAGGAATCTGAGGTATCTGTTCGATATCAGTAGCAACTTGGAGGGGTGAATCTACTTTTGTAGTCACTTTATACGCAGTTGCAGTTTCTTTGACTAAGCCAGATGGCTGTTTAATTTGCGAGTGCAAAAGTGGCGTTGGCGAACTTGCAGAACTCGTATCTTCTCCGCAAACTGAAGAATCGAATAAGGATAGTTGCCCTGGAGAATAGTTAAAATTCTTTCTTCTGCCCATAACTTATTTATTTTTGAGACACTCCTCAACAAATAAAGGATTTACTGTTTAATCCATTCCTTTTTCATAACTTGAATTGCACAGAGATTCACTATCTTGGCTATATGGATTTAGCTGCCATTGGAGTTCAGCAATCACTTGGGCTTGAGTGCTAATCACCATGTTTAGGTAATTAACCTCTGCTTCCAATTCTTTAATTCGATAATTTATAACACTGTTACAGTTGCTTAGTACTGATTTTTGATGCCCAGGCATTCATGATCTCCATCTAGTTGAGTAAAGCTGATGCAACATTTGTGAGGATTTATACAAATTAAGACACAGACCCCTAAAACATTTTGGGGCTATGCTCACCCAAGCTTAAAGAAAAGGCTTATTTAATAAATGTAATCCTTTTTTAGCATGAGAGCAAGTATAAGTTAGGTTTTTTGGAAATTGCAATTACGGTTAACCGAACAATCAAGCTTTGTCTCTTGAAACGATAGCTCTTTCCCTGTTTTTCAATAGTACTGGCGATCACGTCCTCTCCCAAGACCATAAATTGTGCTGGTAAGTCAAGCGATCGCTACCTTTTAGTTGCATATACCTGATGCTTGTATTATCCAAGACTAAAAGCTTTAACCAAAGCCAACAACTTTTCTACGAATTACGAATTAGTATCAATCTTCTATAGTGTCGTTTGAATTTTCTAGCTTATTTAGCGCATCCCAAATTGCTTGCCTGACAAATTCTGGGTAGTTATCTAGACTTTTTAATTTTTCCAGCATGGATGGGGGAAGTCTGAGAGTTATTTTTGCGGTTAATGGTTCTTCTCTATCAGTGGCAAATTGATGCTTTTTTAAATAAGGTTTTTCTTCGTAATTAGGCATAAAAATTTTTATATACCAATTGTATCGCATGAAGTCGTGCGATAATTTAATTGGCAGCTAGCCGACCCTCGCAAGTTGGGGTAGCTGCCAAACCCAATTAGAAAATTAGGCATTTCTATGTTTACACGTTCTGAACTTGAAAGCAAAACCCTTAAAGAATTGAAAGACTTAGCTGCACGGTACGGAATCAAGGCAGTAGGAAATCCAGGGTATAAAATAAGCTGGATTACTCCGTTATTGGCTTTTCCAGTCCAAGCTATTCAGCAGTTCCAAGACCACAAAACAGGTTTAAGGAATCCTAGTTGGAGAAGTTCTGAGGCGCTCGGCACGATGCTTTATGAAATCGGAGAACCTACTAATGAACAAGCTGCGCTAATTCGGGCAACGCTAGAGGGTAAGTTACTTCCACTCCCTGAACGCTATGACCAAACTAGACTGCTAAATCTTCACAAGACTAAGCAATTGATTCAAGAAGCAATTGAAACACTCAATAAATAGCATCTAAACCATAACACTTACTGTACTCCTCTCCTGTGAGAGGAGTTTTCTCCATGAAATCCCTTCTTGCTTACATCATGTTACGATTAGCAATAAATTCTTTTGGGAGGTCAATCAATGGCTACCCTTCATGGGCTAAACATACCTGATGAGTTATACCAACAACTGCAAGAGTTAGCTAAAGCTGAAAATAACTCAATTGATGCTCAAGTTATTACAATCTTGCAGAACGCTTTGCAGGCAAAAACACAGCCAACGGAAGAGGAAAGGCGAAAAAATGTCCCAAAACTCCTAGAGGAAATTAGTCGCCGTCGCCGCCGCTTGAATCCAGCAGACTTTGGATTACCTGATAGTACTCAACTGATTCGAGAAGACCGCGACAGATGACCAATCCTCTCAGATGCGTGTTAGATACCAGTGTGTGTATCAAGTATTTTATTGCTGATCCACTAACTGCCAAAGTTAATCAACTTTTCGACCATTTTGCCAATCCACAGACGGAAATATTTGTTCCAGACCTCTTTTACATTGAGTGTGCTAACGCCTTATTGAAGTACGTCCGTGCAAGAATGTACACTGATGCTGAGGTTC
Source organism: Nostoc sp. NOS(2021) (assembly GCF_017115025.1). Lineage (GTDB taxonomy): Bacteria > Cyanobacteriota > Cyanobacteriia > Cyanobacteriales > Nostocaceae > Nostoc. Next base: position 1,927 of record NZ_JABXKM010000071.1, on the reverse strand, counting down.
AGACAGATTTAGCTACTCTCAAAGCTTTTCCCTTGCGTGTTGTCTCCACGGCTGATTTGATGGCGGATGCAGTTGCGATCGCATTAAATTATGGAATCTCCGCCTACGATGGCTCTTATGTTGCACTTTCACAGCAGATAGGTGCTACTTTGCTGACTCTCGATGGTAAGCTGGTAAAGGCTTTAGCGGCTTCGTCTTACAATGTTTGCTCGTTTAATGACTTTGAGGTTCCGCCGTTGGAGTCAATGTAGAAGCGATCGCCTTTCCTCACCATATATTTAACCCCCAAGGATTGGATGAGACTAAACAAATCGATACAAACTCAGAACTGGGGAAATTGAATTTTTATCACCGACTTACTTAGTTGCAATAAAATTAGTTTGTAGAGTAGGGGATAAACCTGCTGTTTTTTTAATATTCAATTGTCAAAAATGCCTTTTACTTATAAACGCACGGTTCGCTTTCAAGATACTGATGCTGCTGGGGTAGTTTATTTCGCTAACGTTTTAGGTATTTGCCATGAAGCTTATGAAGAATCTTTAGAGGCATCAAGTATTAATATCAAAGATTTTTTCACGAATCCGTCTGTGGCTTTCCCCATTGTTCATACTAGTGTCGATTTTTTCCGCCCTATGTTTGGCGGGGACAAGTTGCTAATTAGTTTAATACCTCAAAAACTAGGTGTTGATAAGTTTGAAATTACTTATGAAATTACGGTGGCTGAGGTGGTAGTTGCTAAGGCTATTACTAGACATGTTTGTATTGATGTGAGTAGTAGAAGTAGGCAGGAATTACCTGATGAGATAGTTCAGTGGTTGGAAACGAACCGCAGAGACGCTGAGGACGCAGAGAGAAGAAAGTCGAGAGAGATTATGTGATGGAATTTTGGAGGAATTCTGTGGCTATTTGCTGTAACTGTTGGCGGTTAATTTTACCTTGGGAGTTACGGGGCAAGTTTTGCTGGGGAATCCAATATTTAGGGATTTTAAATTTGCTGAGTTTATCTTTAAGTAGGGTTTGGATTTTTAAGGCAGAGGTATCTGATTGTTTGGGAATATAAATTGCTGTTAAGGCTTGTCCCCAGTGTTTATCTGGGATGCCGATGACACAAATATCGGCAACCATTTGAGTTGCTTGTATTGCGGATTCAATCTCTGCTGGATAAATATTTTCGCCACCTGTAATAATTTTGTCGCTGCTACGCCCGACAATATTTAAATGATTTTGTTCGTCTAAAAAACCTAAATCGTCTACTTGGAAAATATCCTGATTTTCTCTGGTTCTCGGATAGTAACTAAGGGCTAGAGATTGAGCATGAATGGTGATATTTCCGATTTGATTGGAATTTAAAATTTCGCCTTGCTGATTGCGAATAGTTACTTTTGCATGGGGAAGAATTTGACCACTGCTAATTTTACCGCTCAGAAACTCATCTGGTTTGAGGGTAGCAACTTGAGAGGCGGTTTCTGTCATGCCATAGGTAGGTGCTAACCGGATGCGATGAAATCTGGCTTTTTCTAATAGTTCGTTCCATGCTGGCGCACCTCCCAACAGTACAGTATTAAATTGGTATAGCCATTCAGTTAATTCTGGATTTTCTAAAAGACGTTGTAACTGTGTTGGTACTAAAGATATGAAAAACTCTGGTTGTTTAATATTTAATGTTTGACCTGTTTCTAATGCTTTGAATGGTAGTATCGCCAGTTTACCTGTGGTGGTGAAAGAGCGCATAAATTGCATTAAACCGCTAACGTGATATAGCGGTAATACACAAAAGGAATTGACTTGTTTTAGTTGAAAGTATTGGGTAAATCCTTTTACAGATGCTGTGAGAGTTTCCCAAGTGTGGATGACGAATTTTATCTGCCCCGATGAACCACCTGTGGGAATCAGAATCAGTGGGGAGTGGGGAGTAGGGAGTGGGGAG
>NZ_JABXKM010000156.1 GCF_017115025.1 Nostoc sp. NOS(2021) | reverse complement strand
GGAGGGGGTTGGGGGGTGGGGTTCTTGTACCTCACAAGGGCCGAGAACCGCTATATTTTCTTCTTGCATTGCTAATGCATCGACCGACAATGGCATAACATCGACCTGCAATGGCATAACATCGACCGACAATGGCATAACATCGACCGACAATGGCATAACATCGACCTGCAATGTTAACGTGAGTTCGATAGATTTGATCTGACCCCTCTCCAAACCTATCCCCGAAGCGGGGATAGGCTTAAAAAGCTTATTTTTTCGTTGTTCCTCGCTCTCTTTGTAAAAGCTACGGTGTACACACAAGTCTGAAATAGCTGATTAACCAAGGTTTTACCCCACCCTAACCCTCCCCTTATAAAGGGGAGCCACTGCGTTGGGCGGGCAATGCCCGACTTGAACCATGTGGCGTGAGGGAACTAGATTTCTTGTTTCCCCCCTTAATAAGGGGGGATTAAGGGGGGTAATTAGACTTGTGTGTACACCGTAGATATTTGTAAAAGAGGGAGGCTAGGTGAGAGAGGTTCATCGAACTTACGTTGTTCTGGTAAGCAGATTGTAGAGACACGCTGTAGCAGTCTACACATTTATCTCATTTGGAATTTTTCACATTAATAATACGTAAGCTATAATCAAACAATTTATAAGACTATATTTATATTGATGAATAGTCATTTCCTAGATGGACGTTATCGAATACTAAAAGCTCTCAATGATGGTGAAAAGGGAAAAACGTATCTAGTTGAAGATGTTAATCTTCCTGGCAGCCAATTTATAGTAAAGCAGTTACGTCCTCCTAGTAGCAATCCTCAAACTTTAACAATCCTACGCCGCTTGTTTGCCAGTAAGGCAGCAACTTTAGAAAAACTAGGACAGGAACACGATAATATTCAAAAGTTAATTGCTTCTTTTGAAGAAAATGAAGAATTCTATATAGTCTATGAGTTCATAGCCGGTAATCCTTTAACTGACGAAATTATCCAGGGACAACCTCTGAGGGAAGACCAAGTAATTAGTCTTTTATCAGAGATATTAGAAGTTTTGGTGCTTGTACATAGCTATGGCGTGATTCATCGGGATATTAAACCAGCGAATATTATTCGCCGGGAGTCAGATGAAAAGTTAGTTTTGGTTAATTTTGGTACTTTTAATGAAGCCATCATTAATACCGTTGACAATCTCGAATATATGCCTATAGAACAAATTAACGGCAACCTCAAATACAACAGCGACATATATGCTTTAGGTATCGTTGCGATCGCAGCATTTAGAGGTTTACCTGCAAACGAAATATCTAATTTGCGAAGTCAGAACAATAAGCTAACAGGTGAAATAGATTGGCGTAACAAAAATATAAAAGTTAACAGAAAATTAGCAAATATTATTAATAGAATGGTGCGTTTTGACTATCGTAAGCGCTACCAGTATGCGACCGAAGTTTTAGACGATCTGAAAAAGTTAATAAATGTTGAGCACAATCAACAAAAACAGCATCATAAAAAATTATTACTAGTTTTGACGGGGATAGCTGGCTGTATCACACTTGGTATTGGAGCGTGGTTTTTGCAGTTGCCAAAACCTGCAAGTGATGCTCAACAAAAATTATATCAAGAGGGAGTAAATAAATATGATGCAGGAAACTATGAAGGAGCAGTTAAAGATTTCAATCAGGTTATTGAATTAGATCCGCAAAACGCTTTGGCTTATAATAGGCGAGGCGATGCTTATTATCGATTAGGAGACTACGAGCAAGCACAAGCAGACTCTAGCCAAGCAATTTTACTCAATCCACAAGATGGTAATGCCTATTTTGACCGAGGATTTGCTTTTTCGGAATTAGGTAAGTATAAAGAAGCGATCGCTGACTATAACCAAGCAATTAAGTTAAATTCTAAGGATGCTTATGCTTACTATGGGCGAGGATTAGCCCTTGCTCAATTGAAGGATAATAAAGGCGCAATTGGAGATTTTAGCAAAGCGATCGCTCTCAAACCTCAGTATACCGAAGCCTACTTGCAGCGAGGCATTCTCCGCCGTCGCCTTAGACTCAGACAAGCAGCAATCCAAGATTTTGATACAGTAATTAAGATTAATCCTAGTGATGCCAAAGCTTATTATCAAAGGGCTTTAACTCAATCTATTAATAAACAAAAATATGCAGCAATTAAAGATTACACGGGCGCAATTAATATCAATCCCAAATACATAGAAGCCTATCTGAATCGTGGTGATGTTTACAGTGATTTGGGAGATAAACTCGAAGCTACTGAAGATTACAACACAATTTTACAGATTGATCCTAAATTTATTGCAGCTTATACTCACAGAGGTATTCACCGCTTTTCTTTCGGAGATTATAAAGGCGCTATTGAAGATTACACCGCAGCTCTGAAACTAGATTCTAATAATATATCAGCTTACAACAACCGTGGTAACGCCTATCTGGAACTGGGAAATAAAAAAGCTGCAAATCAGGATTATTCACGAGTGATCGCAATTAATGCTAACAATGCTTTAGCCTACTATAACCGGGGTGTGATTCGCACCAAGCAGAAAAATAAACAGGGTGCGATCGCAGATTTCGCAAAAGCTGCAAAACTATTCCAACAGCAAGGGGAACAAGATAGTTATCAAGATGCACAGAGAGAAATTGCAATTCTGCAAAATAATTCAGCACCAGCGCCAACTACTCGCCCTAAATCTGGGAAAATAGAAAAAAATTGAGCTATGACTCAATATAGTAATACCATTTTAGGACTATCCCTTTTATACCATTAGCCCAATATGTCCAGTTGGTAGGGGCACAGTAATGCTCATTGGTGTCAACTTAAAGTGAAAGCCAGTCTAGAAACAGCTTTTAGAGATTGTCTTGAAAAGAAGTCTCTGACTGGGAATGCCTATGTGGGGGCTGCCGCCTCAAGACTTGCGGCAGAGCCGCTTTTGATTTGCATTTCCAGCCTCTGGCTGGAAACGAGGTTTTAAAAGGGTTTGGGCTTAAGTTGACACGGATGAGTAATGCTGTGCCCCTACGAGAAATCTATATGTATCAGGGTTTGTGTGAAATGGTATTACCGTCAGAAATCGTATGGCTTTGACATTTGATGTGTCGTTGTAGTCAAATAAATTATCGCTCAATATGAGTCACCGTGTTTTCTGACGACTCAATTAGGATGGCTATATGCTAATTCTCCTTACTTTTTCGGAAAATAACCTGGAATTATTCACCAGTAGGGATGTCAATACGGTACTGAAAAGGATTGATGGTACTCACAATATTTGGTTGCGCTGTATTCACTTCCGCGATCGCACTGGAACTGCCAAAATTATCAAGCACTTTGGACTCAATCCATCTCGTGTTAACATGATTTTTAACCATTCCCCTCTAGGAATTGATGAAGACGTAGAAGATTGTTTATTTGACAGCTATGAAATTCTAACTCCTCAAATAAAAAATCACGAGTTTGAGGTTGCGCGTGGCAATATTGTGGTTGGAAATAATTTTGTCATCACCTTTGAAATCACTGAACTAAAAGTTTTAAGTATTCTAGCTAATAATCTGCAAAAGCGAACTCTAGATATTCCCAAGTTGGGAATTGACTATCTTTTTTATCTCATCTTTAAAGATATTTGGAATAATTACGAAACTGGATTTGACTATATTTCTAGAAAACTTGATGATTTAGAAGATGAAGTATTAGATAATTCTGGTGATGAATCAACGTACCAAAAAATTGCCACCATGAGGCAATCTACTCGTTCGGGACGCCGTAATTTTCAAAGCATCAAGTCACTTATGACTATTATGGATCGCGAAGATTTCCAATGGATCACCCAGCCTGTGAAGGAACTATTCAATCAAGAATTGGTTCATCACGTTGATAAACTCTGGCAAGAATATCAAGCTCTAAGAGCCTGGATGTCAGAATTAATGGAAATTCAACGCGATAATATTGCTAGCAAAACCGGTGAACGAATTAATCGCCTAACTATCCTCTCAACCATATTCTTACCAATCACTTTCATGTCTGGTTTTTATGGTATGAACTTCAAATATATGCCGGAATTAGAGCAACCTTGGGCTTATCCTGCTCTGATCTGCGTGATGGCATTAATTGTAATTGGTAGTATTGTCTATGCTAAAAAACAACGTTGGTTGTAGCATCTATCAAGTTACGAACAAAAAGATCCCCGACTTCTTGAAGGATACTGCTGGCGAATTGAGGGTAAGACCCCTCAAGGTAACCAGTTTTAGAAT
>NZ_JABXKM010000259.1 GCF_017115025.1 Nostoc sp. NOS(2021) | reverse complement strand
ATTCTAAAACTGGTTACCTTGAGGGGTCTTACCCTCAATTCGCCAGCAGTATCCTCTAAGAAGTCGGGGATCTCGTTGTTCACGAATGATTATTCAAACTTTTACAGCCGGTTCCTAAAGACAGAAGATATTTCTTTAGAACTTACGCACAAGAGATCCCCCAACCCTCTTAAAAAAGGGGCTTTTAGAATTCCCCCCTTAAAAAGGGGGGTTAGGGGGGATCTAGGTTTCAGGTTTTCAGTGCGTAAGTCCTGTTCTTGATAAAACTAGGTTATACGATCGCTACCGCAATGGACGCGATCGCACTGCAATTTCTGAACCCTGCGGGATCTTGCGACAGCATGACATTTGACACAGTTCAGCTTTTATGAACCGACAGTGACGGTGTAAGACAACTCAAAGGGCTTGAAACTAGCTCCAGATTTTGGAGTACCGCTTAACTCCAATTCATAAGCTCCTACTTTGGGAAATACGATGTCGGCTCCAGGAATGCTTTTATATTGCTTGGTTGATACATTATGTAAAGTGGGCTTCAGCAATGGGGCATCAGTTTCGTTGTGAGGTTCGGGGTAGACAGCCAACTGACAGTTACATTGTGTCAGGGGGATTAGTCGCCCGCCTCTATGGGTGAGGACAATCCAAGCATGAGCGGTTTTGCCAGCTTGAGGATTGTCATGGGGTTCAATATGCAGCATCCCGCCGACGTCTCCAGATACCTTTTCAGTGTGGGCATTAACTGGTGTAGCAATCAGAACCGAAATTAATAATAGCCATCCAAAATTCTTCTCTAGAGTAAAGTTGAACATAGAGTTTTTAAAGAGTAAGCGAAGTAGAGCAGGCTGACTGGGGAAAGGCAATTAAAGGAAAATTCCCAGATTTGTGATGCTAATTTTCCACCAGTATTTAAGAACGATAATTTTAAAAGAATAGTTGCGTCAAAAGACAACCTGTCAAACTTTCTGACTTCTGACGGTATCTGGAAAACCTCACTTCTATTTCTCTCTCCTTTTAGGAGAGAGATTTAGAATTTTCCCCCAACACTGGTAGGGAAGGGGGTTAGGGGGTTAGGTTTTTCGTGGCTTTTCCACATAACGTCAAAAGACAACCTGTCAAACTTTGCCCGAAAATTCCTTCCCAACGACTAAGGCTCAATCCCAACTAAAAACTTGTTGACTCCTAAACTTCTAACTTAAAGGCTGATTAGCTTATTACTTATGATAGTTACTAAAAGTCACCTGGATGAGTGAAAGTAGTGAGAGTGATGAGTCAAAGCAAATATACTTAGTAACTGAGGTTCAAAGCATGGACTCGACAGGTAAAGTTCAAATTGTGGACTCGTCCTGGTACGTCCCACTGCCGTTTCAAGAGTATGCAATGAGCCGAGTGGCTGTCTACTTTTATAGCGATGGGTGGGTTCCAATTAAATATTGTTCTTTGGGAAAGGCAATTTTGCTTCACCAAAAGGCAAAGCTAGAAGACAAGGAAATTTTATTATTTCCTGCTAATCTAGACCCTAATCAATTCTCAAACTCTTTTAACTAAAATGGATTGAGGTAGACCATTTTTAAAATATCTTGGCAACAAATGAATCGGCTAGAGGGGCGTACATATATATGTACGCCTCTACTTGTAAATGGGATTAAAAATTTGTGCGAACTTGAAAGCCAAAGGTGCGGCAGATGGGCGAGTTGATCAAATTTCTAATGTTGGCGGGTTCGAGTTGCAGTTGATTAGCAACGTTGTCAGGGAGTTCTATTAAAATGTGCATTGGTTATTCTTTATAGGGATGTTGATCATTTGCCATTGCGAAAGCACCTTGAAATATTTACAAGAAGGGCAAGGGGGAAAGCTAAAAGTTCTAGTAATCAAACTAACCCAGAACGCAGTGCTACAACTGCTGCTTGCACGCGATCGTCTACTGCTAATTTATTCATAATCCCCCGGACATGAGTTTTGATGGTGTTGGGACTGAGATAGAGTTTTTCGGCAATCTCCGGGTTACTCAACCCGTCTACCATGAGTTTCAACACTTCTAACTCGCGCCCAGATAAGTTGGCGTTGTTGCTGGTGGGTGAGGGCGGTTTGAGATTATCAATTACTCGCCGCGCAATTTGGGGATCGAGATAGGCTGCACCATCAACTGCGGCTGCGATCGCACTTAACAATCGTTCCACACTTGCACCTTTGATGCAATATGCATCTGCACCGCTAGACAGTGCAGCAATAATTTCTGTCTCCGTTTGATGAGATGTCAGCATCACCACATGAGTTGCTGGCAACGCCGCTTTAATTTGCTGTGTCGCGGCAATGCCATCCAATCGCGGCAACCCAATATCCATAACCACCAAATCAGGTTTTAGTTGCAGTGCTGCTTGGACTCCCAAATAACCATCTTCTGCTTGTCCAACAATTTCCAACTGAGGATGAGCCATTAAGGATTGTTCTAATCCCAGTTGCATCATCGGATCATCTTCGACAATTAACACGCGCAATGGCGGAGCATTGGGCGGTAAGTTTAAGGGATAGCGAGTATCTAAAGACATTTTTATTGGTTATTAGTCCTTTGTCATTAGTCCTTTGTCATTAGTCCTTTGTCATTAGTCTGATTTTTCACGTCATCTGGAAACCTCACTTCCATTCCTCTCCCCTAGAAGGCTACGGTGTACACACAAGTCGAAAAAAGCTCGATTTTCTATTGTTCCCTCGTTCCCATGCAGAGCATGGGAATGGCTGATTAGGGGCTGCTGCCTCCAGTTAAATATTGAGTCAGAGACTCAATGAATGCATTCCCATACGGAGTATGGGAACGAGTCAAACCTCATTAAGCTAGGTTTTTAGGACTTGTGTGTACACCGTAGCTTAAGCCTTACAATCTTTAGTCTTCTGGGTGCAAACTGTACCAGCCATACCAGTGACGAACTGCTAGCCAAACCGCTGAAAGAAAACCCGCTAGACTGAGGGTGAGTCCACTGAACGGTACTAATAATCCAAAGATGGGTAATACTGCTCCAGCAATAGTGGCGACGATCGCAGCAAAAGAAGCACTACGACTTGCTCCCAATCCCCATGTTAAAATTAGTAAAATGATGGAAATTAAAGTCCAAGCCAACTGAGCATTGATCACGCGAGCTAGATAGGTCAAAGTCAACAGACAAGCAAAGAAAATACTACCAGCGATCGCAATATTTTTGAAACTCATTGGCAGTGACAAATATAATAACAATATCCACCACAAAAATATTGCTGGTGCTAGTAACAAAAGCCGGGGAATGATGCCCGTATGGCGAATGGGATCAGTGTTAGTAAACACTCCAAATGGATTTTTGACTGAAACATTATCGTCAAATATCCAAGTAAACTTAGTACTGCGTCCATCAACTTTAATCTCATTCGGTACAACACCACTAGCAAAATCAGCCGGAGCAAAGTTGGCAATTGCTGTGAGGCGAAAATTAGAAAGCAACTGTCCTGCTGCGCTATAAACCCAGCGAGGCCCTCCTTGAGCCTGATAGGTGACTCGAAAGGTGGTTTCTTCCCCTGGTTGCAGCTGGAAGGGAAAGCCATAGTCTCCCGGATTGGTTTGTTGTAGCCTACTACCGTTACGCTCTAGTTTGTAGCTAGCAAGCAGCGTGTAGCCGTTGGGTGGCGGTGCTTCAAAAAAGAAATTATTAATATCTTTGAGTTGGTTAACTACTTTATAATCAGCAGTGTATTCCACGCGATAAATTGAACTGCGACCTGGAACATCTACACTTTGGTCAAGCTTGACTTGAATTTGCGAACCAGCCAACGTTAAGAAGCGGTTAATCTCTCGCGTATCATTAACCTTGACAATCTTGCCATCAACTTGAGTGTTATAGGAGTATGGCTCTCGAATAGAGTAGCGCACTTGCGGGGCAGATTGTTCGAGCTTTTCACCTGCGACACTTTCAGCCACTTGAGCCACCCTTGCTTGCTCCCAGTAATGGTAGCGATTGCTCAAAGTTGAACAAAGAAAAAATCCAGGTATTAACAGAACTAATACCAGAGTTAAATGCTGTAATCCCCGCAACAGTTGGGAATAACCAACAGCCCATTCGCCGATGAATATAAGTTGTTCCGGTTGGCTGCGACGGAGAGAAAAACTGATCAGTGCGATCGCCACTCCTAAAGCTACGATCAAAAATACCAATAACAGTGAAGCTTTGAGTGCCTGGGTTCCAAATTGAACAAGCTCAATCGGATGCGTCAAATCAGGTAATCCGGGAATACCTTGAGCAGAAGATGACATTGGTTAATTTTTGCAGAATTTGGAGAACCAGACCGATAAAAACTCTTAAAAGTTTCTGGAAATAGGTATAATATCATGTCCGGTTGATTACTTATTAAACCCGAAGAACCCCAAAGAGCCAAAGCTGCGCTTTGTCTCCCCTCCCCGCCTGCGGCTATCCATTACCCGGATCTTTCTTAACATTTGCGAGA
>NZ_JABXKM010000192.1 GCF_017115025.1 Nostoc sp. NOS(2021) | reverse complement strand
CCCTGCTATACTGTGCAAAGATTGGGCAGCGTAAGGTTTGATGGCGATCGCTAATCAGGTGCTAATTCCCCCAATTATGCCGGGAGATCATCGGGAAATAGCGATTACCCGACTTTTTCTCCATAAAAAAGCCCCACCGATTGATGGGGATGAAGACTGATAGATTTTTGGCATGATCTCTGTTTAGGGTGCGCTTGGCGCAAACTCTTTATCTATTCATTTCTTCTAATGAAGAACTGCCAGGGTTAGCTGATGAACTAATGACATATTCAGGGTAGGCTGGTATGCCATGCTCGTGTAAATCCAAACCTTCCAATTCGCCTTCTTTCGAGACACGCAGTGTCCCGGTCAAATTTACCAAATACATCAAGCCCATTGCCACGGCGAATGTAGACACAGTAATAATTAGGTTGCCGATAACTTGTGCGCTCAACACCTGTATCCCCCCACCATACAACAGACCTCTTAACGGTGCAGAGACATCAGGTACGATGGGGCCAGTCGCGCCGAATTCACCAGTGGCAAACAAGCCCAGCGACCACGTTCCCCAGATTCCGCAAAAACCATGTACAGGAACTGCACCGATGGGGTCGTCAATCCGCAGCCATTCCAAGAGGTCTATGCCTAGAATTACAACTACGCCAGCTACTCCCCCAATGATGATTGAACCTGTTGGATTAACCCAATAGCAGGGGCAAGTGATCGCAACCAAACCCGCCAAGAAACCGTTGACGGTGAAACTCAAATCCCACTTTTTTGTTTTCGGATATGCGAAAAACAGTGCCGACAGACCACCTGCACATGCTGCTAAGGTAGTATTGGCGGCAACTCGTCCAGTCCCCACAAAGTCCATCGCCGAGAGTGTTGAACCTGGGTTGAAACCGTACCAGCCGAACCACAGAATCAGACCGCCGGAAGCAGCAATTACAAGGTCATGGGGCAACATCGGCCCGCCACCGTCGCGCTTGAACCTCCGACCTAAACGCGGCCCAAGTGCGATCGCACCCGCCAGGGCAATGAATCCCCCAATGGTGTGAACAACTGTAGAGCCTGCAAAGTCATGGAAGCCAATCCCCAAGAAAGGCAGGAAACCATCTTTGCTGCCCATCGTTGCCAGAAAACCGTCTGGCCCCCAAGCCCAGTGTCCGATAATTGGGTAGATGAATCCAGAAACGCCAAAGCTGTAGAGAAGATCGCCAATAAACCCTGTCCGCCCAATCATCGCCCCAGAGGTAATGGTCGAGCAGGTGTCTGCAAAGGCAAACTGAAACAGCCAGAACGCCAGAAACGCTACGCCTGTTGTTTCATAGGTGGTAGGAGACCCTTGCAAGAAAAACCAATTCAGTCCAATCAAGCCGTTACCATGACTGAACATGAAGGCAAAGCCCCAGGCATAGAACAATAAACCGCAAAGACAGGTGTCAACGATGCACTCCATCAAGACGTTGACGGTTTCACGAGAGCGACAGAAACCTGCTTCCAGCATCGTAAAACCTACCTGCATTGCGAATACCAGGAAGGCCGCTAGCAGCGTCCAGAGGGTATTAATCGGGTTAACGATGTCATTGCCTCTGAGTACTGGATCGGCTGCCAGAACTGGTGTTTCCATCAAATTGGGGATGAAGGCAAATACCATGAACAGCATCATGATAGCCATTGCCTTGCCCAGCAGTAGTAAATAACCGTAGCGCCTCCACTCTGGATCACGTAAACGCTGTCCCAATCGTGCCAACTTGTTAACTTGCTGACTTTGCCCAACAGTCATCGGCATTTTCTTCTTTGTGGGGAATTGCTGATGCTTAAAGAGGAAAAAGCCTTTCTTGACTGGGGTAGATCCCGCCTTCACGAAAAAGACAATAAAGCTTGTTACCAAATAGCCAAATATGTTCAGGCAATTTCGGCTATTTTTTCCCAAAGAACTACAAGCCTTAAATAAGATAGTTTTTAGTCTGCTTCTCTTGTTACCCACTAAGTAAAACCTCCATCAAGGTAAATATTTTTAAACAACTAAAACCTCAATTGTCAGTCAAGCTGTTGAGGAAGAATCTGAAGGTATTTATCTCAAATAAACTTGAGCGTGATTGTCTCAAAACCGACAGCCCATCACGTTAGGATAGTTACGACGGCATCAACAACATTAACGAAGTTTTTCTGTAAGTCTTTAACCACATTTTTCTAATATCAATAACCCTGATATTGTGAGAAATCTGAATGTTTACTTACAGGAATAAACTAAGAAATTTGACTAATTATTTATTTCTTCCTGACAAAAAACTGTATTATATAATACAGTTTTTTGTCAGGAGGTCACATGAAGTTACTCTCGCCATATGTCAGATATAACAATTGGATTCTTTACAGTATCAGTATTTCCCGATATTAAGATAGAAACATTCAGAATGTTATTAATTTTATATACAACAAGTCAATAAGTTGTTACTTTTTGTGTTCACAGCCTGATCAATCTCGTCACACTTTCGTCATGATGTTGTCATATCTTCGTCAATCTAATATGCAACTGTTACCCACAATACGTTTATTCATTTTTCTCAGGTGGGATTACCTGCCTTTGACTTATCTTTAAATTCTCCTCATCACCTCACCACGTATTCCAGAGGCTTTATTAAATAATTCGTAATTCGTAATTCGTAATTCGTAATTAAGTTTTGTAACGGGGATTTAGACCCCACTACAAAACTTGCTTTTTTATTGAACCGGGGGACTTAAACCCACCGAATTTGGTTAACTCACATAACTAGCCCTTTCAAGGTGGGTAAAAATTTTGCTCAAGAAACTCCTCTTTAACCTCTTGACTCCATGTTCTCTGTGCCACTGTGGTTAAAATAAAAGATTTTTTAACCGCAGAGACGCAAAGAAGCCAGTGCGTTGGCCGGGTTCCCCGACTTGTTCGCGGAGCGTCTCCCCTTGGGAGAAGCAACTGGCGCGGCGCAGAGAGAAAAAAGAGATTTTACAAGTCACCTTGAAAGGGCTAGTTCTGTAAACGCCTGTGGAGAACTCGTAAGTCCTGTCTTCTATTCAGGCGGACATCGTTGAACCAGGAATCACGCCACTTCAGTTGTGTGAGGTTCAATACTTTAATCATTCTTCAAATGTAAAAAGCAATACAAAATATATGATGACAATTTTGATACAAATTTGTTAAGAATAGTTACAATAGTCAGAATACAGGATAATATTTCTTATGGTAAATTCACTTGACAATAATCCACCTCATCAGGTAGTAATTGTTGGCGGTGGTTTTGGTGGACTTTATGCGGCGAAAACACTCGGCAAAGCGGCAGTAAACGTTACTCTGATTGATAAACGCAACTTTCATTTATTTCAACCCCTCTTATACCAAGTCGCCACAGGTGCGCTATCTCCTGCGGATATTTCCTCACCGTTGCGTTCTGTACTCAGCAAGAGCAAGAATACGAAAGTGTTGCTGGGAGAGGTGAATAATATTGATCCAGAAGCACAAAAAGTGATTGTGGGCGACGAAGCAATACCTTACGATACGTTAATTGTCGCCACAGGAGCCAAGCATTCCTACTTTGGTAAAGACAACTGGGAAGAATTCGCCCCAGGCTTGAAAACTGTAGAAGATGCCATAGAAATGCGTCGTCGGATCTTTACGGCCTTTGAAGCCGCAGAAAAAGAAACTGATCCAGAAAAACGCCGTGCCTGGTTAACCTTTGTAATTATTGGTGGTGGCCCCACTGGTGTAGAATTAGCGGGCGCGATCGCAGAATTAGCAAATCAAACTCTCAAAGAAGATTTCCGCAACATCGACACATCGGAAGCCAAGATTTTGCTATTAGAAGGTCTGGATCGGATTCTGCCACCATTTGCACCAGAGTTATCACAAGAAGCGGAAGCATCTCTAACGCGGTTGGGGGTAATTGTCCAGACAAAAACGCTGGTAACGAATATTGAAAATGATCTTGTTACGCTCAAACAAGGCGATGAAGTTAAAGAAATTGCCTCAAAAACGGTATTATGGGCAGCAGGTGTGAAAGCTTCAGCAATGGGAAAAGTGCTAGCAGAACACACAGGTGCCGAGTGCGATCGCGCTGGACGGATTATCGTTGAACCTGACTTGAGTATTAAGGGACATTCCAATATTTTTGTAATAGGCGACTTAGCAAATTTTTCTCATCAAAATGGGAAACCGCTACCTGGTGTTGCACCTGTAGCGAAGCAACAAGGAGAATATGTAGCAGCACTAGTGCAAAAGCGGCTAGCAGGAAACAGTTTGCCACCCTTTGCTTATACCGATCATGGTAGTTTAGCGATGATTGGGCACAATTCTGCTGTAGTCGATTTGGGCTTTATCAAGCTGAAAGGTTTCTTTGCATGGCTGTTTTGGCTGTTGATTCACATCTACTTCCTAATTGAATTTAACAACAAATTAGTAGTAATGATTCAGTGGGCATGGAACTATTTCACCCGTAATCGCGGAGCAAGATTGATTACAGGACAAGAATCAATCACGCAGTTCGGAATTAGCGATCGCAACATTTATTACGCATCAGCCGATAATAAACAGCCAGTAAATATCTAATTGGGCATTGGGCATTGGGCATGGGGCATGGGAAGAGACAAGGAAGAAACTTGTTCAATAATTCTCCCTTGTCC
>NZ_JABXKM010000188.1 GCF_017115025.1 Nostoc sp. NOS(2021) | reverse complement strand
TCCCTACTCCCTTTCCCCCACTCCCCACTCTCCCCAAATATCAAATCTACGTAGGGGAAATCGTGAACTAGGGCGAGATTATGTTGTTGACAGAAGGCTACAGCTTCTTGGAAGAAAGATAAAGGTGCGATCGCCGCTGTGGGATTATGAGGATAGCTTAATACCATCATCCGCGACTGGGCCAAGACTGGGGCGGGAATATCAGCAAACACTGGTAAGAAACCGTTTTCTGCCCGTAGTGGCATCGGGTAGATTTGACCACTGGCTAGGTAGACTCCCCCGGCGTGGGAGGGATAACCTGGATCGAGCAACAGGGCAAAATCTCCTGGATTGAGCAATGCTAGGGGTAAATGGGCTGTACCTTCTTGAGAACCAATCAGAGGTAGTACCTCAGTTTGGGGATCGACTTTGATGCCAAATTTTTGTTCGTACCAGTTGGCTGCGGCTTCGCGAAATCCTTGAGTACCGTTAAACAACAGATAGCCGTGGGTACTGCGATCGTGGAGAGACTGGGCGATCGCCTCAATGACATGTGCCTCGGCTGGTAAATCAGAAGACCCCAACGACAAATCAATTACCTCTCGTCCAGCGGCCAAAGCGACTGCTTTGGCTCTGTCCATATCAGCAAAGACATTAGATTGCAGGGGTTGTAAACGCTTTGCAAATTGCATATTAGTCATTTGTTCTTTGTCTGCGAAGTTCTGATGGTCGGAAGCCTCCACTCAGACTTCTCTCTTTGTCATTAGTCATTAGTCATTTGCAAATGACTAATGACTAATGACTAATGACTAATTACTATTTAAGTGCGTATCTAGGAGAGCGAGTAATTTATCTTTGCCGATGACTCCCTCAGTGGATATCAAAACTTCCTTGCCTTGAAATAGTCTGAGGGCGGGTACACCTTCCACTTGGTACTGCTTAACAGTGAGTGGATTGGGGTCAATTTCCATTTTAACGACTTTGAGGCGATCGCTATATTCGCTGGCAGCAGAGTTAATCGCGGGCGACATCAATTGACACGGCCCACACCAGTCAGCCCAAAAGTAAACTAATACAGGCTGCTCGGCTTTTAACACTTCGGTTTCAAACTCAGCATCAGTTATGGTGATTACAGCCTTACTCATTGCAGTCTCCATCAGGTGGCGATCAAACTTGGCACACACAATACTTTATCCCAAAGTATTGACTAATGACGTAAAATCCCACAGCCAACTGGCGTGGGACTGGCTCAAATAAGTTTTCTGCCAATTTTACAGTTGATCCAATTGCTTGCGTAGGGAATCCAACTCGGCATCAACTACCTCGTTAGACTTAGGATTAGGGGCAGTGGTTTGTTGTTGCGGTGGCAGTTGGGGTTGATTTTGGGGAGTAGCGGGTGGTAACATTTGCGCTTTCAAAGCTGCCAATTCATCATCAACATCGCTACCACCTTCTAACTGGGCAAATTGGGTTTCTAAATCTGCACCGGCTAACTCTCCTAGTGCCTGGGCGCGGGATTCTTGGATTAAGACTTTTTCTTCCATCCGCTCGAAGGCAGACATTGCACTGCTGGTATTCATCCCACTCACCATGCCTTGGAGTTGCTCTTGGGCTTTGGCAGTGGTGATTCTAGCTTTGAGCATTTCTTTCTTGGTCTTAGCTTCAGAAATCTTGCTTTCCAGCTGGATTAAGTTGCGCTTGAGGGTTTCAACTTGAGTGCTTTGTGTATCTAAACTACCTTTGAGGGCGGCGCTGGTATCAGTATAAGTCTTCTTGCGCTCTAGAGCTTGTCGTGCTAGGTTCTCATCACCTTTTTGCAGCGCCAGTTGGGCATTGCGTTGCCACTTATTGATTTCATTTTGGGCATCATTGTACTGTTTCTCACTGCGTTTTTGGGCGGCGATCGTCTGGGCTACTCCCTGACGCAGCTGTACCAAGTCTTCCTGCATTTCCAGGATGGCTTGCTCTAGCATTTTTTCGGGGTCTTCGGCTTTGTTAACCAGGTCGTTGAGGTTAGAACTAACTACTCGCTTAATACGATCGAATAATCCCATAACTTTGTTTTTCCTTGTGTGGTTTACGCTTTTTGTTGGACAGTTAGCTTTTTTACTTTTTAATAGCTACCTATTTCAATGTAATCTTTCTGGTTTGAATCAGTACCTTCTAACAACTCTTAATTTTTAAGATATCTCCAAACTGGGGTAATTAGCCGAACTTCAAGAGTCCTGAGTTTTGGGTAACTGCTGTTGGGGAGGCGGCGCTGTGTTCTGGTTCTCCTGAGTGAGTACACTGTTGTGCTGTGTGTTTTCTGTCTGGTTTAAAACCTGCACCTTCATCGCTGCCAATTCGGCATCCACATCATTAGTAGATTCCAAAGAAGTAAATTGTGTTTCCAAATCGTCGCTACTGAGTTGAGCGATCGCTTCTGATTTAGCTTCTATCTGTAAAACTTTTTCTTCCATCCGCTCAAAGGCACTCAGACTGCTGGTAGCAGAAACTCCGCCGAGCATTTCCTGGAGGCGATAAGACGCTTCGGCAGAACGGGCGCGAGCAATATACATATCTTTTTTAGTTTTCGCCTCGCCAATTTTTAACTCTAGCGATCGCATATCCTTTTTTAGCCTAGCTACTATCTCGTTTTGCTGCTCTATCTGAGAAAAGAGGGCTGTAGTGGTTTCTTTATAGGCTTGGCGCTTAGTCAAAGCTTCGCGTGCTAGAGGTTCGTTGCCTTGTTGCAGCGCCAATTGGGCGCGGCGATACCATTCTTCTGTTTGAGACTGAGCCGCCTGAGCCTGTCGTTCGGTGCGTTTCTGGGTTGCGATCGCTTGTGCTACACCCTGCCGCAACCGCACCAGATTTTCCTGCATCTCCAGAACAGTTTGCTCCAGAATCTTTTCTGGATCTTCTGCACTGCCGATCAAACTATTGAAGTTAGCGCGAATCACCCGCAGGATACGCTTGATTAATTCCATGTCGGCTCTCCATTCACGAAACTCAGTAATGAGTGCTGTTAGCGGTAGCGGGGCGTTTAGCCCGTGCTGAATGCTGAGTAATCACCGAATTTTAGATTTTAAATTTTGGATAATGGAATTGAAGATTCAAAATCCAAAATTTAAAAAGGGTTGTAAGCCCCTGAATTTATACTCGCTCCGCGAGAAGCAAGCTACGTGAAACAAATCTAAAATCCCAAATCTAAAATTAAATCATAAGCCAGTGACTTAATTGCTCTTTTCAATCTAAAATCTAAAATCTAAAATCCCAAATTGTGTGACTGTTATCTCATGGTATCGTAGATTTTTGCAACTCATGGCTGCTGAACCCGTGCCTTAATTCCCTTTGCCTGTAACAGTTGCATCTGTTGTTTTACTTGCTCTTTAGTCTTAAAAGCACCCAGATAAATCAATTCTTTGTTGGGTGATAAATAAGCATCGGGAACTACTTGCCGTGCTGAGGCAAAAGCCGCGCCTTTATTGTCTATCACTATATGATAGAACCCATCTGTTCCTAGTTTGATTTCTGCATTCGGCTTTGGTGAGGTTGCGATTGGTTTGGGTGAGGTTTTTGCTGGTGAAGTGGGAGGCAAACTCAGGAGAGGCAACGGCTGTACCGTCGGTACTGGTGCTAAGGCGATCGGATTTGTCGGTTTTAGGGCTGTGTTGGGGACAGGCAATGCCACTTGAGGATTTGCTCTTTTTTGGGGAACGACTGGATTAGGCACTACTGCGAGGGTTGGTTGGACTTTGGGTTGTAAACCAACTACATCATTGGGGTCTCTCACCTCAGGAAACTCTTGGGCAGCTAGATTGGGATACTTGGGTATAGATGTGCTTGGTGGCTGGATCTGAGGTTGGATATTACTCCCAACTTCCTCAGTATTTTCTGGTGCGGGAGATGAGTTGCCGTTAAACAACTTGCCGAAATCCCATTGTGACAAGCTTTTGGGATTGAACACTACATAACCCAAGGTAAGACTCGCCACCAATAGCAGCAACATGGAGCCGATACCCAAAGGTGATAGCAGACTGTCGTTATAATTGCTTGGCTTCTTGGTTTCTGGTTGTTCTTCTGTCAGACTTCGCAGCAGTGCTTCACTAGATTCCAAATAGTCATCTGGGTGCTTAGGGGTGTGATCTGACTGCAAGAGATTTTCGCTCTTAGTATCTTTAACGACTACTGGCACGATGCTGCTAGTAAAGTTGGGCGGGGGTGGTGGAAGTTTAGTTTGTGTTTTAGCAGAATCGGAGATGGAGGTCACATTAAGATGATTCAGTTCCTCGGTCTTTGCCGTAGCTGGCGTTGGGTTCATCTCAGGATTCACAGCTACAGATGCGGATGCTACGTCAATTTTTGCCGTAGCTGGCGCTGAGGTTCCCTGATGATTCACGGGTACAGATGCAGGCGGCACGTTGGTTTTAATTTCTGTTACTGATGACTGAGTTGTGCCCGATGTTGTCCGAATGGCAGTCAAAGGCTGGGGTTGACTGCTTATGTAACTTGTAACACGGGGCTGCTTCGATGACACCAAACCAGTTCGCGTGCGTCGGTATCGAGCTAACTCTTGATCTAGGGGTACCTCTAAACTCGCTAGTGCTACTGCTAGTGCTGGTTTCAACCCAGGTGTTTTAGACGATTGAGTACCGGAATCGTTCAGGGGATTTTGAGTCATTGCCTCTGTGCCTCAAACATAGACTGCTGGAATTAACTTTAGATATATTTGTGACAATAGTAACGGAAA
>NZ_JABXKM010000195.1 GCF_017115025.1 Nostoc sp. NOS(2021) | reverse complement strand
TGGGGTAAAACCTTGGTGAATCAGCTATTTCAGACTTGTGTATACACCGTAGCCTTTTTAAGGGGGGTTAAGGGGGATCTAGGTTTCAGGTTTTGAGTGTGTAAATCCTGTATTAATTATTGACTCTTGACTCTTGACTTTTGACTCTTGACTCTTGACTATTAACTATTGACTATCCACTATCTTCTGTGATGAAATATTTCTATCGTCTTTTAATATGCCTATCTGGGTGCTTAATATTTTTACTGCTGCATAGTGGCTTTGGTTTGTTGCCGAGTTTGGCAGCCGAGAAAATTGTTGTTAGGTACGGATTATTTGAGCAATCGCTCCCGGTGGCAGATATACGCAACTATGCCGAGACGCAAAAGGTTTCTGCCGATCTGCAATCTTTCTTAGGTTATCTCAGCGCTAAGGATAAACAGAAGTTCCAAGATACTCTTCAGGTGAAAATGTCGCTTGATATTGTGGCTTTAGATAAGCTGGTAAACACAGGAATGGCCAAGCAAATTTTATCTTTTGTTTCCCAAGCGACTGTCTTTCCGGCACGATCCGCGATCGCCCGTCGCGATCAAGTCAGTACACAAGCCCTACGAGCTGCCATTATCTTAGGAGCAAAATCACCAGAAGGTCTAGGAGTAATCAGCTTTCTAGAAGCTTATCCCAGTAATCAACTAGTTGTTGACGTGTCAAAAATTTCCAAGCTAGTCAGCATGGCAAATTTATCTTTTGGTTCTGCTGATGCGCCGCCGAAAGATGACGTAAGTTCTTCACCTTTAGGGCAAATTGCACTGCAATATCAGATACTTGCTGCCCAAGATAAACAGTTCTCAGGTTGCTTATTTGGCGATTCTATTTCGGCTGAACTTGGTAATACTCTTGGGAGTGGTACTTTTAATTTTGGGTTAAATGGTCTGAGTACAATCTCATTACTGGAACAACTGAAAAGTTTAATTCCTACCAAGGTGAAATGCGAAAAAGCGATTATTGCCATAGGTGGAAATGATGCTTGGTATGGAATTAGTGATGAATTATTTAGCAAAAATCTGCAAGAGGCGATCGCACTTGTCCGCACAATGGGAACTAAAGAGATTTTTCTCATTCCGGCTTTTTATTCAACAGTTGCAGGAAGCTTAGATCCAACTGTATCAGCCCCACTTTCTAAAGTTGAACAAATTAATGCTCTGATTAATCAAGTTGCTGAAACAGAAAAAGTGCCAGTTGCAGCCGCAGGACTAGCACCCTTGTATGAGAATAATGTTCTCAAAGAAAATTTAACCAGTGATGGCGACCATCTGAATGCAGAGGGTCTAAAAATTTATCGACAAGCATTATTACAAATCCTGGGTAAGTAATATGATGTCCGTTAAATTGCCCTTAGACTAAACGAAACGATAAATACTGATTTTTTCGTTGGTTCTTAACTCAATACTATAAACTTGTTGCTTGATAGCCTTAACCCCTTACAGGAAATGACTTTCATGATTTTTATGTGCATTATTGAATAATAGCGTGAGTGGCTTTAGCATAAAACAGGCGCAAGAACCGTAAGAGTATGTATACGCACAATAATATACAGCAGTTTTCGTTTGCATAAAGTACAAAGTTATAGGTTTTGAGACAGAAGGCAGAAACTCTGTATATGTGATTTTGAGTCCGGCGTTTTGTACCTTACTTGCTTGCAAACTGCTGTATAGTATTTTCTGGTCATCTTAGTAATGGGTAATGGAATAAAGTAAGACCATGAAAAAAATGATTCCAGTGGTACTAGCCACAATACTCTTGATTATTGGTAGCTTTCACCTTTTTAGTCATCCTGTAATTGCCCAAACAAATCGCCTAAGCTACAAAGTTGCTTTGCAAGCTGATACAGGAAAATGGCTTTCTCGTTGTAGAAATTGTCAACAGGTTACGGGTGATTTCCCTGATACCGCTACAGTACATATCGACAAACCAACCGCTGATAAGCCTTACGCTCAATTTGAGGTTATCAATGTAGGCTATGGTAAAATTGCTTTCAAAGCAGATACTGGTAGATATTTAGGAAGATGCCGTAACTGCATTGTTGGAGGCGCGTATCCAGATTCTGCCGTATTTCATGTTACAAATCCTTTACTACCATATGCCCAATTTACTCCCGAATTGCTGGATAATGGTAAGTATGCTCTTAAGGCAGATACTGGAAAATATTTAGCAAGATGCAATAACTGTTCTCCTTATTCTGCATATCCAGATACCGTGACTATCCATGTTGATAGTCCACAAGGCAATAGTTTTGCTCAATGGAATATAACCCCCATCTTTTAATTTGAGGCTGCACCACAAGCAGCGTTGAGAACAAGTGGCTAGAAAGCAGGCAGATTAAGCGTTTAACCAAAAGCCGCTACGCATCTATGAATGAAGTACAAGCTAGGGGCACACATATGTCATTAGTATCAACTTAAGATAAAAGCCAGTCTAGAACAAGCTTTTAAGATTGTCTCGTTCCCAGTCTCCGACTGGGAATGCCTAACGGGGCGGGCTGCCGCCTCAAGACTTGCGGCAGAGCCGCGATGAGGTGCATTTCCAGCCAGAGGCTGGAAACGAGGTTTTAAGAGGGTTTTGGCTTAAGTTTACACCAATGCACATATGTGCGCCCCTACGAATTGCTGTACTTCAAGCAATTGAAAACCGCTACAAATAGTTAGGAACCAACATAATTCGTAGTTTGTAACTCGAAATTATGAATTACGTAGCTTGCTTCTCGCCATTCACGTAGCGTCTCGTAGAGAGCGTCATTATCACTTTTAAGCTTTCCAATTCAAAAACCGGGCATAAATATAAGCGATCGCTTCATCAAGAACTGTCCGCACACCTTGGCTAGAACCCCACCATTTCTCTGGATCGTAATCTTGCGTTTTGGCAGCAATCACACCAACTTTGATATCAGGATTCAGTAATTTTTTGAAAATTAGCCAACTCCTACGGGTATGAACATCCAAAGAAAAAAGATTAATTGATTCTATCTGTAAATTTGAATTGGATAGCCAGCGATGAAATTCAGCAGCAGATGCATAACTACGATCCTTAACCACGAAAGGTGTTGGAACAGCGACCACTTTTTCTGCTTCTAGACCTAGTTTTATGAAGGTGGCGGCTGACACGTCTGCAAAGTTATTGTATCCAGTAAGATAACTTCCTTTTCCTAATGTCCCTCCCGTACTAATTATTTGACGATAAGAACCTTTTTTAAATTCAGTCAAAGCTTCTTCTATAGCGTAATCTGGTAGCCATCCTTCAACAACTAATACTTGTGCTGATTTGATCGGGGAAGTTACGGCGAGAAATGAGTGCATCTGAGTAATAGCGAAAAATATTAAATAAGCAATCAAAGCGATCGTAATCGCCCACCCCTGAGCCGTAAGTGTCCACATTTCTTGGCGTATTATTAGTTTGATTTTGGTAAAATTTTGACGCCGGCGATTTTTTGTCTGCATTAAACCTTAGCTAAACGTTGCTCTTTCAAGTAGGTAAAGACAGACTTATCTCCAATATCAGCAGGAATTGCTTGCACTGTCTTTCGCAGCGCAAACACTAAAAACAATGTCGCCCAAATTCCTAATAAAACACTTTCCCCCTGATTTGGTAGAATTCCCAGCAAATGTCCTAACAACAGTAGCGGTACTATTAGGGTTAATACTTTGGTTTCCAGGCGATTGAAGCAAAAAGCCTCTTTAAAATAAATACCTGTCAAAGCAACGAAGATAAAACCAACTCCAAATAAGGTAATAGGCTGATTGTAAACAGTGAGAGCCAAAGGTTCACTACTAGAAATTGCCAGAATCACTGATGCTATACTACCGATTGCCCAAAAAATTTGCAATATTCGGTGCAGTGATGCCATGTAGATATGAATGGTAAATAAACTTACAGCCAGAGCGAGACTAAAACAAGCATATAGAGGTGTAAGTGCGGTAAAAACAGTCGGATTATTGTTGAGTAAAACCAAAGCACTGCCTATGGCAAAGCTCAGTGCTGCTACCATTAATCCAGCGCGGTAGATAATTACGCCAGTGCGATCGCTCTGAGTAATTGTAAATTCCCCAAACTGACCTTGATAAACTTCTGGTGAAGATAGTGTTTGCGTAGTCATAGTTAAGAATATAGTTACGATTTACTAATAGAGTACAACGGGAAATTGCTGAAGGGTTACTTTTATTATTATGAGCAATGAGATGAACTTAGTGTCACAATCCCTAAACTTTTTTGTCGGGTGGGCACTGCCTACTGTGCGCTCAAACATCTTATTTTTAGGTTGTGTGCAGTGCCCAACGCCAGTTGACGCCACTTGGAGAGAAGTTGCAGCGGAGCGCAAACTCGATCCAGGGCTGTTAGCGCAGCGTCTTTGCCAGGAGAAGACGGGTTTTCCGTCGCTCTTGTCTGGCGTCAGGGCGGAGGCTGACGACGCTCGATAGCGTTAGCGACTGGGCGTAGCGTCTGAGTCGAAGAGGCTGCGCTATCGATTGACGCATTACCGCCAATCAATTAAAAGTCTTATTGACAAAGCGCGATCGCTAAAACAATCCAGTCATCAAGGTAGGGTTTAATCCTGCTGACTGTCGGCCTAGGTGGCAGCATATCCCTTTGGCTTCTACTTGCGTATCTCGCTTTGCGGCTCTTGCTCCCACTAATATCATGTCCGGGTAATTAGTTGTGATTCCCATAGTCATTGCACCCCACCTCCAGCCCCTCCCCGCCGGCGGGGAGGGGAGATAAAGCGTAGCTTTGGCG
>NZ_JABXKM010000185.1 GCF_017115025.1 Nostoc sp. NOS(2021) | reverse complement strand
CCAGTCCCCAGTCCCCAGTCCCCTGCTATAATTGCGAGTTTATGCCCCATCATTTTTGTGTGGCAATAATGTGTTATTTGTTACTTTACTTCTCATTAAAAAGTCTTGAATGCGGTTGACAAATTCTTCTAACTCTAAAATTAAGTTGGTAGTACCTCTACGCTCTTGATAGTAAGCCAATTGTTCTAGTTTGTCAGCTGCTAGATACATAGCTGTGGCTCCAATGTTAACACTAGCACCTTTAAGGTGATGAGTTTCTCGCGGAATTTGCCCAAAGTCATCAGATGCGATCGCTGCTCTAATTATCTCTAAACGGGGTTTAATATCTTCAACGCATATTTGCAATAGATTTAATTCAAATTCTCCATCATTTCCCGATATCCGATGCAAGTGTTCCCAATCAATTGCTAGGTCAGTGGAAACTGTCTGTTCATACACAACTGCCTTTTGTTTTGAGAGGATCACGCCTGTCCAATGCTCTAGGATCACAGCCAATTTTTCTTTAAACACTGGCTTACTCAGATAGTCGTCCATGCCGGCATTGAGACACATTTGTTCGTCTTTTTTCATCGCATTAGCCGTCATCGCAATCACCACAGGACGACGACGCAGGGCAAAGGCGTTCTCTTGCCAACGATGAATTTCTTTTGTGGTTTCAAAACCGTCGAGAATTGGCATTTGGCAATCCATCAGAATCAAATCGTAAGGAATTTTTTCTAATAGCTGCAAAACTTCCTTTCCATTAGCAACGACATCGGCTTTGTAGCCCAAATTCTGGAGTTGCTTCAAGGCTACTTTCTGATTCACCAAATTATCTTCAGCTAGCAGAATTCTTAACTTGAATTTAGTAGAGGGGTTAGGGGAAGAGGAAGCAAGAATGTCTAAAGTTTCTGTACTCTGGATTTTTTCAGTAGTCTCTAGCCTCCAGCCTCTAGCTTCTTGTTCTGATTCCGGCTGAGTTTCTAAAATAGTTATGATCGTATCGCGCAATCTTGATGGCTTAATGGGTTTGACCAAATAAGCAGTAAATCCGATTTTGAGCGCCTGCTGCACTTCATCCCGTTGATTAGTAGAGGTGAGCAGAATCAAAGGGATCTCAGCAATTGCAGAATTGGCTTTAATTTGTTCTCCGATTGTCATGCCATTTGTTTGAGGTATTTGCATATCAACTAAGGCGACATCATAGGGTTTCCCCTGCTCACCAGTTTTCTGAATAGCTTTGAGGGCAGCAGCAACACTGTCAGCTTGATCTACCTGCATTCCCCAATGAGTAGCTTGATGATAGATAATTTTGTAATTAGTAGCCTTGTTATCCACCAGTAACAAGCGGCGATTGTGCAAAAGTCCGCGTTCGCATTTTGGCAAAACAGGTTCAACTTGCTTTGTAAAAAGCACCTCAAACCAAAACTTAGATCCTTTTCCCGTCTGAGTTTCTACCCCAATCACTCCTCCCATCAAGGTTACAAGTTGTTTACAGATGGCTAATCCCAAACCTGTACCACCATACTTGCGAGTGGTAGAAGCATCCACTTGGGTAAATGGCGTAAAGAGTTTGCGTTGGTCTTCAGGGCTAATGCCAAGACCCGTATCTGTGATGTCAAAATGGATCGTGGCTGTCGTGGAGGAAAGCGATCGCAATTCGGCTTGCACTAATACTTCGCCAGCGCTGGTGAACTTGATAGCGTTGCTGATTAAGTTCATCAGAATTTGCCGCAGCCTACCAGTATCTCCTTTGAGGTGGGTGGGGACGTTGTGCTCAATCAGTGCGGCAATTTCTAATCCCTTGTTATGAGCTGAGGGAGCCAATAATTCCACCACTTCTTCCACACAAGTGGATAGATCAAAATCTAGAGTTTCGAGAGCCATCTCTCCAGCCTCAAGTTTGGAAAGATCCAAAATCTCGTTGATTAAACTTAAAAGGTCGTCTCCACTACTACGAATTGTTTCGATAAAATCTCGCTGTTCTGCGTCTAAGGGAGTATCTAACATTAAACCGGTCATTCCCAAGACAGCATTCATCGGAGTCCGAATTTCATGACTCATATTCGCCAAAAAGGCACTTTTCGTCTGAGAAGCTAATTCGGCTTGGCGACGGGCAATTTCAAGTTCTTGTCGCTGACGAGTTTCTGCTGCTAATAGTTGGGCTTGGGCTAAGGCAATACCTACTTGGTCGGCTATTTGCCGCAAAAGATGAGTTTCAAAGCTAGACCAGTGGTGGGAATCGTCACACTGATGAACTATGAGCAAACCGCGAAGTTCTTCTTTGACAAGAATGGGCACAACCAAATTGATTTTGACCCCAAACTGTTGCATTAATTCCAGATGGCTTTGTTCAACTTCCGGCAAATTAAAGTTAGCCAGCCCGAAAATCTGTCCTTGACGGTACTGCTGTAGATACTGCTGTTGTAGATATTCCGCTTGTAAATAGAGGGTGGTGATGTTTTGCTCTTTGATTACTGGTAAGCCAGAAACTACTGCTTCAATAACGGTGGGTGCAGACTCATCTGGCAAAAGCTGATAGATCAAAACTCGGTCAGTCTGGAGAATCTTTTGTACCTCCTGAACAGTGATTTGGAGAATTTCTTCGATTTGCAAAGACTGGCGAATCTTGAGGGTGATTTCGGTAAATAGTTGCGATCGCAAGTTTTGGCGTTGTATTTCTTCTTCAGCTTGTTTACGCTGGATAAATTGCCCTACTTGCTCACCAATCGAATTCATCGTTTTTACCAAATCTTGGTCAGGCGGCTGGATTTCCCGGTTGAAGCAGGTAATGACACCGATAATTTTGTGACCACTGCGGATCGGAAACCCGAAGGCTGCGCGTAGTTCTACTTGAGCGCTGATTTTGAAGCGGGAGAAACTGAGTTCTTTAACCACATCAGTGATCCAAACAGGTTCAGAACTAGCCCAAACCCTACCAGGTAGTCCAATTCCTGGTGGAAACGTGGTTTGCCGATTCAGTGCTTCAAACTCTTGCACCTTAAGGGATGCTTTATGCCACATATCGAGAAAACGCAGCACATTTGCTTGCTGATCCACCATCCAAATTTCACCCAAATCCCATCCCAAACTCTCGCAGATTCCTTGCAGAATTTGGTGAGTAGCTTCGCTGATCGTGGTGGACTCCGCTAAAACGCGGGTTGCAGCATATTGTGCATTCAGAAGCCGTTCCGAGCGTTTGCGTAAGCGAAGCTCGTCGGAGACATCGGTGATGTCAATGCCAGTGCCAACAATGTATTCCACTGATCCTTCATAATCTTTTAAGGTGGTGTTTGACCAGGCGATCAGTCGGCGACTGCCATCCTTCATTATCCAATAGTTCTCGTACTCATTGAGGACTTGACCAAAACGCAACTGCTCAAAAACTACTTTGATCGGCTCCACCTCTTCAGGAATTAGAAACAAGTTCCAGAAATACCTACCCCTCACCTCATCAAAGGAGTAACCTGTTATTTGCTCACAAGCTTGATTGAAGCGAACGATTTGCCCTTGAGAATCGAGAACTATTACCAACGCGCCGACTGTATCAAGGACTGCTGAGATAAAGTTGCGTTCTTGGTTTAAGGTTTCTTCTGTTCTTTTCCGCTCAGTGACCTCACGATAAATCAAGTAGTAGACTACAGCAAGAACGATAAAACTTAGGCAGATGGCGATCGCAAGTATCAGAATTGTGTTGCGACTCCTGGCTTCTTTTGCTTGTGAGTGCTGCTGAAGCCGCCCCTTTTCCTCGTTTTTTATCTCATTGATCACCTTGCGGATATCATCCATGAGATTTTGTTGATCATTTCTCAGTAGTACTTGCAACGCCGCCTCTAATCCCTTGTTCTGGCGCAAGTCGATAGTCTGTTTTAGTTCAGTAAGTTTAGCTGTTATTAGAAATTCAAGCGTTGCAATCTGCTTTTGTTGGTTTGGTTGATCTGCTGTTAAACTCTTCAGCTTGGCAATTTCTTGATCGACGTTAGCAAGTGCTGCTTGATACGGTTTTAGATAAAGTTTTTCTCCAGTGAAGATGTAACTACTTTGTCTAGTCTCAGCATCCTTTATCTGGGACAGTAGTTCTTCTAGGCTGTTGAGTTTTTTATAAGTATTTTTTACTATATTGCGATTATAAGTAGATACTGTTGTATTTTGATAAGAAACCACGCCAATCAGAACTAAAATTACCGACGACAAACCAAAACCTGCCACAATCTTTTTGAAAAATTGCTTGTGTACCCTCTGCGCCTGTTTGCTTTTCTTGGTAACAAGTACCAAACTTGCTAAATTTCGGCGCAATTCCAGTTGCTTGATGACTTGACGACCCAAAGTTCGCAATGCCTCCACTTGTTCTAGAGTAAGTTCTCGTGGTACGTAGTCAATCACGCAAAGTGTTCCTAGCGCGTATCCCTCAGGGTTAGTCAGAGGTACACCAGCATAAAACCGAATATTTGGATCAGATGTTACCAGTGGGTTTGTCGCAAACCGTTCGTCATCTGTTGCATCAGGCACAACCAAAACATCAGGCTGTAAAATAGCATAGGCACAGAATGCCAAATCTCGATGTGTTTCTAGGACTTCCATTCCGACTTTTGACTTGAACCACTGACGGTTTGTATCAATTAAGCTAATTAAGGCAATAGGAGTCTGACAAATATACGAGGCTAAACGGGTGAGGTCATCAAAAGCGGCTTCAGATGGCGTGTCGAGAATCTTATACTGCAAAAGCGTCTCGATTCTCTGTGCTTCGTTATCAGGTAATGGTGCTTTCATCCTTGAGCCTTATCTACATTCTGGGGAGTGGGGAAGAAGCAGAGGGGCAGGGAAGCAGGG
>NZ_JABXKM010000143.1 GCF_017115025.1 Nostoc sp. NOS(2021) | reverse complement strand
CCCCAGTCCCACCTAGTACGGCGGATAAGCAAAATCATCTTCATCAGCATAAACGTAAGAGTTGGAAACTCCTGCCATTGCCAATTTAGGCGTTTCAGCTTTTACAGGTTCCTTGCCAAAATCTTTGTATTCTTCAAAAGTCTTGCAAATCATTGCAGACTCAAGAGAATCGGAAGCAATTAAATATTCTGTTAAAGTGCCTACCGTCGGATGTTTGTAGTCTACAGTTGAAGCTACCAGAACTGTATTTGGTTCAATACCTCTTTCTTCAGACTCAATTATCGGGCAAAAAATCCCGTGAGCGTGGAACAAAGGCCCTTTTGGTGTCAAAGGTTGCTTGCGGTAAATAGCATAAGCTTTTTCTAGTTCAGCGACGAATCCACTAACTACTTTGCCTTGTTGATATTCGCAGTAGGTTTTGCTGAAACTCGCTCCGGCGGCACCATTAAGAGTTAGTTGTAGTGGTGATTCATGTAAAAACTTTTTATTCTCACCCACTATAAAAATTAGATAGCGAGTAAAGGTTTTAAATTTAAGTTTGTCAGCTAAAAAAGCATCATAATTTTCTTTGAGCGTACCCAGTTTTAGACCACTTTCCCGGTCTTTGACAGACAATGGCCCCCGACGCACTAGAACCAAGTGTGGAGTACTGCTAATAAAGACCGTTTCGACTCCAGAGCTAAATTCATGCTCCACTTGCTGCCAATTCTCATCTGGTACAAAGCCGACAGCATTAGCATTATCTAGCCTAAGCGCCAAACCGTGAGATTGCATACCATCTGTGCCATACCGAGGATTAATCATCTGACACCAGGGGATGACTTGAGAAGGCGGTGCATTGAATTTCTCGTCTTCAAAGTCGAAATTAGCAGATGCTTTCATCGTTTTAGGCTATCAAAGTGTTTTGTTAAACCAGTTTATCGGCAGAAGGGCAAATGTGCCGTCAAACTGGCGTAGTAGTTTTTCCAGATTAAGGCAGAATCAATCTATATTGCAATCCCTGTTTCGTTTTTTAACAACAAATTCTCATCGAAACAGTGTTAGGCACTCAGCACTTATTGCTCACTATTGTTTCGGTGAACTCAAAGCGGCGAGAGTCTTTAAATCAGGCACTTCTAAATCAGGTTGACTTACTGCTGATCCTGTGGTATCTACTCCTTTTTGCCCGGCTCGACGGTTTACCCACACTGTTGATAGTCCCAGAGATTTGGCTGTAACGATATCGTGATATACACTAGCCGCAACGTGTAATATCTGCTCTAGCGGCAAATCAATTCTCTCAATAGCCACTCTGAAGTTGTTTAAGGAAGGTTTGTAACTTTTTGCCTGTTGTGCTGTGATTATCTGGTCAAATTCCACCTCCAAGTGCTTTGCCGAGAAAGCAAAGAGATCGTCATCTACGTTGGAGATAATTACCAGCTTAAACTTTTGTTTGAAGGCTTTAAGTGCCTCAACTGTATCAGGGAAAGGCAGCCAATGCTGAATCGAATCAGCAAGTGAATTTAGTTCTTCAGCAGTTGGCTCAAAGCCAAATCGCTCACCAAATTTCTGGACTACTCTCTTCAAAACTTCTCGATATTTGATATATTCTCCAATTTCGAGTTCTGCTTCAAATTCCGCAAAAAGTTCCAGAATTTGCTCGTCGTCCAAATTAGTGTTATATGCCAGCAGAAGTGGCTTTAGCACCCCTAAGATGCCGTTCTCCCAATCAATCAGGGTTCCGTAACAATCGAAAGTTAAAGCCTTGTACTGATTGAAGTCAATCACCTTTTTATACTCCAGAGCTTGATTAATTGTGTTCAGTTTTCATAAACCAAAAGACGGGTGAACCCAGCTGCGATCGCCACACAGGGAAATATTTATTCTCCGCATCACTGTGTCTTTGTCTGATTGCGTCGCTCCTTACCGATGATTTGTTGATTGATAGGCGACTATTATGACATTTAGTTAATTCTAGATCCTTCAAATTTTGCCACATCTCAAATTAATTGTAAACCCGCTTTATTCACCGAATTTTAGATTTTAAATTTGTAAAAATGGAATTGAAGATTCAAAATTATTTAATCCCAAATCTAAAATTAAATAACAGAGCTAGTGACTTGATTCCTGGGGTAAATCTAAAATCTAAAATCTAAAATCCTCTCATTGTTTGACCTCGATAACTCAGGCTATGTTGGCAGAATCCTTATTTATATCATTCTGATTAGATTCATAATTGAAGCTTAATTGCAATCAATTTAGAATTAACAATGTTCAAGAAAGTCTTAACCTAAATTTGTACTAACTTTAACTCAACCTTTGCTTACGCTGTATGCCTTAGTAAGAAGATTGTGTAGTAACTATGGCAAAATACTGTATTCCCATCGATTTTTAGATGTATTGCGACCATTAACCCAGAGCTAGAAGTCAAATTGGAGGTTATTAGGAGTTGCTGTTGACTGCATTAAGGATCGGAGATTCATGAAACTGCAACTGACCCAATTACATATACTCTGAGCCAAATTAACTGGAGCGTAGACCCATGAGACCCACAGGTGCTGCTTGCATAGCGAAAAACCAGGTGTCTACGCCGACAGCATGATATTTGCATATTTTCTGTGGAGTTTTCTTAACTTACTTGAGGAGTACAAATGCTTGAGGCGATCGCTGTTGCTTGGTTATTACTGTTTTTTGGCGATTTTTTATCTACATTCATTTACCACGTACCCGAGCACGTTTTTGGTGGCCTTCATTTAAAAACGCACCACTCTTGGAAGAAGGACTTCCGCCACTACGCTATTTTGACTTTTAATCCCCAGGTTCTTTTAGATGGTATCTTGGGAGCTTTGCCTTATGTACTCATAGCAGTAGTCTTGTGGTCTTTCTCTCCCATTGGCGTGATCTCTGGATTACTGCTTGGTCAGTTTCATGTATGGTGGAGACACATAAGTGTACTGGGTTGGCAAACTTCAAAGCCTGTAAATATTCTATGCCAAATTCTATTTATTACTACTCCTGAAAGACACTGGTTACACCATCACAAAACTAATTTGGGTTTCGGTGATATTTTTACCTTCTTTGAACAACCTGCACAAATCTGGTTACGCTGGTTACGGCTACTCAGACTTCGTTTTCGCTATTCTCGGATCTAACTGAAGCTACCGCTTACCTAAATATTTTTTAAAAGTACAAAAATCAGCTGCGATCGCAGCTGATTTTTGTACACTATTTATGTTTCGCCAGAGAGGGGATTATTCCAGTCTCAGAAATGCGCTCACCTACATACTCAAAAAAGCTGATTCCCAATTTACGAGTAGTAGCAACAAGAAACATCAATTTACCATAGATTTAAATCTATGGTTTTCTCGAATTATGAACGTTTTATTTATAGTTTTTCTAGAACTCATAAAAAAGTAAGCGAGTTATACGGAGGTAAGAACGCCTCTGGTAAGGAGCTTAAAGGTATTTGCTACCCCTCAACTTCACTGTTATATCGCCAATCTTTTTGGGAAAACTAGTCTTAATTAGTAAATTATTATATTACTAGATTTTTATGACAATTCCTCTCTTTTCTGGAGATGCTGGGCGTAGCGTGCTGATCCGAAGGGTTACGCATAGCTACGCTAAGGAAACCGTTCAGATTCTTAGCTATCTCATCACCAAAGAGATTTACTTTGAGGGTCGCATCTTGGTCTATCGGGCAGTTCGCTATGCTGACCAATTCCCCGTTGCCATCAAACAGTCTAGGGAAGCATTTATACGCAATTTCGACAAAATCCTCAATCTGCTCGGCGCTGAAGCTGCGTCTTTAGAAAATGCAGGGCTTTATCAACAGGCGCGATCGCAACTGATACAAAGTGAGAAAATGTCTGTCTTGGGAGACTTAGCGGCAGAGGTGGCAGATAAAATTACAGCAGTTTTCATTTATTTGAACCATATATATTGTAGGGGCACAGCAATGCTGTGCCCCTACGGTATGGTCTATTTACCTGGAAATAGCTGTAATAACTCGGTTAGCTCGAATGCGGTCAATTTGCAACCTGCTCTAGATGAGGTGTTTCATGTCCGCAGTTAACCTCAGAAAGATTCTCAACAAAAAAGAGTTGCCATCTCTGCTTCAGAACTTAGTCTATCAGCTCAACATGGCTATTGATGTTGAACTGGTAGACGGCACGAAACTAATTAGCATTGGGGAACAAACTGCAAAAAACCGATATCCAATAGAGGTGTCAGGAGAAATCATCGGTTGGGTTGTTGGGGAAGAACAGGCAACTCTACTTGCGACTTTGCTCTCGTTTGTGGCAAAGCAGGAAACTGAGAAGAAAGAACTCGCTATAGAATTGCTGGAGCGATACCAGGAAATTGATTTGTTTGAGGATATCTCGACTAAACTCACAACAAGTTTGGATACGCGACAGATTGCCCAACTCGTGCTTCAAGAATTGAGTCAATTAATTGAATCGTCTGCGGGGATGATTCTGCTGCTGAGTCCAGATGCAACTGCATTTGAAATCATTGCCGAATTTGGAGTGTTTTTTGACAAAAGTCAGCCGGAACCAAGTAAGGGAATTATTGGCAACATTGTGCAATCCAACCGGGCAGAACTCGTCAATGATGTGCAAGCCGATCCTCGATTAGAGGGACAAGAAAACGTTAACGCCCTGATTTGTGTACCGTTGCGAGCCAAGGAGCGGGTACTGGGAGCGATCGCGATTGGAACGCCCAAAACTGACTCATACAAGGCTGAACACCTGAAACTTGTGAGTATCTTTGCCTCTCAAACTGCGATCGCTATTGACAAAGCTATGCTTTACGAGCAAAGCACTCAAGCAGCCGTCCAGGCAAAAGCCCAGACACAGAAGCTTCAGCAAGCTCTCCAAGAATTGCAATTGGCCCAAACTCAGTTGATCCAAAGCGAAAAAATGTCCAGTCTAGGGCAACTCATTGCCGGAGTTGCCCACGAAATCAACAACCCGGTTAACTTTATTTGCGGCAATTTAAGATATGTTGCCGAGTACGCCAATGACTTGTTGCACCTGCTGCAAGAGTATCAGAAATTCCTACCTGTTGCTCCTCCAGAGTTGGAATCAGAGCTAGACAAAATCGATCTGGAATTTATCATGGAGGATCTCCCCAAATTGCTGAATTCGATGAAGGTGGGCACAGGTCGCATCGTGGAAATTGTGCAATCTCTGAAAAACTTCTCCCGCCATGACGAAGCCGAAATGAAAGCCGTCAACATCCACGATGGCATCGATGGGACGCTGATGATTCTTCACCATCGCCTGAAAGTAGATGTTCGCCGTCCGGCAATTGAAATTATTAAAGACTATGGCAAACTTCCTCTGATTGAATGCTACCCCGGACAGTTAAATCAGGTATTTATGAACATCCTGGCAAATGCCATTGATGCTCTAGAGGAGGGAATGGGCAATGAAGAAATATCCTCCCCGACTGCCCAAATCACCATTCGGACTGAAATCCTCGACAACCAGTTTGTGGTGATTCGCATTGCCGATAACGGCCCAGGCATTAAGGAGGATGTCATCGGACGCATCTACGATCCCTTCTTCACCACGAAAGAAATTGGCAAGGGAACCGGATTAGGCATGGCAATCAGTTACCAAATTATTGTGAACAGACACCTGGGATTTCTCAAGTGTCGTTCTAGCCCAGGTGAAGGGACAGAATTCTGGATTCAGATTCCAGTGAATTGTTCAGTGGTGGACGCTGTTGAAAATCACAATTTCCCGATCTCTGACCCGAAGATGGCTCACGCCTCTTCCACAACCGAATCATCCCCCAGTCCCGATGCAGACGGCTTCATTTCCTCAACAACTCCAATGCTCAAACCAACTGATCTACTAATCCGCCATAATCAACTGATTCAGCGACTTTCAGAGCAGAGTCCAAACCTTGGCGCTGCATCACCAGAGCAAATTTACCAGATGTTCCAACGTAACCCAATTTCGTTAAAGCTTTACGCCACCTTGTTGTCTTGGTTCAGCTGTCCTAATCCTAACCACATCGACCATTAAGGAAACCTTAATCATGTCTAGCCAACTTGATGAATACAACCGTCAGCTATTTGAACAATGTCCCGTTGGGCTAGTACTGTGCCAAACAGATGGGACGCTGATTGACATCAACCCCGCTTATGCTGCCATTTTGGGGCGCACTGTTACGGAAACCCTGAATCTCAGCTACTGGCAGATTACTCCTGAAAATTATGCCGCAGCCGATCGAGCGATGCTAGAGAACCTAGAACACACTGGTCGCTACGGGGCTTATGAGAAGGAGTTCATCCACAAAGACGGGCATCTAGTTCCGGTCAGGATTTCTGGACTGATGATTGAGAAGGATGGGAAGCCACTAATCTGGTCGAGTGTGGAAGATATCAGCGATTTACGATGCGCCCAGCAGGAACGCCAAGATACTGAACAAAACCTGAAACAGAGTGAAGCCCGATACCGCTCTCTGGTGACAGCTGCCACACAAATTGTTTGGGTAAGCACATCAGAAGGAATTTACTTTGAACTGGCAAGCTGGATAGCCTATACAGGTCAAAGTTTAGCTGAAGCTGAGAACGGGGGCTGGATTGATGCCGTTCATCCCGAAGATCGCGATCGCACTGCCAAAGTCTGGGATGTGGCCGTGAGAAACCGCAGCCACTATGAAGTTGAATACCGGATTCGTGGCAAAGACAACACCTACCGCCACTTTTTTGTTTGTGGTGTCCCCGTCCTAGCAGAAGACGGCAGCATCAGTGAGTGGATTGGCACCTGCACCGATATTCACGATCGCAAGTTAGGAGAACAAACTCTGCAACAGAACGAACAACGATTTCGCTCTCTGGTGACTGCCAGCTCACAAATTGTCTGGGTGGCTACCCCTGAAGGACTGGCGGTGAGCAGTGAAATGCCTACCTGGTTAGCGTACACAGGTCAGAGTGCAGATGAAATCGAGGGTTGGGGCTGGCTTGATCCGATTCACCCCGATGACCGTACCCACACAGCCCTTGCCTGGAGTACTGCTGTGGCAAATCACAATCTTTTTCAAACTGAATACCGGATGCGTGGCAAAGACGGCAGCTACCGCCACTTTTTTGTCTGTGGCGCCCCCGTACTGGAAGCAGACGGTAGCATCCGGGAATGGATTGGCACCTGCACCGATATTCACGATCGCAAACTGGCAGAAACTGAAAATCAGCGTACTAAAGAACGATATCGCTCGTTAGTAACTGCTACTTCACAAATGGTCTGGACGACATCCTCGGAAAGAATGGTGAACTCGGAAATAGTCGGTTGGCAGGCATATACAGGTCAGAGCGAAGCCGAAATGATCGGCTGGGGCTGGTTGGATGTCATGCATCCCGACGACCGTGCCCACAGTGCTGAACTTTGGAGTGCTGCTGTGGCGAACCGGAGTCTTTATCAACTTGAATATCGGATTCGTGGCAAAGACGGCACTTATCGCTACTTTTTTGGCAATGCAGTTCCTGTTTTGGAAGCAGACGGCAGCATCCGGGAATGGATTGGCACTTGCACCGATATTCACGATCGCAAGCTAGCAGAACAAACTCTCCAACAGAACGAACAACGGTTTCGCTCTCTAGTGAGTGCGATCTCACAACTTGTCTGGGGAGCTACCCCGGAAGGACTGGGAATAAGCAGTGAAATGCTCACCTGGATGGCCTATACGGGGCAGAGCGAAGCTGAAGTTGAGGGTTGGGGCTGGATTGATCCAATTCATCCCGATGACCGTGCCCACTCCGCAGAAGCTTGGAATGCTGCTGTGGCGAACCGAGGTATCCACCAAACTGAATATCGGCTGCGTGGCAAGGATGGCACATACCGCTACTTCTCTGCCTGTGGTGCCCCCGTACTGGAAAAAGACGGCAGTATTCGGGAATGGATTGGTACTTGTACTGATATTCACGATCGCAAACTGGCAGAAGCCGAAAATCAGCGTCTCATGGATATGTTAAATCATTCCAGCGATGCGATTATCGTCCGTGATATGAACGACAAAATTTTGTACTGGAATCAAGGTGCAGAAAGGCTCTATGGCTGGACTCGTGAGTTCGTGAAAGACCAATACATCCACACATTTCTGAAATCAACCTTTCCAAAACCTTTAGAAAAACTTCTACCAGAGTTTTTACGGCAGGGCACTTGGGAAGGAGAACTGGAACACACCACCCGCGACGGCAGAACCATCACAGTTCAAAGCCGTTGGACTTTGCAACGAAATTTATCCGGTCAACCCTGCGCCATGCTGGAAATCAATACTGACATTACTGCCCGCAAACAAGTAGAAATGGCTCTGCGACAACTGAATCAAGAACTGGAAGCCAGAGTTGCAGAAAGAACGGCTGCCCTGCAAAATACCTTAGCAGAAGCGCAAGGTTTAAATGCAATTTTAGATAACTTAGCAGATGGTTTGTTAGTGGCAGACACCGCAGGACAAATTACCCACTTCAATCCTGCCTTTTTAGCTATGTATGGATTGACAGCCACCGCCCTCAAAGGTCACTACCGAGAACTGCCGATATCTGGTTTAGCAGACCTGGTTGCACGAACTCAGTCCCATCCCAAAGAGGTGTTCTCTGCCGAAGTTGCACTGACGAAGGAACGCATTGGTCAGGCAGTGGCGACCGCCATTTTCAAAAAGACGGCAGATCAGGAACCCGCTGCCTGCTTCGGTTCGGCGCTGCTGATTCGGGATGTGACGGCTGAAAAAGAAATTGATCAGATGAAAACCGATTTCATCTCTACGGTTTCCCACGAGTTGCGGACACCACTAACTTCTGTCCTCGGTTTTGCCTCGATCATTCAAGAAAAGCTAGAAACCGATGTGTTCCCAATGCTTTCTACCGAAGACCGCAAGCTTCAGAAAACGATCAAGCGCATAGGTGACAATCTCAACATTATTGTGTCGGAAGCAGAACGGCTCACATCTTTGATTAACGATGTCCTGGACATTGCCAAGATGGAAGCAGGTAAAGTGGAATGGCAGATGCAGCCCATTGATCCGAGCGAATTACTCGATTTGGCAACCAATTCCACCGCCGGGTTGTTTGAAACCAATGGCTTGGAGTTGCTGTGCGAGATTGAACCTGGACTGCCTCAGATAGTAGGCGATCGCAATCGTCTGCTGCAAGTTTTAATTAACCTGATTTCTAATGCCGTTAAATTCACTGAATCAGGTTCTGTCATCTGCCGCGTCAAACGAGAGAAGGAAGGTGTTTGCATCAGTGTCATCGACACAGGGGTTGGTATTACACCTGAAGACCAGCCGAAAGTATTCGAGAAATTCCGCCAAGTTGGCGACACCCTCACCGACAAACCCAAAGGCACAGGGTTAGGACTGCCCATCTGTAAACAAATCGTCGATCATCACGGTGGTAGAATCTGGGTGGAGAGTGAACCAGGCAAGGGCAGCACATTCTCGTTCATCATTCCCACCACTGAGAGCGATCGCAAAACCACTGCTAATCTGAATCTGGATGCGCTAGTTAAACAACTCAAAGAACACGTTATCACCACAAACCCTGTGCTGAACCAAAACCGTAAAACCATTTTGGTTGTAGATGATGACGCTAACAT
Organism: Nostoc sp. NOS(2021); assembly: GCF_017115025.1. Classification (GTDB taxonomy): domain Bacteria; phylum Cyanobacteriota; class Cyanobacteriia; order Cyanobacteriales; family Nostocaceae; genus Nostoc. The sequence goes on along the minus strand of NZ_JABXKM010000143.1, from coordinate 43,079 downwards.
TCGGGAACTGCTCCGTCAACAACTGGAAACCGAAGGCTACAACGTTTGGCAAGCGAAAGACGGCGTGGATGCAATTCATCAAATCAAAACAGCCCGTCCCGATCTGATTCTCTTGGACGTGATGATGCCCCAAATCAACGGCTTTGATGTGGCAGCCGTCCTCAAAAACGATCCCCACACCGCAGACATTCCGATCATCATTCTGTCAATTATTGAAAACAGGGAACGGGGCTACCATATTGGCATTGATCGCTATCTCACCAAGCCCATTGACACAGAGAAACTCCTCAACGAAATTGGCTCACTGCTTTACCAGGGCACTTCTAGTAAAAAGGTATTGGTTGTAGATAAAAATGCATCAGCTTTAAAAACCCTATCGGATGTACTGCAAACTCAGGGATACAGCGTGATTGAAGCCTCCGATCCGCAAGAATGCATCTATAAAGCCCTATCGGCCAAACCTGACATGATCATCATCAATTCCATCTTCTCTCAAGAAGCCGACCTGGTGAAAACCCTACGGTTTGAGAAGGAGTTGGAAAATGTATTTTTTATTATGCTGTCAGAACAGTAATCGCTGCGACTGCGAAATGTCCAATCCCTAATCCCTAATCCCCAATCCCTATGACCCAGAAAATTCTGATTGTTGACGATGAACCCAATATCTTGATTTTGATGGAACAAGCTTTAGAAGCATTAGAAGACAAGGGTGTTGAACTTTTAACTGCTAGAAATGGAGAAGAAGCTCTCGAAACGATTAAAACTGAAAAACCAAACCTAGTTTTTCTCGATGTGATGATGCCTAAAATGAATGGTCTGAAAGTCTGCCACATTGTTAAACACGACCTGCAAATGACTGATATCTACATTGTGATCTTGACAGCTAAAGGGCAGGAATTTGATAAACAAAAAGGAATTGAGGTTGGTGCAGATTTATATCTAACTAAACCATTCCGCCCCAAAGAAGTACTTGAAAAATCAATGCAGGTGTTGGGTTTTAACTAATTCGTAATCAATATTACTCAGCACTTACCACTCTCTTATGCTAAAAAAAATCGCTGACCAAGGAATCCTCAAGCAATTCCTGATCACTTTCTTACCACTGTCCATCCTGGTTGGGGGCGTGCTGCTGATCATTCACCAGGCAGAGAGTAAAGCTGAACGGGGCGCAATTTCTATCAACGAAAGCCGGAACGTTGACCTGCAAGCCAAAATAGCTGCTAATGATTTCAATTTAATTAAGTCAGACTTGATGTTTTTGGCTACCCAAAACGAGCTACAGTCTATGCTCAACGTACCTGGGGGTACAACTGAAACACTGGAGTTGAGACAGGCGATCGCTAAAGAGTATTTTTCGATGTCTCAGCAGAAACAACTCTATGACCAGATTCGCTTTCTTGACACAACTGGCAAAGAAATTGTCAGAGTCAACTTTAATAAAGGTCAGCCCAGCGTTGTGCCTGACGAAAAACTGCAAGTCCAAGCAAAGCGTTACTGGTTTAAAGACACCTTGCCCCTCCAATCAGGCGAGGTGTTTATATCGCCACTGGATCTAAATATTGAGCGGGGCAAGATTGAACAACCGCTTAAACCAATGATCCGTTTTGGCACTCCTGTATTTGATTCCCAAGGGCAATCTCAACATTATTGTGTCGGAAGCAGAACGGCTCACATCTTTGATTAACGATGTCCTGGACATTGCCAAGATGGAAGCAGGTAAAGTGGAATGGCAGATGCAGCCCATTGATCCGAGCGAATTACTCGATTTGGCAACCAATTCCACCGCCGGGTTGTTTGAAACCAATGGCTTGGAGTTGCTGTGCGAGATTGAACCTGGACTGCCTCAGATAGTAGGCGATCGCAATCGTCTGCTGCAAGTTTTAATTAACCTGATTTCTAATGCCGTTAAATTCACTGAATCAGGTTCTGTCATCTGCCGCGTCAAACGAGAGAAGGAAGGTGTTTGCATCAGTGTCATCGACACAGGGGTTGGTATTACACCTGAAGACCAGCCGAAAGTATTCGAGAAATTCCGCCAAGTTGGCGACACCCTCACCGACAAACCCAAAGGCACAGGGTTAGGACTGCCCATCTGTAAACAAATCGTCGATCATCACGGTGGTAGAATCTGGGTGGAGAGTGAACCAGGCAAGGGCAGCACATTCTCGTTCATCATTCCCACCACTGAGAGCGATCGCAAAACCACTGCTAATCTGAATCTGGATGCGCTAGTTAAACAACTCAAAGAACACGTTATCACCACAAACCCTGTGCTGAACCAAAACAGCAAAACAATTCTGGTAGTGGATGATGACGCTAACATTCGGGAATTGCTTCGTCAACAACTGGAAACCGAAGGCTATAATGTTCGGGAAGCGAAAGACGGCGTGGATGCGATTCATCAAATTAAAATAGCCCGTCCCGATCTGATTCTCTTGGACGTAATGATGCCCCAAATCAACGGCTTTGATGTGGCAGCTGTCCTCAAAAATAATCCCCACACCGCAGACATTCCGATCATCATTCTGTCAATTATTGAAAACAAAGAACGGGGCTACCATATTGGCATTGATCGCTATCTTACCAAGCCCATTGACCCAGAGAAACTTCTCCACGAAATTGGCTCATTGCTTTCCCAAGGCACTTCCAGTAAAAAGGTATTGGTTGTAGATAAAAATGCCTCAACCTTAAAAACCCTATCGGATGTACTACAAACTCAGGGATACAGCGTGATTGAAGCCTCCGATCCCCAAGAATGCATCAATAAAGCTCGGTCAGCCAAACCTGACATGATCATCATCGATTCTATTTTCTCTCAAGAAGCCGATATGGTGAAAGCCCTACGCTTTGAGAAAGACTTAGAGAATGTATTCTTCATTATCCTGTCTGATCGCTAATTGCATCAACTGGGGATTGCTTACCGAATTTTAGATTTTAAATTTTGGATAATGGAATTGTTGGCGGAGCCTCTCGTAGAGAAGATTCAAAATCTAAAATTAAATGACAGAGCCAGTGACTTGATTGCTCTTTTCAATCTAAAATCTAAAATCTAAAATTGTATGACTCAGAAAATTCTGATTGTTGACGATGAACCCAATATCTTGATTTTGATGGAACAAGCTTTAGAAGCATTAGAAGACAAGGGTGTTGAACTTTTAACTGCTAGAAATGGAGAAGAAGCTCTCGAAACGATTAAAACTGAAAAACCAAACCTAGTTTTTCTCGATGTGATGATGCCTAAAATGAATGGTCTGAAAGTCTGCCACATTGTTAAACACGACCTGCAAATGACTGATATCTACATTGTGATCTTGACAGCTAAAGGGCAGGAATTTGATAAACAAAAAGGAATTGAGGTTGGTGCAGATTTATATCTAACTAAACCATTTCGCCCCAAAGAAGTGCTTGAAAAGTCAAAGCAGGTATTGGGCTTTTGAGGAAAGTTCTGAATGCTTTTCATTTGCGATCGCAGTACTTGGTAGTGCTAATTTCTCTGCAATGGGCGTAGCTTGTTCTGCAACTACGCTATTTCGACTTTCAATCACCAGATTATTTTAGATGGAATTAAATACTTTTTAAAAGTACTAAAAGCTGCTGCGATCGCATCTAATTTTGATCCGCTATTCCAAAGCTATCCGCACCTTTGATAAGTCAGAAAACTATTGAGACGAAGATTAACCAAGAGTTTTCAACAGAGAACACTTACTCTTCATTCACAAATTTGGCGACTACGAACAACACTACCATCTGGCATAGTGGTGGTGATGTATATAATAGCTCCACTGATGTTGGCATTTTTAACACCAGTCAAATTAGCATCAGTAATGTTAGCACAGTTGAGAGAAGCTCCGCTTAAATCAGCGTTGGTGAGATTAGCGCCAACCAAATCGGCAACATTCAAACCCACATTACTAAGATTAGCTCCACTCAGGTTGGCTCCACTCAAAACGGCGGTGAACATTTCGGAACCACTAAAATTAACACCAACCAAGTTAGCGTCGTTGAAGATACACTCGGTCAAATCGGAAGCACTCAAGTTGGCATAACTCAGGTCAGCACCTTCAAAGATAGCACTTATCACCATACTCTTACTCAAATTAGCCCTACTGAGGTTAGTTTTGGTAAAATCAGTATAAGTAAAATCGGATTCACTCAGGTCGATACCACTGAGATTTACACCAGTCAAATCGCTGTCGCTCAAATCAACCGCCCTAAAATCTCTCTCCCCAGCAGCATACCTTTCCAGCAATTCTTCAAGATCCATAACTGAAATCCTGCATCAACTAACACATATAAAGATAACTCACTCAATCTTTGGCAAATCCTCTTTGACCCTACCAACTCTTTTGTCGCTTTCCTAACCCCAAGTTCCCATTACTTTTTAAGTCGGGCGAGTAATTTCATACAAATCCTGGGTGCGGGTATACCAGTTACCCGACAGGCGACCGATCGCGTGCAACTTTGCGACATCAATTGTGTTTTGTGGTGTCAGTAAATCGTCTCGAATATGCCACAGCACCGCCTCAGCAATAATTAATCCCGATTGGCTACCTTCATTCCCTATATAAACGACTTGCTTCAGCACACACTCAATATTAATCGGTGATTCCGCAACTCGTGGCGGACGCACTCGTTTTGAGGGAGCAGGAGTTAGTCCCGCTACTTGAAATTCGTCCACATCTGGCGGAAAATCGCCACTAGTGGCGTTCATCTGTTCCCCCAATTCTTCAACAACTATGTTGACCACTAGTTCACCCGACTGCTCTACATTGAATAAAGTATCTTTTTTAACACCACGTTTCAGACCTGTGGAGATGGCTAGAGTCGGTGGATTAGCTGTCACGCCCATAAAAAAACTGAAAGGTGCGACATTGGGCGTACCATCGCTGGCGATCGTTGACACCCAAGCGATCGGTCGGGGAACCACTGAACCGACAAGTAATTGATAGGTATTTCGTGGGTCGTTCTGGGAGGGATCGATAATCATTGAGATTTTCCTCACTAAACACTACAGTTTTTCAAAACTCGATCTTGCCGAAGAGAAGCTTTCCACCTTAATTGTGCATAATTTTCATTACTGCTCTTGCTTTTTCTAGCTATCTGTGAGATGTTCCTACTCAGTTACAATACTATGGTTTATTGACCAGAGTACAGTAGTATTAATCGGTTGATTAATTAACCCAAATGCTCACGCACTGAGTCCCAGTTTAATGTTAAAAGCCCCTAGTACAAGGGTAAAGCTTTAAGTTTTTTAATTTTTATCCTACGTTCAGAAACGGTTAAGGGGAAAAGGAAAAACCTTTCAGCCTTACCCTTTCCCCAAACCAAATTTAAATTTGAAAATGCTTAACCGAGAAGTATTGAAGTTGGAGCGATAATCTACTGCGATCGCAGCTTTTTTTGTCAGCTATTTAGTTGACTGACGTTGGGTCTTTTATGCAATCAATACAACTCTAAAATTTCTAATTCTGGTGAGAGTGGAAAGCCAAATTTTTCATGATAATGAGGAAACTTGAGTAAGAATAGGCATAAAGGTTTATTTCGATAAAAAGCTTTTAGCTTAAAGGTGCGAACTTCAAAACCTTCCTTCTGTGCTTCTTGTGATTCAGAAAAGCTTCCAGGAAAAATTTCATCAAAATGAATTTCAAATTTCCTTGCAGTTTCCAAAAAAGGCTTGCCAATCAATCTAGCACTATTGTCATAGGCAGGGTTAGGTATTACTCTCCTATACTGGCTTTCGTCGAATCCAGCCCGGAAAATAAATTCAAAAAATCCGCTAAATATCTTGAGGTTTTCACTTGTATTAAAATCTTGCCAGCCTTGAAATAAACTATCTTGAAGCTCTTGAAAAAGATTACTTATAAATTGACTTTGCACAGAATTAATTTCAGCAGTAGTTATTTCCATTTGTACCTTTTTTAAATGGTGAATTATTGACAAAAAATTCGCTTAAATTCCAGGTTTTCAAAGTCAAACAATCAAAACGCTCTTGCAATCTCAAACAAAAAGATTCGAGGGCATTTAGCCAAACGGAAATATAGGATTTTTTAAATCCCTCTACTCCAGCACATCATAGTAATGAAGTACCATAAACAGATTTAAACTTTGCGGATGATGCAATCCTCAAAGCTCACTAAATTTTATTTACAACCTGTAAAATTTATGAACTTATAAGCCGAAATACTTATGTGTTTATACTGTCATAAAAGAATAATAGAAGTCAACAAGATTAGTCATAAATTCAAACATTACTCAATATTACTATTGACAAGTTTATATTTGCTTAAAATTCATATCCATAAAAGCAATTTTTGCGCTCAAAATACGGACAATACAGATAGCTGCGTAGCAGAAGTCAGTAAAAACGGACTCAAACTCACTCAATTGAGTCCGTTTGAACCGACTTAGGCTCCATAGCAACGAAGCTGTTAGTTTGGTATTTGTTGGTAATGACCAGGCTTGAAGAGTAGGCGTACAGGTTAGCAGAGCCGACACAAGGAAAGAAAAGCTCTCCCCTGCCCCCTGCTTATTCAATCAGAAGGTAATTCTGGGAAACCTTAATTTGTGAGAGCTAGAGGCTTTTGCCAGAAGGAACTAGAATTAGGAAACACCTAGCTGGGTTCTTCTGACTTTTGAAATTAGGAGTGCATGTGTGCCAAAATCCCCTAAATATTTGCTGATTGGATCAACCGAGACTTACAGCGGTAAATCTGCAACTGTTCTGGGTTTGTCTCATCAGCTACAGCAAAAAGGACTGGATATTACCTACGGTAAACCCCTCGGTACGTGTTTGAATTCGTCTAGTGGAACCGTAATTGAAGAAGATGTCCAGTTCATCGCTCTTAGCCTCAATTTGCCGGCAAACCGCGTTGCACCTACAATGCTGGCTTTGGATGAACTAAATGTGCAAAAGCGCTTGCGGGGGGAAGACAAAACCGATTATCAGCAGTCCCTAATACAGCAATATTTGCAAATGTCCCAAGGAGATTTGGTGTTACTGGAGGGGCCTGGTGATTTGTCCGAAGGCAATTTGTTTGACTTGTCTTTGCTGCAAATGGCTGAAGTATTGGATGCTGCTGTGCTGTTAGTAGCCCGCTATAAATCGTTGCTTTCGGTTGAGGCGCTATTGGCTGCTAAAGGGCGTGTGGGCGATCGCTTGATTGGAGTTGTGATCAATGATATCCCACTCACCCAACTAGAAGCGGTTGACACTCTCTTGCGCCCATTTTTGGAACAGCAGGGGATTCCAGTGCTAGCAATACTGCCAAATAGCGCTTTGCTCCGCAGCGTGAGTGTTGGCGAACTAGTCAAGCAGTTAAAGGCTGATGTTCTCTGTCGCAACGATCGCCTAGATTTGTTGGTGGAAAGTCTGGCAATTGGAGCGATGAATGTCAACTCCGCTGTGAAGTATTTTCGCAAACGCCGGAATATGGCAGTAGTAACAGGAGGCGATCGGGTAGAAATTCAGCAAGCGGCTTTGGAAACTTCTACCCAATGCTTAATTCTCACCGGGCAACTACCCCCGCCGCCGTTCATTCTCAGTCGCGCTGAAGAACTAGAAATCCCCATTTTATCTGTTGACTTAGACACCCTCACCACTGTAGAAATTGTTGACCGCACTTTCGGGCAAGTCCGCCTCCACGAGCCGATTAAGGTTCAGTGCATTCGCCAGTTAATGTCTGAGCATTTTGACATTGAGCGCCTTTTATCTAAACTGGGTTTAACTCCCGCAGGGGCATTGTCTTAGATTCATGAGTGTAATAACTCGTGTAATCAAGCAAGATACATCATGATGTAGTGATGGCTATGGAAGTCACTGGAACTAGGAGAAAATGGATTTAACGGCAATTGATCCCCTGAAACTACCCTCGCTTCCATTGGAGAAAAAAGCTGATCTCCCTGACTGTCCAGCCATCTATTTTGCGATTTCTGGTTCTGGCGAAATCCTCTACATAGGCAGGACTGCTGATCTTGGACGTCGTTGGATATCACATCATAGATTTAAAGAACTCATTGATTTGGGAAATGTGAAGTTAGCTTGGCTACAATGCGTAGATCCTTCCATTCTGAAAACTCTTGAGGCCAAGTTGATTTATGCACTCAAGCCAAAGCTCAACGAACAACTGCCATCAAGCAATACACTTTTTTCTTATCTTCACAAAGCCAACCAAAGTACAAGCCCGATAAAAACACAGGGTAGCAAATTAGCGCACGCAATATTAGCTGCTCTGGTTGACGCCCCTTGTAGTGGGTATGATTTAGCAAAACGATTCGATGGCTCTGTAGGCTTTTTCTGGTCAGCAAGTCACCAGCAGATTTATCGAGAGTTGTCAAAGCTAGAAGATCAAGGATGGATCAGTGCCGAGTCGATTGTCCAAACAGGACGCCCAGATAAAAGGCTCTACAGCGTTACAGACTTGGGAGAACAGCAGCTCAAAGAGTGGATTGCTCAACCTTGTGAACCCACACCGATTAAAGATGATTTGCTTGTGAAAATTTTTGCTGGCCATATTGCTTCTAACCAAATGATCTTGGCAGAGCTTGAGCGTCACCAAAAAGCCCACTTAGAAAAATTATCTACATACAAGGATTTAGAACAAGAATGCTTTCAGCTAAAGCAGCAGGAGCCTCACACCATAATCTCTGATTTGGTGTGAGAGGAATGCGAGTGAGTTGAGGAGTGCTGTCTAACCGATGCCGAATGCAATTAGTCTTGGGAGGACAGCGAGGACGAAACGAACTATCTTTCCTGCAATGAACGAATGAACTCCCGAATCACATCGGTCTTATTGCGTTTCACCCGACTACAGTAATCGTCCAGGATTTTCTTTTCTGATGAAGGCAATCGAACATTGATGGAATCTTCGTATTTCATGCGTTGCATTGTAAAGCAATATGATTTACAATCATACTATGAAATACACATACCAGTACAAAGCACTTCCAACAACTGAAATTAAGCTAGAGATCAACCTCTGGTTACGGATTTGCCAGTACTGGTACAACCGTCAATTAGGGGATAGATTCGACTGGTGGGAACATAACAGAACATCCGTTGATAGTTGCCCATTGGTTGCTTCGCTTCCTGTGTTGCGAGACAAGCCCAACTATTATAGTCAGAAAAAATATCTACCAGGACTTAAGAAAAAACCTATCACGGTGCAATGGTCGGGTGAAGAGTTAGACTTATCGAGAGTTCCAGCAAACACGCTACAAGAAGTTTGCAAGCGTGTTGACAAGGCGTTTGAACGCTTCATCGCAGGCGACTCTAGCGGCAATCGAAGTGGTAAGCCTCGATTCAAAGCACAATCTCGCTATCGATCTTTTGTGGTTGAAGGTGCTGGATTAGAACTGTATTCTTGCTCGGTTGGTGGTAAATATCTGTATGTCAAAGTCCCCAAAATTGGAGTAATTAAGATTCGGTCACATCGCCATTTACCGGACGGTGCAACAATTAAGCAGTTGCAGTTCATTAAAAAGAATGATGGTTGGTTCGTTAATCTTCGATTAGAGGATACTACCGTACCCGTTTCCAATGCTGATATTATTCCAAATTGGGAGAACTCGCTTGGAATGGATGCGGTGTTGCATGAAGATGATTATCTTGCCACCTCTGAAGGCTTTAAACTCCTATCGCTTAAGGTGTTGCGAAAAAGTCAACACAAGCTGACTCGCATTTCACAGAAAAAGAATGCCCGTAAGCGTGGTTCTAAAGCCCGTCGCAAATTGGCTAAACGAGAAGGTAAACAGCACCAGCATATTGCGAGATGCCGCAAAGATTTCCAATACAAAACCGCTCACAAATTGGTGAGAACTGGTAAAAAAGTTTTCTTTCATGAAGACCTCAATCTTAAAGGTTTGTCAAAGCGTAACGCCCCAAAACAAGACGAAAACGGGGCATTCATCCCAAACGGGCAAGCTTCTAAGTCTGGACTCAATCTGAGTTGGTCTGATGCTGCGTTTGGTCAATTCTTTCAACTGCTAGGTCACATAGCTGGAAAAGCTGGAGCCGTAGTAATTGCGAAGAATCCTGCTTATACGTCTCAATTACTCGCTTATCGGGATGAAGTGATTTTCACTGATTGCAGCATTCGTGAGTATTGGGACGATAATCTAAATCTCTGGGTTGATAGAGACATTAACGCCGCTATCAACATCTTGAGAGTGGGGCTGGACATTTTCCCCACTATAAAACGCTGTAAAGGTGGCATCACGATAGTTGGTTCTATCACTGATGATACCTCTAAGGAAGTTCTCCATATTCTTGGCTGCGCCACGCTGCGCGAACGGAATATTTGAGAAGCCTACTCCATACCTGTACTCAGGTTGGTGTAGGAGATGTCACAATCCGCAAGAACTCCCAGAATCAGCAAAATTTCAGTATTTGACCCTCCTGAATGGCATTACTTATGAAACACATTGGCTGGCTTGGTGTGACCAAGTAATCCAAACAATCGAAAAATTGTAGCAATGTCTAACTCAGGTTTGCCTCGCACCTACACGCTGTTTGCTAAAATATCTGGGTCGTTTAATTGGATTATCTCCATCTTTGACCCAATCAACAGACCTTATTAACCTCGATACATTAGCGCAAGAACTGGCGACAATCCAGCAAACGGGTTCTAAAAGAATTGCCTTGCTGGGTTCTCGTCACGTCCCGATTACGCATCAGAATCTTATTGAAATGATGACATATGCCCTAGTTTTATCGGGTAATCGAATCATTACTTCTGGTGCTACAGGTACAAATTCAGCTGCCATCCGGGGAGCAACGCGGGCTGATCCGAATTTGTTAACGGTGATTCTACCCCAAAGCCTGGAACGCCAGCCCTTGGAATCGCGCCAGCAACTAGAACAGGTAATGCATTTAGTGGAAAATCCCAATAATGATAATCTGTCCCTTGCTGAAGCTAGTTACCTGTGCAACAAGGAAATTGTCTCTCGTTGCCAGCAACTGATTTGCTTTGCGTTTCACGACAGTCGCACCTTGTTGCAAACTTGTCAAGATGCAGAAGAACAAAGAAAAGTGGTGACTCTCTTCTACTTTGATTAGTCATTTGTCATTTGTCTTTTGTCATTTGTATTTGACTAATGACTAATGACTGATGACTGATGACTAATAATCAATGACTAATAAGTAATGATAATTTTTTTGTACTCGATCGCTGCTGCTGCCGTTCTAATTTATGTGCCATTTTTCCTGGTAGCTTATGCCCGTATGCGTATGGGGTATGAAACGTTTTCTACTCCTCGCGCTATGTTTGATAAATTGCCACCTTATGCCCAACCCGCGACTTGGGCACATCAGAACACCTTTGAAGCGTTTATGATATTTGCCGCAGCCGCATTGATGGCATATGTAACTGGTGTAAATTCTTCTACAGCAACAGGGGCTGCGTAGACGCAAAGCGGCTTGTCGTCAGACATCGCCTTTGTAGTAGCCCGTTTGCTATACTCAATTTTTTATATTTTGAATATACCCCTTTTGCGAACGTTTATGTTTGGCATTGGCTCCGTTAGCTTTGCCACTCTCATCTTCTTGAGCATCATCCAAGCTACTAGTTAATTGGGGAAGGTGGGGCCCCCTCTGGGGATAAGGGGTAATGGGGATTAATACCCAATCCCCAATCTAAAATCCAAAATCTAAAATCCAAAATGTTTTATGGCTTCTACTTTTTCCTTTGACATTGTGAGCGACTTTGACCGACAAGAGTTGGTTAACGCTGTCGATCAAGTTATACGAGACATCAAAGGTCGTTATGACCTCAAAGACACTCAAACTACTGTCGAGTTAGTCGAAGAAAGTATTAACGTTAGTACTGACAGCGAGTTTACCCTAGATTCTATACACGACATCCTGCGGGAAAAAGCCGCCAAGCGTAACCTCTCCCAGAAAATCTTTGATTTTGGCAAAGTTGAATCAGCCAGTGGTAATCGCGTGCGTCAAGAAATCAAACTCAAAAAAGGTATCAGTCAGGAAATCGCCAAACAAATCTCCAAATTGATTCGGGACGAATTCAAAAAGGTACAAGCCTCAATTCAAGGGGATGCGGTGCGGGTTTCTGCCAAATCTAAAGATGACTTACAAGTTGTCATGCAGCGACTGAAACAAGAAGACTACCCCGTGGCTTTACAATTTACAAATTATCGCTAACAAATTCGTAATTCGTAATTAAGACTTCAATTACGAATTACGTTAGCGTAGCGGTAGCGAGTCCGCGAGCGTCATTACGAATCACTTTAAGTTGTTCCGGCAATACTTTTTTGAAATGCCGGACGCTCAGATAACTGCTTCATATAGTTCAACACCTCTGGGTAGGAACTAAGGTCTAGCTTCAGCATGATGGGAATGTAATTCAGAACAGACCCCACTGCCACATCAGCAACAGTGAACTCATTGCCAAGTAAAAAAGGTTGCTTACTGAAAATTTCATTTAACGGAGTCAACAAGCGGGGCATTTCTCGCTCCCGATTTGCTTCTACAAAAATCCCTGTAGCTAGGGTGGAATTTCCAAACAATACCCACTGGGAAAATACAGCACGTTCCTCTAGTGAAAGTGGACTTTTACTATACTTATCGGCAAGATATAACAAAATTGCCCCAGATTCCCAAAGTTTAAAATCCCCATCAACAATTGCTGGAACTTTACGAAATGGGTTAATTGCCAAATATTCAGGCTGGAGGTGTTCACCCGCCTGCATATCAAGCTTGACGAATTCGTAAGGAACTTTTATTTCCTCTAAATACCAGTGAACAATTGAGGCTCGACTACGAGCGCCGCCGTAAAGTTTTAGCATAATTACTTAAAGAACTTTGTGAGTGTGAGAATGTTGTTTAACGTTGTCTTCTTTGGTGACAACTCTAGCGGCATTTAACACCCGTTTGCGCTCAATGGAATATTTAAATTCAGTGTAGTTTGCACCTAAGGGAATCAGGGATTTTGCAGATTCACGACGCTTGTAAGTACGAGCTGCTGCAAATGCCCTTGGCACAAATTCCTCTCCAAACTGAGCCGACTCTGGGAAGCCATCTGGCACTAGTTGTGAATCGCCATCCAGCACAGATCCCAAAGTTGTTGCATGAGCCAGCTTATAGGAGGTAGGGATGCCCTTTAAAAGCGCTTCCAAAGCCGCAGAGGGAATCGGTTCTATAACTTCGATTTGATAAACTTCTCCATCTTCTTTGACGAAGCAGGTTGCCAAGCCGATAACAATGTAATCATCGGTTGCTAAATCAGGGGCATTGGGATAGGAAATTGCAGTTGTCATCGGAAAATTTCTCAAAACTTAAAAATTGAATCTAGCGATTAGGGGATTGAGCATTGGGGATTGGGGATTGGGCATTAATTATTCTGCCCCTGCTTCCCCTCATTCCCCTCTTTAATGAACGGCTTGTTGGCATTCTACCAATTTGTCGCTCTCACTACTTGACTAGTCTTTGAGATTAACATCTGCCATTTCTGGAATTCAGCTTCGGGATCAAGTATCCATGATTAGGTTTGAGGAGCAATTGTTTATTTAGGGCGTAGACTTCTACTGGTGTGAGTAGTTTAAATTCAGTCTTAAGATGGCTTCCAAGTAACCATAAATACCTTAAGAATAAACACAGTGGTAAAACCACCAGCAGGAAAAAACTAGAATTTGATTTCACAAAGCAGGTATTTCAGGCAGGGAAAGATGAATATTCACTCATTTTTAGCTGACGGTGACCAGCAAAGCAAGCAATACAAATATGTTATAAATAGTACAAGGAAAGTCCAAGAGCATAGGACAAACGATCGCAGCAAATCTACTTTGGGGGATAGCTACTTACGCTCTTTTGCTTTGAAGTCGGCTCAACAAGGAGATTATACTGAGGCGATCGCACTTTTAAGCCAACTAATCTCTCGGCATCCCCACAATGCCGTTGATTACAACAACCGGGGGCTAATTTATTTCCAAGGTGGCGAAAGGCAAAAAGCTTTTTACGACTACAACACCGCCCTCAACCTTAATCCCAATTTGGCTAGCGCTTATAACAATCGGGCAAATTACTACGCTGCTTGTGGAGAATTAGCAGCAGCAGTTGCCGACTACGATCAAGCAATTAATTTAAATCCTTGCCACGTCCGGGCGTGGATTAACCGAGGCATTACCTGGCGTGACTTGGGGCAATATGAGGAGGCAATTGAGAATTTTGAGGTAGCACTGCTTTTCGGTCAACTAGAAGGTCATATCTGGGCTGAACGCGGCAGGACTTACCATCTTTGGGGCGACTGGAATTGTGCGATCGCTGATTATCGTCGCGCCCTCACTCAACTGCCCTCTATCGACAATAGTAAGGATATTACTGGTTGTCGCTTGCGTTTACAACTCGAAAATCAGCTAAACGAGTTGCTATCTGAATCAGCGTCCTAATTGGTAGATTAGTCCTTTTTGCAAATTCAAGATTCAAAAAGTAGATTCTTCATTTTGAATTTTGAATTTTGAATTGGATCGGAGCGACGCTGTATCGTTAATGACTAATAGATGAGAACTACATAGCTATTCAAAAATTAGCTATTAACCATTATTTATTAGCAATAATATAAATTAACACCCGGTTTATACGTAGCCAGAATCACAAGAAACCTAAATAATTCTAAATTCGCTATTTGTCTTAGGGTGATGACTCTGTTTCTTCATCTTCTCGGCGATCCGGATTCATCAACACCACCCGACGCTGACTGGGATCAAATCGGTATCCTTGTTGTTGTCTAATACTTTTAGCTTGCTGAGGATCGAAGTTACGGCTAAATTCTGCCTGCAAACCATCGACATGTCCTTCCATCAGCTTGACTTCAGTACTAATTTCTCGCAACTTTCCTTGCTGTGACCAATGATAAGACAAAAGTTGTGCTAGGGCAGATGCGGCAACGGCTGTAATCACAAGATTAACCGCTATTTTGGCAGTGCTTTCCAGTGCCATCACCTGGTAAGAACGTTGACGAAGATGCCGCTTTGGTCGAGGAATGACTCGGCGTTTTTGTATAGGTTGTAACGGAGGTCTAGACGGTTGAATCGCGTTCATGATGCTAAAAAATAACCTCGCTTAGTGAAGGGAAGCACTCAGCACTCAGCACTCAGCACTCCTGAATGCTTGATCTTAGCTGTCATATTACTTCATTTTTTTGAAATAGCTACAAGTGTTGCACCAGTTAAAAAATAACCTGGCTTACGTAAGTGCAAGGTTTCTAAGTACTTATAGTATAAAACCATAAGGTTTGGAAATTGCACCCCGTACTGCCAGGATTATTAGCTTTTTAACTGTGTCACATCGTAGCGTTATTTGTAAAGTTCTGTGGCTAATCGCCAAGCTAGAACTCCTGGAATCAGCGCCACAACTAGAGCGATGTAGACTTGAGTATCTGAGATGGAAGATATCTGAGCGATGTACAGAGTATCTAAGATAGGCATGGCTGAAAACCTCCTAACCTGAATAGATTTTGAACAGTTCGTTTACTACTTTTCCTTGTTTTGCCAGAATTGGGGAATATCTTGTTACAAGATGCAACAAAAGCAGTTATTAATCAGTAGTCGTTAGTTATTCGACCTGAGAAAAATTTATAAAAATATGAATTTATATCTGGGTATCGACTTCGGCACATCTGGCGCACGCGGTGTGGTGATTGACGAGGAAGCTTCTTATATTCAAGCTGAGGTGCGATATCCCTTCCAGGACTCACCAGCGGCTGTTACGCCAAGTTTTTGGCAGGAGGCTTTGTTTGTGCTGGTGGAACAAATACCTGAAGAATTGCGGCGAGAAATTAAAGCGATCGCAATTAATGGTACTTCTTCCACCGTCTTGCTGGTCGATGCTGCTGGCAATCCAACAGATGCACCATTGCTGTACAACGATGCGCGGGGATCATTGGTGCTAGAGCATTTGAGGAGTATCGCACCCCCCAATCATACCGTGTTGAGTGCCACCTCCAGCCTGGCCAAATTGATGTGGATGAGGCAATTACCCTCTTTTAGTGAAGCTAGATATTTCCTGCATCAAGCAGATTGGCTGGCGTTTCTCCTACATGGTCAGTTGGGTATTAGCGATTACCATAATGCTTTAAAGCTGGGTTATGACGTGGAAGAGTTGAAATACCCAGAATGGCTAGAAAAGTTGCAAATACCGATTCAGCTACCCAAAGTTTTAACTCCTGGGACTCCGATTGCCCAATTGCGCCCTGAAATTGCGGATAAGTTCGGTTTACGCAGTGATTGTTTGGTATGCGCTGGTACAACTGATAGTATTGCGGCTTTTCTCGCCAGTGGCGCAAAATTACCTGGTGAAGCCGTGACTTCCCTTGGTTCAACGTTGGTACTAAAGTTGTTAAGTCGTACCCGCATAGAGGATGCGCGATATGGAATTTACAGCCATCGCCTGGGTGATTTGTGGCTGACTGGTGGTGCTTCTAATACTGGGGGTGCAGTGCTTAAGCAATTTTTCACAAACGCTGAGTTAGAAAGCCTTAGCCGTGAGATTGATGCATCAAAAGCCAGCGAGTTAGATTATTATCCGTTGTTGAAGGTAGGCGATCGCTTCCCCATTAACGATCCCAATTTACCCCCACGATTGGAACCACGCCCAGATAACCCAGTGGAATTTTTGTATGGGTTGTTAGAAAGCATTGCCCGCATAGAAACGCGAGGGTATGAATTATTGCAACAAATGGGAGCAGACAAGTTGAGCCGTGTTTATACTGCTGGAGGTGGTGCGGTAAATGACACTTGGACTGCAATTAGGGCGCGTCATTTGCAGATTCCTGTAGTAGCGTCAGTATATACAGAAGCGGCTTACGGGACGGCGCTGTTGGCGATGGGGGATGGAAGAAGGGGTGAACAAAAGTAATTGTGTAACTATCTTTTCGTAGATATCTTGTAAATCAGTATCTATCCCAGTGACAATCGACATATCTCGGACGATACTTGGATGATTAGATACCGGACTATAGATTCCAGGTTGATCATCTGGGCAGCTATTCGGGGATGGGTGCTTCGCCACAAGTGAATGTCATCTATCCCCTTTACTAATTATTGGTGTGAGTTTTAACTAGTTTACCTCGCTAAGGTAACGGGTGTATGTATTAAGGCGATCGCAACAAACTTTGACTAGGGATATTAAGCGATCGTAGTGATGGTAAAAGAAAGGCAAATTGTGGGTTGAAAGTAACCGGATGGTAGAAAAACTTCGGGTATTTTGTAGATGATCTGATTTATGCCATGAATGCATTTGCCGGGTTCGTCAAGTCCGACATCACAAGTCCAGATGGTTTATTGTCAGGAAACTTCGAGGGCTTTATTTAGCACGCGACGCAGATGCTCCTGTAGGATACTTTCAGCCCCAGGATAAGCTGGAAGAGCCTCAATTTCAGCGTTGGAATGAGATACATAGGAGCCAGGGTAAATAATCGCAGCATAATTAACTACTTGCCTACCTTCTCTGTTTTGGATAGCGTCATGGTAAGTGTGCATCTTCTGAATATCAGCACTTTTAGGCTTTCCTTCATTGCTTGTGTTTTCCTGTGACTCACTCTCAAGTTTGTACTTGGGATCAAATAAATAAACTTGTTGAGAGCCATTAGCTAGTTTGATCTCTACTGCTACATCAGGAATTAATGTAACGCTGGCGCTTTGCAGTTCTCCATCTTTGCCATAGCTTCGTTCAGGAATTAACTTAATTTTTGTCTTGTGTTGCGGGTGAATTAAAACTAATGCTGGTTGTCCATTGGGTAAAATTCTGACGTAGACTCCCGTTTTATCCCTAGCAACTAAACACTGGGTTTCAACTTGGTATCCTTTGTGTATGGCTACTTCCAGTAGCGTTGCAATTATCCACAAAGTTCCCCAAATTTGGTAAAGTTTGTAGAGATTCTCCAAAGGTGCATCAAGGTCTGAATCATCCAAACGCACAGCAGGACTTCTGATAAATTCCAGATAGCCTTCCAAAGCAGCATGGTAAAGTGGACGGTTTAACAAAACCATCGTAATTTGATTGGGCAAATATTTAGGCTGGCTGACCTCATCCAGAAAAGCTGCTTGTTGACGAGCCTTTTTTAATTGGTAAAACAGAGACTTAATCTCTTCCAAAGGCTTACCTTTACGGTCAGCTTCAACAGCTTGCCGAATTCGTCTAAGTCTCTGATTTACAAGCTCGAAAAATAACCTAATCAACTGGTTCTCGTAAACATCAACAGTATGCTCAACTCGGACATCCGGTACGCGAATCGGTCTTCCACTCACATCCAAGTTATGCCCTCGAAAAAAAGCCTGAACTAGCCCACCAAGAGGAGGTCTGCGGACTTGATCTTGCCGAACCCAAATTTCATTAGTTTTGAGGATTTGATGAGGATTGCGAGCAAGTTGACTCAAAATCTTACTCAGTCCTGGTCTTTTGCCTGTGCCATTAATAGCTCGACGTAAGCGAACTAATTCCTGAGCTAAAGTAGTTTCGCCTAGTTGTGGTAATTTCAGACCAGCTAAAGCCCCGGTACGCTGTAAGCTTATCGCTACTGAGGTTGGCAGACGAGAATCGAGATCCTCTAGCATCTGAGCAAAAGCTTCACGACTAATTTTCTGAGGCCAAACCGCAATTGTCTGTTCCTCAATCTCATTTTGATACTCAAGTCGCAGTCGGTAGTAGCCAGGGTTTGAGCGAGGCCACTCAGCTAGTACTCGAAACTTTCCACTCAAATCCATTACCAAGAGTGGGAGTTTTTTATCTTGAAGCCAAAGCCGTATTTGTTGTAATTTTTCTTGAGGCACATGAACTTCCAGCCAAGCAGGTTGCCACTCACCTGGAGCCTCTATAATCTCGCCTTCGCGGCTAAGAAAACTTAGTTTAGAAGTAGGAGGTAAATCCATATTGTTCAAATGTTTTTAGCATTTTGCTAGCTTTAGCGTGGCTGAGATGAAATTTATTTTCAGCAATATCAACAAATGCCTTAAGGGCTTCTCCCACCCTATCATCAGCACCTTTAAGTTTGGGCAAAATTTTCTGTAACAGCTGTTCATCTAAAGCTTCTTCCCAAGATATACCCAAAACTTTAGCTTCATTCACATAGTTATTGATTTCATCTAAAACACGAAAAGCAAATGGGGTTACTAGGTGCAGTTTATCCCAAACTTCCATTAAAATTTCACGATAGTCAACTTCACCCAAATGCTCAAATAAATCATTACGGCAAACCTCAAGTTCTATCATTTGCGCTCGATCATAAACTTTGTCAGCAAAATTGTGAGTAGTTTCGTCTACATTGACTGTGCCAACAAAGTAAAGGTTAGGTGGTAACAAAACTTGTTTCTCGGATGCAAGTTCAATTTGGGCTAGTCCTTCACGCATCCTAACTTCCATCACTGAGAGAAACTTGGCAAAGTAATACTCTACCCGTGCTAAGTTCATTTCATCCAAGATTAAATGGTAAGGTCTAGGGGTGCGTTTTTCTGTTTGAGCTTGCTCATACTCTTGAGCCGCTTTTTCTAAAAAATGACTAAACGCAGTGTAATGGTATTCTTTGTCCATTGGATTGAAGTAGCCGAGTAAATCCTCGTTAGTAGTCCAATTAGGAGCCACAGGAACTAAAAGGTATTCAGCCGCTACTACCTCAGCATAAGCTTTGGTAAGCCAAGTCTTGCCAGTCCCGCTAGTTCCTGAAAGAATTACAAATTTTCTGGTCTTCAGAGCTAAGTGGTAGCGTCGCAAGATACTTTTAGAAATACGCAGACCTTTAGAGCAGATATTTTGATTAATCTCTGTAAACAAAGGTTCAGAATAGTCTGGATAAATAGTTTTGAGGATACGCTGCGCTTCTTCGTAATTATCCACATCTTTTTCCTTGTAAAATAATTCTGTAGCTCTGCATAAATCCTCAAGAGCTTTTTGCTGATTTTTAAGTTTTAAGTAGGTAAGTCCTCGATGGTAATAGCCTAAAGCGAAGTTAGGATTAATATGTAAAGATTGGTCATAATCATCAATGGCTTTATCGTAATTTTCAAGTTTATAGTAAATCTGACCTCGCTCATCGTAAATTTCATAATTTTTAGGTTGAATAAGTAGTAAATAATTATAGTCAGATATAGAATCGTCAGTATATTCTAATTTAGCTTTTACTTTTCCTCGATATCGATAAGCATCAGCTAAATTGGGAGCTTGTTCTAAAGCGAAGTCAAATAGTTGAATAGCATCTTGATGGTTTTCCTCTTGATATTTTTTCACTCCTTGTTGGCAGTAATATTTAGCATATTGTATATTAGTTTGATCTAAGTATTCTTCAATTGCTGTAATTGGTTTATCACACGTTGCCACCAAAAATAAAGGAAAAATTCCTTCAAACAGCTGTTTTATTTCATTAGTTAGCTGTTGATAGTCAAAAGTTAATACTTTGTCATATCCAATATATTTAGTAACTTGAATACACTTAGTAGCACTCTTTTGTCGAGCTACAATTTTCAACCAGTCAGCTAAAGGATTAATTGTACTAATATGTTGACTAGACTCAGAAAAGAAAGAGACATTATCAGTTAGTCGAGTATTCTGGAGAATAATTTCTTTAAGTGTTGTATTATTTTGGATGTTTTTAATAAATTTTTGTCTGTTAACACTTCTCTCAGAGATATATAAACCAAACCATAAACCGTTTTGTATAATCCGTATAAAAAAGTGAGCATTATTGAAATTAATTTCCATTTTTTTTGAGAATAAATTATACTCAAAAAAAGGAATATCTAAATCAAGAGATAAATCAATTTCTATATTAATTAATTTTATTATTTCACCTGATAATTGAGCAATAGTAAGCTGGCATAGCTGCTGAAATGGCTGTTCAATATACCTTTTAAAATCTTTTTCGTGTTTTAAATACAAATCTATTTTACTTGAATTATTTTTTAATTGTGTAAGAAGGTCAAAACTTTTTAATGAAAATGGGCATTCTGGATTTACAAAAACTTCTGTCATTTGGCCTGATAACGATAACTAAAATTATTATTGTGACATATTACACCAAATACAACTACTTGACTGCTTTAGAAATGCGATCGCACTCTTAACCTCTCTGTGTCCTCTGCGCCTCTGCGGTTCGTAAAAAATTTGTGAAAATGCGATCGCTTTTTCATTCCGCTTCCCCTGCTAACCTTTGTAACGCTAATAAACAAAGAGGGATAGCCTACTGTCGCTAAGATAACGGCTGGATTAAGGCGATCGCAACAAACTTTCACTGGCAGAAGAACGCCAAATTGTGGGTTGAAAGTAACCGGATGCTGGCAAAACTTCGGGTATTGTGTAGATGCGGATGAATGCCTTCGGCAATACACGGAGACAAAAAAGTGCAAATCACTAAGCGCAATATTGAGTTACGAGTAGATGGCAGCTTAATGCGTGTTTATGTAGCGGCTCCCAAAGCAGCCGGAAAATACCCTGGTATTGTCTTCTACAGTGATATTTATCAGTTAGGTGATCCAATAATTCGTCTAGCTAACTACTTAGCAGGATACGGCTATGTAGTAGCAGCCCCAGAAATTTTTCACCGAATTGAGCCAGTTGGTTTAGTAATTGAGCCAGACGATCTCGGACGGATGCGCGGAAATGACGATGCTCGTCGAACCTCGGTAGCTGATTATGATGCCGATTGCCTGGCTGTGATTGAATTTCTGAAAACAGAGAGTGCGGTTTCTCCAAATCAAATAGGCACTCTCGGCTTTTGTATTGGTGGACATTTAGCTTTCCGCGCCGCATTTAAAAGCGAAATTCGGGCTTGCGTCTGCTGTTACCCGACTGGTATTCCCAGTGGCAAACTGGGTAAAGAGGTAGCCGATACAATCGAGCGGGTAAGTGAAATCAAAGGCGAGATGCTAATGGTATTCGGTACTCTTGATCCTCATATCCCAGATAGCGATCGCCAAACCATAATAAAATCAATTGAGAATGCTAACATCCCTCACCAAGTTTTCTTGTATGAAGCAGAACATACATTCATGCGCGACGACGGTTATCGTTATGATTCTAGTGCTACCACCTCTGCTTGGTCTGAAATAGTAACTTTCTTAGGGCGCATATTTGCAGACTGAAAACTCCTATTATTGCTTTCTTCACGTCAATTTTGAGTTGTCTGCAACGCCAACAAACCAGCACCGTAAGCAGGTTCATACCTCGGAAAAATCACCTTTACTTCAGGAAACTTCTTAACAATTGATGCTGTAAATCTTTCATGCATCTTGCATCTACCGCGCCACACACTTCCCGTGGTGACTACTTCTAAAAGTGAGTCAGCATTAAAAATTGCATCAATTACTGTAGATGTAGCTTTTACTAACTCTTTTACAGCATCGTCAATTATCATATTCGCTACTATATCACCTGAAGCTGCTGCCAAATCTACAACTGGTGCTAAAGCAGCTATCTGTTTAACTCCCCATCCTCGCCGATATATTAATTCTATTAAATCTTCTATACTTGTCAAACCAAGATGCTGTTTGAAACCCTCTACCAAACTCGTTGGCATCTCACGACCATCATAAGATTTTAATGCTGCATTCATCCCAGCGATCGCAATTTTATAGGCGCTACCTTCATCTCCTAAAATATACCCCCATCCGCCGACTCGCTTGGTATGTCCCTGATGATTTCGCCCGAAAACTATCGAACCAGTACCTGCTGCAACCACAATTCCTACTGGCTGACCAATTCCACCAACTAAAGCAATTAAAGCATCGTTAACAATTATAATATTCGCTGGCTGTAATGCCCAAGTAATAGGTAGAGATTTGCTATTTTGCAACTCTTGTACTAAACCTTTTACTGCTTCGATATCTGCTGTACGACCTACACCCGCTAAACCCAGACATATCGCATCAATATTCACAGTATTTGTAATTATTGTTGCCTCAACCGCATGATGAATTGCAGATTGAATAGATTGTAAAGTTGCTTCGATACCTATAGTCTGATAATTAGATGTGCCCGCTTCACCACGACCTAGCACTTGACGCAAATCATTCATTAAGACACAAACAGTCTTGCTACCGCCGCCATCTATTCCTAAAACATAACTCATGTTCTGTAATAATATTAATTATTATGACGCTTCGGTTCTTCTTTTAAAGGTATAAAAAATATAGCAATCATCCCAGGAATGGTTAGTAAACAAACCAAGACAAAAAATAATGGATAGCCAAAAGTTTTTTGCAGATAACCGCTAATTAATCCGGGTAACATCATTCCTAAAGCCATGATGCCAGTAGAGATGGCAAAATGAGAAGTTTTATATTCGCCTTGGCAAATATACATTAAATAAACACTAAAAGCTGTAAAACCAAAACCATACCCAAATTGCTCCAAGGAAACCAAGGGATACACTAATGTCAACGAAGGTTTTGTATAAGCCATATACACATAAAATATATCAGGTAAATTCAATGCTAAAGCCATAGGAAACAGACATTTTTTTAATCCATATTTAGAAATTAGCAAGCCTCCTAAAATTCCTCCGCAAATTAGGGATATTACCCCAAATGTACCGTAGACTAATCCGACATCTGATGTTGATAGCCCTAAGCCCCCTACTTCTAGTTTGTCTAATAAAAATAAAGAAGCTATTTTCACAAGCATTGCTTCGCCCAGTCTGTAAAGCAAGATAAAGGCTAAAATATTTATAATTTTATTCTGAGCAAAATATGAGCTAATAATTGACCAAAAAGGTATATTTTCCCTAGCTTGTATTTGTCGTTGGTTATCTGATTCAGGTAAGGGTAAAATTAGGCGATGGGAAATAAACAGGATTGCTAAAATTAAAGCTGAGAAGCCAATAGCTATAGTCCAGCTTAAAGGAATATTATTGAGAGATACTTCAAGCTGACCTGCTAAGACTACTAATATTCCTGAGCCAAAAATGACAGCCATTCTATAAAATAGTGAGCGAATACCAACAAAGAAGGCTTGTTGTTCTGGAGATAAGGCGAGGAGGTAGAAGCCATCTGTAGCAATGTCATAAGTTGCAGAAATAAATGCTCCTATTGTTAATGCTGCGAGTGAGATGAAAAAGAAATTTGGCAGTTGTAAGGAGAAGGCTATCAAACCCAAGCAGCAGAACATGGCAAATTGGGTATAAAGTATCCATTGACGTTTGGTAGAGTAAATATCGACAATTGGGCCCCAAAACATTTTGATGACCCAAGGGAGATAGAGAAAACTTGTCCACAAGGCAATTTGAGCGTTATCTATTCCGAGTTTTTTGTAAAAGATTACGGAAACTGTGTTGATGATGATGTAAGGTATGCCGGAGGTGAAATATAAGGTGGGGATGAATGTCCAAGGGGAGGTTGTTTGGTGTTTCATGGGTTTGGAGAACGAACCGCAAAGGACGCAAAGAGCGCAAAGAAGATAAAGAAAATTAAGAAGATTAAGAAGAAAGTATGATGCGTTTGATGCCGTCTTTGAGGAGAGGGACGTTAAAGTTGATTAGGAGAGCGAGGGGGTAATGAGTCATTTTAAGGTAGGAGAAGACTTGGGCTTCGTGAATGGGGGTTAAGTTTTGGAAAGCTTTCAATTCAACAATTAGAGAGTCTCCAACCAAAAAATCTAATTTGCCTTCGCCTACTGAACGACCTTTGTAGTGTACTTTTACTGGATGCTCAAACTCATAAGGTATTCCGCGAATAAGAAATTCTTCTCTCAACGCCTTGTGATAAACCTCCTCTAAAAACCCCCCTCCTAATACCTGATGTACCTCAATCGCCGCTCCAATCACCCTATTAAGCTAGATTTTCTAACTGAACACTTGGTTGCCTCATCTTACCTTCCTCCTCTTCCTTTGCGTCCTTTGCGTCCTTTGCGGTTCGTTTCCATCAATCCCTCTCTCCAACCCTGTGGCAAAATTTATTAGAGTCCTTCCTTAGTTTTCCCGCATGACCGCAACCATTCCCAATCTGCCCAGTCTCTACGACCCCTTTTCCACCGAAGCCAAGTGGCAAAAATTCTGGGAAGACAACCAAGTTTACAAAGCTGACCCCAACAAAGGCGGCGAACCCTACTGCATCGTCATTCCACCGCCGAATGTCACCGGCAGCTTACACATGGGTCACGCTTTTGAAAGTGCGTTGATTGATACCCTCGTGCGCTACCACCGGATGCAGGGACGCAATACCCTCTGGCTACCCGGAACTGACCACGCCAGCATTGCTGTGCATACTATGCTGGAAAGGCAACTCAAGACAGAGGGTAAGACTCGCTACGAGTTGGGGCGCGAAAAATTCTTAGAACGCGCTTGGCAATGGAAAGCGGAGTCTGAGGGAACGATTCTGAATCAGCTACGACGCTTGGGTGTCTCGGTGGACTGGTCACGGGAAAGGTTTACCCTGGATGAGGGTTTATCTAAAGCTGTTGTGGAGGCGTTTACTCGTCTTTACGAGGAAGGTTTAATTTATCGTGGTGAATATTTAGTTAACTGGTGTCCAGCTTCTCAGTCGGCTGTGTCTGATGTGGAGGTGGAAAATCAAGAGGTTAATGGGAATCTTTGGCACTTCCGCTATCCCCTCACCGATGGTTCCGGTTTTGTAGAGGTGGCGACAACTAGACCAGAAACTATGCTGGGCGATACGGCAGTAGCAGTCAATCCCAAGGACGATCGCTACAAACATCTCATTGGCAAAACTTTAACTCTGCCCATTCTACACCGAGAAATTCCGATTATTGGCGATGAATTTGTTGACCCCACTTTCGGTACGGGTTGCGTAAAGGTGACTCCCGCCCATGACCCCAATGATTTTGATATGGGTAAGCGTCACAATCTGCCGTTGATCAACATTATGAATAAAGACGGCACTCTCAACGCCAATGCTGGGGAGTTTCAAGGACAAGACCGCTTTGTTGCTAGAAAAAATGTGGTTTCTCGCCTAGAAACAGATGGCTTTTTGGTGAAGATAGAAGATTATAAGCATACCGTTCCCTACAGCGATCGCGGTAAAGTACCCATTGAACCCCTTCTCTCAACTCAGTGGTTTCTCAAAATTCGCCCCCTAGCTGACAAAACTCTCGAATTCCTCGACCAGCAAAACTCTCCAGGGTTTGTCCCCCAACGTTGGACAAAGGTCTATCGTGATTGGCTAGTAAAACTCAATGATTGGTGTATCTCTCGCCAACTGTGGTGGGGACACCAAATTCCGGCTTGGTACGCTGTCAGTGAAACGGATGGGCAAATTACCGATAACACGCCGTTTGTAGTGGCGAAATCGGAAACTGAAGCTTGGGAGAAAGCTAAATCACAATTTGGTGAAAATGTCAACTTAGAACAAGACCCAGATGTGTTAGATACTTGGTTTTCTTCTGGACTCTGGCCATTTTCGACTTTGGGCTGGCCAGAACAAACTCAGGATTTAGCAACTTATTACCCGACTACCACTTTGGTGACAGGCTTTGATATCATCTTTTTCTGGGTAGCCAGAATGACGATGATGGCTGGGCATTTTACCGGACAAATGCCTTTCCAAACAGTTTACATCCACGGCTTGGTACTGGATGAAAAAGGTCAGAAGATGGGAAAGAGCAAAGGTAATGGCATTGACCCATTGTTATTAATTGACAAATATGGTACTGATGCCCTGCGGTATACCCTAATTAGGGAAGTTGCGGGGGCTGGACAAAATATCCGGTTGGAGTACGATCGCAAAAAGGATGAATCAGCATCGGTGGAGGCATCTCGCAACTTTACTAACAAGTTGTGGAACGCTGCCCGATTTGTAATGATGAATTTGGATGGACAAACTCCTGCACAACTTGGTCAACCACTCAGCAATGAATTGAGCGATCGCTGGATTCTCTCGCGCTATCATCAAGTTGTCAAAGAAACCACCAATTACATCGATAATTACGGTTTAGGGGAAGCAGCTAAGGGACTCTACGAATTCATTTGGGGTGATTTCTGCGATCAGTATATTGAACTGGTTAAATCTCGCCTTCAGCAAGATGCAGATCCCGTGTCGCGGCGGGTAGCACAGCAAACCCTTGGCTACGTACTGGAAGGGATTTTGAAACTACTTCATCCCTTTATGCCCCATATTACCGAGGAAATTTGGCAAACTCTCACCCAACAACCAGCAGATTCACCGCAAACTCTACCGTTACAAATCTATCCCCAGGTGGATGCCAACCGAATTGATCCAGCTTTGGAAGAACAGTTTGAATTGCTGATTGCTACTATCCGCACAATTCGGAATTTGCGTGCTGAGGCGGATATTAAACCAGGCGTAAAAGTTACAGCGAATTTGCAAACTGAAAGTGAGAAAGAGCGGGAAATTCTCACTGCTGGACAGGATTACATTAAAGATTTGGCGAAAGTTGAGACTTTAACAATTACTGAGAAGCAAAAAAGCGAAACTGTTGCTGCGAAAAAACCTCAAAGGGGTTTAAAGACAATTGGCTTAATTATTGTGGCGATAGTGTTTGGTAGATTGGGTTTAGCTGTGGGGAATGCCATTGATGAAACTCCCATTGTCGGAACTTTCTTTGAACTAGTTGGTTTTGGTTACACAGCTTGGTTTGTTAGCCAAAATTTCCTAACTGCTCAATCTAGACAAAGGTTATGGAGAGGTTTTTTCTCGCAGAGAGAATTAGAACAAGCACAAGAATCAGAAAATGCGATCGCTGGTGTGATTGGTACAATACAAGTGCTAATTCCCCTCAGCGGCGTAGTGGATATTGAAGTTGTGCGTGCGAAGCTAGAGAAAAGCTTGAGTAAAGCCGAAGCAGAAGTTCAGTCCCTGAGTGCCAGATTAAACAATCCTAGTTTTGTAGATAGAGCTAGAGCAGACGTAGTGCAAGGAGCGCGGGACGCTTTAGCGGAAGCACAGAAGCAAACAGAAATTTTGCGCGATCGCCTGCGTGGCTTAGGATAACTGTAATGGGTAATGGGAGTGTCAATAATTCCCAATTACCCATTACCAATTAACAAGAGCCAAATATCAATTCTGGCACTTATTTTTTTATGAATTTTTTTATGAATTTTGAATTTTGAATTGGAGCGAAGCGACCTCATGCTATATCTAGCCCAGGTGCGTAAAAACGATTTTTTAGACCAGCACCAGTTACGCTTATTAGCGCGTCAAGAAGCTGATAACTTGTGGGCGATAATTCCAGAAGAAGCTTTCATTCTGCTAGGAAAGGGAAAGATTATGAGTGAGAACTTGCTTGTTTTAGTGGAACTTTCCCCTACAGGCGACATTGAAAGACTAGAAGACGCCACCAACTGGGTACTTCATCTGGTACAAAACTACCTCACCATCGGCATTACCCCGGAATTTTTGCAGCAGGAAGCCGAGCGAGCCGAACATTGGCGACAATCCCTGACATTGCAAAACCAAGACTTAGCGCGACGTTCCTTAGAATTGGAAGCTCGTCGTGAACAAATTCAAGCCTTAGAAGAAAGCCTCAAACGCGAGAAAAATGGTTATCCCCAAGAGGAAAGTTAAAAGTTTGTAATTGTGTTGCCTATAAGAGACTTCCAATTAAAAAAATATCTAAATTGTCGGGTGGTTATGCCTTTGGCTAACGCACTATGACACAAGCAACGCCTGAAATTCCGGCTAAAAAAGGATTATAAAAATAAAATTGCTATTTGACCCGAAATTACCCACAAAAGCTTTTTTTGGTGTGCCATTTGAAGTGTACGGCAGAGGTAGAATGAGACAACAAGAGTATGGTGTGACAGTATGGTTCACTGGTCTAAGTGGTGCAGGTAAAACTACTATCTGTCAATTTGTGGAGAAGGAACTGCGGATACAGGGATACAGAGTTGAAGTTCTGGATGGCGACGCGGTACGTCAAAACCTATGCAAAGGGTTGGGTTTCACTAAAGAGGATCGAGAAGAGAATATTCGGCGCATTGGCTTTGTGGCTCACCTTCTTGCCAAAAATAATGTAATTGTATTGGTTTCGGCCATTTCACCTTACCGCGAAATTCGGGAGGAAGTGCGCCAAAGTATTCCATATTTCATTGAAGTGTACGTCAATGCATCATTAGAAGTTTGTGAACAGCGAGACGTAAAAGGGTTATATAAAAAAGCCAGATCCGGGGAAATTAAACACTTCACTGGTATTGATGATCCTTATGAAATACCACTCTGTCCTGAAGTCGAATGCAAAACTAACGAAGAAAGTGTTGCCCAAAGTGCGACTAAGGTCTTAGAAAAGCTGGAAGAGTTGGGTTATATAGTTGCTAGACTGAATGAATTATGAGTTAAAAAAAGTTTTTAACTCATAACTTTTACTACGATGCCAATAATTGCCGAATTAACCTGGCTACAGCTTTTTGCGTGAAACGGTTGGCAATTTGTTGACCTAAACGTTGTACATCTGAATTTACCAATAACTGGGCAATTTTGGGCGCAAGTTGCACTGGGTCAAAGCCTTTTGTTTCTCGGAGAATACCTAATATACGTTTGATATGCTCCAAGGTTTGTTGTTGCTCAACTGTCGCGGATGGAGTTTCATTAACTGTTGTCAATCCTACCCGTTCCCGTAACAAGGAAGTAAAGTTATGCAAAACATTTTTACCTAAAGCATCGAGTCCGTTAACAGATTCATCTACCAGCTTGTCACGAATGAAAGCGCCGCGTTCAGATGACAGAAATTCTATCCCCTGATTCAGCACTAAATTAAAGTCGTAATCTTGACTGTTACGCGCATTACGTAATAAGTTTTCTAAGCGGTTCCAGCGAAATCTGCCATCTTTAAATAGCAAATCTTGCAATGATGCTCTTAATTGCGGTGCTGGGTCGGTTAATAGGCGTTTAGAAACGTAGGGATAAGCTTCGCTGAGAACTTTAAAGTTGGGATCTATATAGATTGCAATACCTTCGAGCGTCACGAGGGAGCGAATAATTAAGGCGTAGTAGGGTGGTACGCGGAAAGGATATTCATACATCAAAGCCGATAGTTCATCGGTGATGCTTTTAATATTAAGATCGGCAACACTGGCTCCTTCGGCATCAGCAAAGACTCTCGCAAAAGCTGGGATAATTGGTGTTAAATCGGTTTCTGGTGATAAGAAATCTAACTTAACGTAATCTTTTGCTAATCCTTCAAAGTCGCGGTTAACGACGTGGACGATCGCTTCAATTAAACCATAACGCTGTGGTGGCTGAATCTCGCTCATCATCCCAAAGTCGAGATAAGCTAACTTGCCATCTGGTGTTGCTAACAAATTACCAGGGTGGGGATCAGCGTGGAAAAATCCGTGTTCTAGCAACTGGCGCAGGGAACACTGCACACCCACTTCAATCAAGTAACGAGCATTTATGCCTTGGGCGCTAATTTCTTCTGTCTGGGTTAATTTGGTGCCGTTAATCCACTCCATCGTTAAGACGCGACGATTGGTATATTCCCAGTAAATTTTTGGTACATATATGTCTTTTATATGACCGTATAAATTGAAAAAACGTTCAGCATTTTCACCCTCGTGGATGTAATCCATCTCTTCAAAAATGCGATCGCCTAATTCATCGAGAATACCAACTAAGTCACTTCTTACCCGTTTGACCTTTTTCTGCACCCAAGCGGCGAGGTTACGCAAGATATACAAGTCAATGGTGATCCCCTCTCTTAAGTCGGGGCGTTGAATTTTAACGGCGACTTCTTCACCAGTTTTTAGCTTACCTTTATAGACTTGCCCCAATGAAGCCGCAGCAATTGGCTGGGCCGAGAGTTCGGCATAAACCTCTTCTGGAGGTGCGCCTAGTTCTTCTTTGATAAACTGGTAAGCAATTTCGTTGGGAAAAGGCGGTAATTGGTCTTGTAGCTTAGTTAATTCTTCTAGGTATACGGGAGGAACTAAATCCGGTCTGGTGGACAAAGCTTGGCCAATTTTGATGTAAGCAGGCCCCAGTTGCGTCAGCAATACTCTTAGCTGAGTGGCTCGGCGACGGTCATTTTTGACGACAATTCCCCGTTTACTATCCGACCACAACCCAAAAGCAAAGGATAGAGTCGGCCCCAACACGGCGAAAATCCGCCGTACAACTTGCACTTTTCTGTTTTGGTAATGCGCCGCTATGCTCACGGGATCGTAAAGCATCTCAGGTTGGGCAGTTGTCCTCACCTTTTGGGCGGCTAAAAGGCTTGGCGATGTCTGCTCTGGGCGTAGCTGCGGCACAACCAAGCCTTGTGTACCATTTTCTTCTGGCACTACATCAATAACGTCCAGTTCGCCTCGGCGATTTGTGCCGTTGCGACTGTCCTTCTGAATCGGTCGGGAACTAGGGGGAAGTGTCTTAACAATCATGAAGAAGGCCACCGGTCAGAACGATCACATTAAGTATTGTAACAATATGTTGAGGAATTGGGCATTGGGCATTGGGCATTGGGCATTGGGCATTGGGCATTGGGAATTGGGCATTGGGAATTGGGCATTGGGCATTGAGGATTGTTTATCGTAAACCAAAGGGTTTAAGACCCCAACAATACAGGTAGCGCGGAATCGGAGCCACTTTCAGTCGGGGTTTAAATAAGAGTCTGAAAATGTCTTGAATTTTGAATTTTGTTAGCGTAGCGTTAGCGAGTCTGCGAGCGTCATTTTGAATTTTGAATTGTTTATTTCCCCCCTACTCCCTACTTCGCACTACCAATAGGTCTGCTAAACTGAAATGGGCATAGCATACTAGTTCAATAGTAGTAACTATTGCTAGTTGCTGAAAGATCATACTTATTGTCCTGTAAATTGGAAGTATTCGGCATCTGTCCTCACGGAGAATTTGGCTTGATGTTGCTTTGCCTGCGAATTGAAAACTTTGCCCTAATTGACCAACTGGAATTGGAATTTGGCGCGGGATTAAATGTGTTGACAGGTGAAACCGGCGCTGGAAAATCGATTATCTTGGATGCCATTGATGCCGCTTTGGGCGGTAAAGTCTCTAGTCGAGTCATTCGCACGGGGACAAGTCGGGCAATGGTAGAAGCGACTTTCACCTCAAACGCTCCCCTAGCTGCTTGGTTGAGCGAACAAGAAATAGATTTACTTGATGAAAATTCCGTAGTCATTAGCCGAGAAATCACAGCCACTGCTAGTAATATCCGCAGCCGATCGCGGGTGAATGGGGTGTTGGTAAATCGGCAAATTATGGGAGGAATGCGCGATCGCTTGGTGGAAATCACAGCCCAAGGTCAAACGGTACAAGTGGGACAATCTGCCCAAGTCCGCGACTGGTTGGATTTATATGGCGGTGATTCCCTGATGCAGCAGCGCCATAAAGTCGCCACTAACTTCAGTTCTTACCAACAGGCGCATTTAGCACTAGAAAAACGCCGGACATCAGAACGGGAACGGTTGCAAAAACTCGACTTGCTCACTTATCAAGTGCAAGAATTGGGAGCAACCAATCTCAGCGAACCTAATGAATTGGAACAGTTGGGACAAGAACGGGAACGCCTGAATCATGTCGTCGATTTGCAACAGATGAGTTACAAAGTTTATCAGGCTTTGTATCAAAACTATAATGAAACTCCCGCCGCAGCAGATTTATTGGGAGACAGTGAAGCAACATTAAATGATATGGTGGAATATGATACCCAACTGCAACCCCTATTGGAATTGGTGCGGGACGCGCAAGCTGCGGTAATGGAAGTGGGAAGGCAGATTAATACCTATGGGGATGGTTTGGAAGCCGATCCGCAGCGGTTGTCAGAGGTGGAAGAACGCATTCAGGAATTAAAGCAAATTTGTCGTAAGTATGGGCCGACGCTTACAGAAGCGATCGCTTATTACCAACGTATTCAAGAGCAATTAGCCCAACTCAACGACAGCGAACAATCTATTGAAAATCTAGAACAGCAAGAAAAGGCGTGTTTTGAGAAACTTACCCAAGCAAGTAATCAGTTAACTCAACTGCGTAGCAAGGCGGCTGCTAATTTAGAATCACGTTTGATATCTGAACTCAAGCCCCTAGCGATGGAAAAGGTGAAGTTTCTGGTTGAAATATTACCAGCTTCCCCAACTGCTATGGGAGCAGATAAAATTACCTTTACATTTAGTTCCAACCCTGGAGAACCACTGCAACCGTTAACAGAAATTGCCTCTGGCGGGGAAATGAGCCGCTTTTTACTGGCTCTGAAAGCTTGTTTTTCTCAGGTTGATGTGGCTGGGACAATGGTATTTGATGAAATTGATGTCGGGGTTTCGGGAAGGGTAGCCCAAGCGATCGCGGAAAAATTACATCAGCTAAGTCAACGCAATCAAGTATTATGTGTTACCCACCAGCCTTTAGTTGCGGCAATGGCCGATCGCCATTTTCGCGTCGATAAACAAACTATCAATCAAAGTAAAGGTAAAAAAGCTAACAATGACAACGCCGAGCAGCGTACCGTTGTCAGAGTTACTACCTTGGATAATTTAACCACTCGCCGGGAAGAACTAGCGCAATTAGCTGGTGGTAAATCTGCAAGTGATGCGATCGCTTTTGCCGAATCTCTGTTATTACAAGCTGCTAACCACCGTCGCGGGGAGCAAACTTGAGCAAATAATTACTAATTCGTAATTCGTAATTAATGGTAGAGAGTAACTTGATTAATCAATGGAGATATAAAAGCGTGTAGCATCACTATTATCAATTACGAATTATACTGACGAGTTTAGGCTGCCAATTCTGAAAGGCGTAAACCTGCGATGTTATCGCAGCTAAAAGTCTCTCTACCCATCCATCGGCGGCAGATTAGCTCTATAATTTGGCCTGCCCAGTTGCGGAAAAACCATTGGCACAAGGAGCCATCTTCTTGAGGAGTCATAGACAGAGGAATAAAGCCCTTCTTCTGCCACACTTCTGCTGCTGCATAGATATCATCAACAAGAATGGCAACGTGATGGACAGTATTAAAACCTCGCTTCTGGAATAAGCTAGCGATCCGTTCATCTGGCGTATTAGGCGCAAGCAGTACCAAAATCATGCCTGACGGCATTAAGGCTGAGAGAAAGTACATACTAGCATCTTCGGGCAATAAGTTTTGCTCTGGACAAAAATCATCAGGCCATTTTCCTGGTCCTTCGGTGATTTTGGCATCATAGTTGACCAGAGTATTAGCGTAGTCTGTGAGAGTTTCTGAATCAGGAAACAACAGTACATAGTGATCTACAACAACTAGTTCGCCAAATAGATGTATGTAAAAGGATGAGTTTAAGAATTCTGGAGTCTTGCACTCTTCTTTATACAAGAGCAATCCGTCAGTTTCTACAAAAGGCGACTCCTTATTCATCGAAGTCTCGGCTAAGTTAAAACCTTTTGCAGCGTCTGCTGGAAGGTTATTGCTCATAATGCTCACCTAGAAAAAGGATTTAGTATTTAACATTGCGGCTCAGAAACTGGGCTTATATCTAGCATTATAGGACTTACGCAAAACTACACGCGCTCAGGGGCAATTCATGAATTGCCCTAAGAAGAAAATCACTCTTTTTGGCTATTGTTTGCGTAAGTCCTGCATTATACTAAGATTGCTTTGAGCCAATCTCAAGCACCTGCGATGCGATCGCGGTAACTACTGGCAGGAAGAACTAGCGCAATTCACTGGTGGTCAATCTGCAAGTGACGCGATCGCTTTTGCCGAATCTCTGTTATTACAAGCTGCTAACCACCGTCAAAAAATTAAAAATTAAGCTTCTAATAATGACTGACCGAGATAACCTCCAACAGCTTTAACACCAGGTAAGGCGAAGAAATACCCACCACCAATGGGGCGAATATACTCCTCTAAAGGTTCCCCAATCAAGCGATTTTGCACCGTCACAAAGCCCTTTTCTAGGTCAGCCTGAAAACAGACAAATAACAAACCCATATCTAACTGTCCAGCTTTGTCAAACCCGCGTGAATAATTGAAACCACGCCGCAGAATCAAACTCGACTCTGATTTGCGTGGATTAGCAAGGCGGATATGAGCATCTAGGCGGATTTGTTGACCCTTTGGGTCTTGAGTATAATTGGGAATATCTTTCTCGTGCTTCATTCCCAAAGGTGCGCCTGAGTCCTTATTGCGCCCAATAATTGTCTCTTGCTCTTGTAGTGGTGTACGATCCCAGTGTTCGACTAAGTTGCGGATCACTCGCACCACTTGATAGCTTCCCCCTACTGTCCAAGCTGGTTCGCCGCTGTTTGGCTTTACCCAGACAATCCGGTTCATCAATTTGTCATCACTAGCATCTAGATTTGCCGTACCATCTTTGAAACCAAGCAGGTTACGCACCGTAGTTTTACCTTGTTTTTTGTGGGTATTCGGCGGCAGAAACCCCGCTATTTGCCAACGCAAAGTTATCAAGTCAGGCAAGTTTTTAACGATGTCGCGTAAAGCGTGGAGATTCGATTCCTCGGTATTCGCACAGAATTGCAACAGTATATCCCCATGACATAAATCTGGGTCAAGCTGGTCATTGGGAAAATTGGCCATAGTATCTAACCGCTTGGGTTTCAAGTTGCCGAGTCCAAAGCGGTTATCGAACAGTGAGTTACCCACAGCTAGGGTGATGGTGAGGTTATTGGGAACCACTACAGGCCCAAGAATCCCCGAATCATTGGGTGGAAATTTGGGGTCGCGCGACTTGGGTGTTCCCCCTGCCATGAGAAACTGGATGCGCTCAGTTAAAGTTTTGAACAACCGCACTAAATCTGCTTTATTGGCAGCAGTTGTATCAAATGCAACCATTAACCCAGAGGCAGGAGTAGGGGTAAGAATACCTGCTTGGTGAAGTCCAAAGAACGGCACGACCTCTTCAGATGGGTCAAGAGGTGTTCCTAGAAGAGTCTGATAACCCAAACTGGTCAAAGCTGCTACTCCACCTGCTGCGGCCATACCGATGAGCAAGTCACGACGGCTGATGCGGGGAGTAATGCGTAAATTTGGTTGCTTTGTAATAGACATAGTTTCCTCCTCTAGGAATGATTGATAAATTACTCAACTCCCAAAGTGCCGCGCAGCTGAGACAAATCTTCAGCAAGAGATGCGATCGCTGTTTTCATGTCTTTCTTGTCTGCTTCACTCACCTTGTCGTAGGTAGCAAAACCACCATCAGGGGTTTTGTATTTAGCAAGTTTTTGGTCAACTTTGGTGAAATTTGCATCCACACGCGCCAGTAGTTCGGGGTTAGCTTTTTGGATGACGGGGCGCAATAACTCGACAATCTTTTGGGAACCATCGACATTAGCGCTGAAGTCCCAGAGGTCAGTATGACTGTAACGGTCTTCTTCTCCAGAAATCTTGGTTTTACCCACTTCTTCAATCAAGTCAGCAGCACCGCCAACCATCTTTTTCGGTTCAATGGTCAAGGTGGCAATGCGCTTTTGTAAATCTAGTCCATCTTTCTGTAGCTTTTCGGCATAGGGTTTCATGCCTTTTGTAGTTTTGTCCTGGAATAAAGCTTTTTCTAGGCGATGGTATCCGGTGAATTGTGGGTCAGCCTCTTTTTTGGCAAAGTCATCAGCACGGGAATCCATGCTTTTGTCGAGGTCGGAGAACAATTCAGCTACCGGTTCTGTGCGTTCATAGTGAAGATGGGCAGATGCATAGGTTTTTTGAGCCTTGGGAAGGTCGCCAGCAATCACGGCATCTGTCAATATCTTGGTTTTAGTAACCAGTTGGTCAATTTCTTTAGTGATGTAGACTTTATATTCTGCGATCGCACCGACTAATTGACCTTGATCTACAGTCCCTTTGGCTTGAGAATCTCCTCCTGCTTTCACTGTGAGTTTCCCTTTGGGATTGCTGCGTAAACCGCAAGCCATGTCATAGTCACCTGGTTCTAGATTGGTTTTGAGTTTTTGAACGAAGCCAGGAGCAATATTTTCCTTTTCCTCAACGACTTTCACCCCAGACAAAATCTCCCACTCCACAGGTTTGCTGCTTTTGTTGGTCAGCACAAAGTTGTTTTGCCCAGATGTTACTGTCAGCTGATTGGGTTCGCAACCTTGATCTGTCACAGCCAAAGCAGTTTCCGCAGAATTGTTAGCAGAGGTATCACTAGCTACCTTAGCTTCTGGAGTATTACTCGCGACAGTATCGCTTGATTTGTTCGATTCACAGGCAGCTACTGTCAAGGCAATTAGACAGATAATTGTTGAGTACTTTAAAACATTTTTCATTGTTGTCTTTTCCTAAAAGTTATGGAAGTAGCTAATAATGCCTTGCTGTAGTCTTCTGTGCCGTGTTATCCCCTAAGAAGAACAGCGACATCGTAGGAATTAGATAGCCAAAATAGGCGATCGCTTCGCTGACAGTCGGGGCATCGTTATATCCAAAAAATCCTGCCAAAAGTGAACCGAGAAACCCGTTATTGGGAAGTACTCCGCTAGCATCGAATACCACTGTTTGTAGTAAGTTCCACACTCCCGCTTCATGAAAAGCTCTCACCCCACTTGCTAAGAGTCCAGCCGCAACCAGGATAATGAAGGCTCCTGTCCATTTAAAAAATCGCTTCAAGTTGATGCGGATACCACCCTGATAGATGCCTACACCGACGGCTAGTGCGGCTGCATATCCAAACAATGCCCCCACGGGAGCTTGAATTCCCAAATTTTGCTGAAACGTCGCCAGCAGAAACACTACTGTTTCCAGACCTTCCCGCAGCACTGCAAAGAATGACATCCCCACGAGTGCTGTACCCCATTTATCCCCCGACTGAATCGCAGTTTCAATTTGAGACTGTAACTCGCCTTTCAGAGAACGAGCCGCACGGCGCATCCAGAAAACCATCCAGGTGAGAACCCCAACTGCGACAATGGAAATTACCGCTTCAAATAGTTCCTGTTCTTTCTGCGGAAACTCCTGACTGGTTATTTGCAAAATAATCCCAGCAGCTAGACAAATAAAAGTCGCTAGTGCGATGCCAATCCAGACTGACTTCATCAAATGGGTACGACCAGTTTGCTTGAGATAACTGGCAATGATCCCCACGACAAGTGCAGCTTCAACGCCCTCTCGGAACATGATCAAGAAGGGAAAAAGCATGGATAACCTTATTAACTATAATTACTATCAAATCATCATGAGAATAATAACTTACTTGAGAACATTTGTATATAACTGCAAGTGAAAAAATCTTATAAGAATAAATTTTCGGATAAAAAACTCCTGCAACCATGAACAACGAGATCCCCGACTTCTCTAAGAAGTCGGGGATCTGAGTCTTGTAATTGCTATATATCCCAATCAACAGCGTAATATGTGTGCGATCGCCTGGACGCAACTCTTAAACGTCAAGTAAGACTTGTTCTTTACAAACCATCCTTTGTTAGTTGCTTCGGCGTAGCCCAATATCAAGTTCGGTTGATTACTGTTGATTACTGTTGATTACTTATTAAACCCGTCGATACAATGCTATTGTCAGCCGATGTAATGACATTGTTAACCGATACAATGCTATTGTCAGCCGATACAATGGCATTGCTAGTCGATACAATGGCATTGTTAGCCGATGCAATGGCATTGTTAACCGATACAATGTCATTGCAAGTCAAGAGACTTGTGTGTAGACTGTAGCCTGTGGGGGAGAGGAATAGAATCAGGGTTAGAAGAATAAGTTTGCACATCGAGTCAGATTCATCGCAACTACCCAAGCCGGATAGAAAGACTACATCTGACTAGATATGACTATGTTGTAAAGTTTTTTAATACTCCTGCAAAGCCCCTAACTTCCGAATTCCCGGCCAAATCATCGCCGTAGCAATCACTACTACAATTGTGCCAATTCCACCACCCACAACCGAAATCACTGGGCCAAACAAGGCAGCTGTCAAGCCTGACTCAAAGCCCCCTAACTCATTCGAGGCACTAATAAACACGCTATTGATAGCAGCAACCCGACCACGCAAATGATCAGGTGTTCTAATTTGAACTAATGTATGGCGAATCACAACGCTAATACTATCTAGTGCGCCACCCAGGATCAGCATCAACATAGACAGCCAAAAGGAATGAGAAAGTCCAAAGATAATTGTGACAACCCCAAAGCCAACCACTGACCACAATAAGGCTGGGCCTGCTTTGCGTAACGGTGGTAAATACACCAGGGTAATGCCCATACTCAAAGCACCGATGGAGTGGGCTGCCTGTAGATATCCTAACTCCACTGGCCCCACATGTAAAATATCTTTGGCAAAGATCGGAAGGAGCGCGATCGCACCACCCAACAATACAGCAAACATATCCAATGTAATCGCTGCTAAAATTAACTGATTCTGCCAAACAAATTTAGCACCAGCTGACAGGGCTTTGAGTGAGATTGGCTCAGTTGTGCGAATACCTTTTTTCTCTTTGATCGGCAGCGTTAAAATAAAACAGAGCAAGGCGGCGATCGCAGCTAATACATAAACTCCTGTAGCACTTCCCAGCAAAGCAATCCCGAATCCTCCCAAAGCTGGGCCGATGACTGCGGCTAATTGAAAGCTACCACTATTCCAAGTTGCTGCATTCGTAAAAGCACTGACAGGTATCAACTGCCACATGAAGGCATCACTGGCAGGTCTGAGGAAAGCCCTAGCAACACCTGTTAATACTAAGCAGGCGTAAATTAGAAAAACTGCACCTTTAGTATAGGAAAGTACACCCAAAGCCAGGGAGCAGAGAGCTAGCAGCATCACCGACAGTAAGATGATCAGTTTGCGATCGCGGCGATCGGCCACATGTCCGACAATCAAGGTGAGGGCAATCATCGGCAAGACTTGCGCCAGCCCCACGCCACCTAAAGCGATCGCTGAGTCAGTCCGCTCATAGAGTTCCCAGCCGATGGCTACAGTTTGCATTTGCGATCCCACGGACAGCACCAGCCGTCCAATGGTAAATAGCCGATAGTCTCGAAACTTCAAGGCTGCAAAGGGATCGTGCGGTGTAACCTCAGAGTTATGGGGATTTGAGTTCTGTTTGCTCGAAGACATTTTTTAGTAAAGTTAAGCCTTCTTCAATGTTGGAAATTTGCTCTTCTGTAAGACCTTTCAGCAGATCGGTAATATGAGCGCGAGTTTGATCTTGGGATTGCTTGAGATGATGCCTTCCATCTTCAGTGAGATTGAGCAGCACCCGCCGCCGCTCTTGAGGATGAGCGCAGCGTTTCACAAAGTCGCGTTGTACTAAGCGTTCTATAGTTGCTGATGCCGTGGCAGAGGTGACACCTAAATGCTCTGCGAGGTCAGATAATGAAGCTCCAGGATTGCGGTTGATAAATGCTAGCGATCGCAACTGAGGTATAGATAAAAAAGCGGCACTGTGGGCACGCATATCCGCTCGGATAAACCGCATCATTAATGGAACTGTGTCCATTACCCTAGCGGCACATTCTTCGGAAGTTGCACCTTTAGTAGGTTTATCCAAGGTCATTAGCTTGTTGTTCTCCTGATTACATTGCCATCCGTGGATCAAGTTTTCCAGCGATGATGGTTAAGATTATTAACCTTAATAAGAGAATTGTACAATCCAGACCAAAGCGATAGATGCTAATACAACACGGCGTAAATAAACCACCGATTCCAAATCAATCAAACGCTTACGCTGTATTCATTTTGAATTTTGAATTTTGAATTTTGAATTCCGCCTTGCGGTGCTAGTTCCATTACGGATTACATTGCTACGCGTGGATAAAGTCGTCCACCGATGATCGTCAAGACTATTACTGTTAATAAGAGAATTGCCAAATCCCAACCAAAGCCATAGACGCTGATTCCATCCACTAACATTGTGCTGCGTAAAGCGTCAACCTCATAAGTTAAGGGATTCAAATGGGAAACAAACTTTAACCAGTCGGGCATCATTGAGATCGGATAAATAGCATTGCTGGCAAAAAATAACGGCATAGTTAACATTTGTCCAATTCCGGTCATCCGCTCTCTGGTTTTTGCCAAACAGCCAATAATTAATGAAAAAAGACAAAAGCAAGCCGCCCCCAGCATCACTATCAGTAGCACTTGCAGAAAAGCTAGAGGATGGAGATTTAATTTTACATGTAAGACAAAAGACAATACATAAATTACTGCTACCTGTGATAAGCACCGTACTCCACACGCTAGAGCTTTGCCCAAAACCATTGCTACACGGGGTGTAGGACTTGCAAGAAATTTATGTACAATCCCTAAATCTCGCTCCCAAATTAGTGTCATTCCACCGGTGAAAATGGCCACATTCAACACGCTTTGAGCGAGAATGCCAGCAGCCATGAAGTCTAAATATGGTAAGTTCCCTGTATGAATTTCGTGAAGTTTGGAGAACACTTGCCCAAAAATCAGCAACCATAATGACGGTTGCACTGATCTGACTATTAAATCAGTGGGATCGTGGCGGAGTTTACGCACTTCCAATTCAGCGATCGCCAGAGTTTTCGTAACTAGCTCTTTAATTGCAGAGATAAAATTGGCTCGGCGAGTGGGTGGTGCTTTAACCCAACCGTTGAGCAGTACGTCTGGTTCTTGCTGTGTCACGGTAGTTGACTCCTGATGTTAACTGGTCGCCTGTATAGTGAATAAAGACATCATCCAAAGTTGCGTTTGGTTTATCTAAAGAAGCTTTTAAGTCGCTTGGTGCGCCTGTAATTACGACTTCACCTTGCTGCATAATTGCCACGCGGTTACATAAGCTATCTGCTTCTTCTAAAAAGTGGGTTGTTAAAAATATAGTTGTGCCGTAATCAGCACAAAGTTGTTTCACAAGCTGCCATACTTGAGTTCGAGCGATCGGATCTAGTCCGACAGTCGGCTCATCAAGAAACAAAATTTGGGGTTGATGTAGAACTGATACGCCGATTTCCAGCTTGCGGATCATCCCGCCAGAGTAGTTTCTTACCAAGCGTTTCGCCGCATCTTGCAAACCCATGTATTCTAGAATTTCATAGATGCGGCGATCGCGTCCTTTGGCAGGTATTCCATACAGCTTGGCGAAGATTAAGAGATTTTCGTAACCCGTGAGGCTACCATCAGCAGAGAGCGCCTGGGGCACATAGCCGATCGCCCGTCTCACAGGATTAGATTGCTGAGTCACATCATAGCCAGCCAGAGTTGCTGTTCCTGCACTGGGAGGCAGTAAAGTTGTCAACATCTTAATAACTGTACTTTTTCCTGCTCCATTGGGCCCAAGCAGTCCAAACACTTCACCCTGTTCCACAGATATGCTCAGGTTATTAACAGCGGTTAACTTGCCAAAACGGCGCGTGAGTCCCTGAGTTTCCAAAATCAGCGCTCTTGGTTCGCTTGGAGATTCTGACCGATTTATTTTCCCCGTCAGTATAGTCACAAGTTTGATGCACTTCCATCAATTAGTTAAGCTAACTATTAGCTTCTCAATATATTCGTCTGAAGTCAATAGACTTGTGACAAAAATCTGAATCAACTTAAGTTGAGCTATCGCCTTCTCTACGAGAGGCTGCGCCAACGGGGCGGGAATAGGGAATAGGGAATAGGGAATTAGCCCCGTTCGCGGTAGCGTCTTGTAGAGTTGCAAGGTTTTAAGCCTTGCCCCTCTCTACGAGACGCTAAAAGCGAACGTGGGCGAAAAAATCCTTGTATCGCAAGGTAGGTTGAAACCCAATCCCCTTGTGTCTGGCTTAATTTTCCCTGTTAAGAGTTAAAAGTTCCCTTTCATTTGCAGCTACCATCCACGCAGTACGACGATTCATAAGTACTAGAACGCTTGCCAAAGATGGTGTAGCGATGATCGCGGATTTGTTCGTAAAAGCGATCGCCTGCCCATTTCATGCCCGGTAAGGCTCGATAAGCCTCTACAAATATACTTCCTACTGGCGATAACCGCCCAATCTCTTCTGCGGCATTACTACCTTGCCAACGTCTCTGAGGATCGTTGCCATCAATTAAAATTATTCCCTGTTCGCAATCTTGGGCTGTAATTCCCCACTGTAAAAGCGTTTGCTCATCTTGTATGGGTGCGTAGGCAAATAACTTTCCCTTGTCTAAGGTTTCTAGCAATTGCACTAGTGTAACGCAGAGATTACAATTTCCGTCGTAGATTATGTAGTAATTCATAAAAATAATGGCTCTTTTGCAATTGACTTGTTATATCATGTCCGCTTGATTGCTTATTAAACCCGAAGAACCCCACCCCCGCCAAAGCTATG
>NZ_JABXKM010000241.1 GCF_017115025.1 Nostoc sp. NOS(2021) | reverse complement strand
CCCCTCCCCACCCTCCCCCACAAACTTAGATAAAATCACTATGATGCTACTTAACCCGAAGACTGATGAAAAGCGATCGCCCTTCTTCCCAACTCACCCTTCAACGTCCTGAACTACTCGCGCCAGCAGGTAACTGGGACTGTGCCAAAGCTGCTGTGGAAAATGGGGCAGATGCGATTTACTTCGGTTTGGATCGGTTCAACGCCAGAATGCGGGCACAAAATTTTACTGAGGCAGACTTACCCCAATTGATGACATTTCTGCACCATCGCGGCGTAAAGGGTTATGTCACTGTCAACACACTAATATTTCCCAAAGAACTAGCAGAAGCACAGCAATATCTCCGCACAATTATTGCAGCAGGTGTGGATGCGGTGATTGTTCAGGATGTCGGAATTTGTCGTCTCATCCGTCACCTGTCCCCTAATTTTCCTATCCATGCTTCCACGCAAATGACGATCACCAGTGCGGCTGGGGTGGAATTTGCCAAGTCCCTCGGCTGTCAATTGGTGGTGCTGGCGCGTGAATGTTCTCTCAAGGAAATCAATAAAATACAGCAGCAGATTGCCCTACAGGAAGCTTCGCTGCCCTTAGAAGTCTTTGTTCACGGTGCTTTGTGCGTGGCGTATTCTGGTCAGTGTTTGACTAGCGAGGCTTTAGGCGGACGTTCTGCCAACCGAGGTGAATGTGCCCAAGCTTGCCGGATGCCCTACGAGTTAATCGTTGATGGGGAAATTGTGAATTTAAAAGAACGCAAATATTTACTTAGTCCTCAAGACCTAGCAGGGTTAGATGTTCTGCCAGATTTAGTGAAATCAGGAGTAACTTCTCTCAAGATTGAAGGTCGTCTGAAAGCTCCAGAATATGTTGCCAATGTCACCCGTGTTTATCGGCAAGCCCTGAATGGGGTGATGGACGAA
Organism: Nostoc sp. NOS(2021); assembly: GCF_017115025.1. Classification (GTDB taxonomy): domain Bacteria; phylum Cyanobacteriota; class Cyanobacteriia; order Cyanobacteriales; family Nostocaceae; genus Nostoc. The sequence goes on along the minus strand of NZ_JABXKM010000241.1, from coordinate 4,023 downwards.
TTGGAAAGACCTAACCCCCTAACCCCCTTCCCTACAAGGGAAGGGGGAATAAAGGCTCCCCTCTCCGTTTCGGAGAGGGGCTGGGGGAGAGGTCAATCAGACCAGGAACACTACAACTTAGAGATGGCATTTTCTCGCGGACTTTACACGGGCTGGTTTGGCGGGATTAATAATCAGGAACTAGTTCATGCCCGCTTTGGTAAAAAACGTGGGGTTTATTTAGGTGAAGTCACCCGCATTCACAACGAACAGGTAACAGTCAAATTGAAAGCGCCTGTAAAACCAGGGGATGGAATTGTGTTTGACTGCGGTCATCCAGAGGCGAAGGAAGAAGGCGGCCGGGTTTATGCTGTGGTGTCCAAAGGTAAAGAAACCATGCTAACCTTTGGTCGAAATGACTTGAACCTGCGCCGAGTGCATATAGGCGATCGCATTTGGAAAACCAGCGATCCAGAATTAGATAAGCAACTGCGTCAGAGTTTTGCCGGCGAGAACCCACAATTTCAGCGTCCCATTAATATAGAAATTTATGGAGAAGTTGGTCAGCCATTGATGGCGATCGCTCGTGATCAATTCGGTAATATTGTACAAACTGAGTCCGCAATTTCACTAGTAGAAGCGCACACCAAACCTCTAGTTACAGACCGTTTACAAGAACAATTCGGTCGTTTAGGTAATACCCCCTTCTGTTTGGGAACGCTAACCAACCACCTCATCGGTGCGATTATGCTACCCGTAAGTGAGTTGAACCGGATGCGGCGGGAAATCGTGGTGCAGTTAGAAGAATTGCGAAGTCAACCCAAACGCTGGCAATTACGTTCTGATGTCTCTTTTCAAGATTTACTCCCTTCCTCATCTGCCTCATCTCCCTCATCCCCCTCACTCATCGTCTTAATAAGAAACCTCAAGCAACTCCAAGCCGCCCTCAAAGCTGATATTGAAACACTCTATTGTGAATTTGAAGATCCCCGCACCTACCGAGACGCGGTGCAAATGGTACGCCAACAACAGCAAAAAAACAAAGCAGAAAATTCTTCAGTTTTAACTCTTAACTCTCCACTCCCCACAATTTGGGTTGCACCACCCCGAATTGCTAAACCGGGGGAAAATTGGATTTTGCAGCAAGTACGTGCCTCAGAAGCAGATGGCTATCTGATACGGAACTATGACCAATTGCAATTCTTTGCAGCAGACCGTTGTATCGGAGATTTTTCGCTCAATGTTGCTAATCCCTTAACAGCAGACTACTTTCAGCAACGCTTTGGTTTAGAAAGGCTGACGGCATCGTATGACCTGAATATTACCCAACTACAAGACCTGCTCACCAGTTGTCCACCCCAGTGGTTTGAGGTGACAATCCATCAGCATATACCGATGTTTCACATGGAGCATTGTGTTTTTTGTGCCTTTCTTTCGACGGGTACAGATTACACCAACTGTGGACGACCTTGTGAAAACCAGGAAGTGAAATTAAAAGACCGTGTAGGTACTGAACACGTCCTCAAAGCAGATGTAGGTTGCCGCAATACTGTATTTAACGGCACTGCTCAAACGGGAGCCGAGTACGTACAACGTCTGATAGAACAGGGATTACGTCACTTCCGCATCGAGTTTGTGAATGAAACACCAGATCAAGTGAGTAAAACAATACATTGCTATCGTCAATTATTGCAAGGTGAGATTACAGGTTCCCAACTCTGGCGAGAGTTGAAGTTGCAAAATCAGTTGGGTGTGACTCGTGGCCCTATGGGAGTGTCAGCACTGCGGTCATAATTGATTTTCTGAACGCCCAGCTTGAAAAATCTGTTCAGCAGTCAAGTTTAATTCTGGGAATGTAGGCGATATGATGCGTAGTTTACCGCCGCAGGCATCGCTACCTCGAAACAGGTTAACTTGATACTCACCATCCACTAAATAGTAAACGGAAATTGTCGGTTGTTTGGGATTACCTATGTACCTTCTACCGCCCAAACCTAAATAGTCAACAATCCAGTATTCAGGAACGCCAAAAGTTTCATAGTCAACCAGCTTGGATGCATAATCATCCCTCCAATTAGTGGTGACGACTTCAATAACCAGGGGAACGGACGCAGCTTGAGTAACTGTTGAAGACTTTTTCCACATCGGTTCTGCTGAAAGATTCTTTTGATTTATCACTATCACATCAGGGGAATAACCTGATTCTTTGTCAGGAACCTTGACCAGCGCTTGCTTGGGTATAAGGTAGGGGAGTTTTAATCGTTTGAACTCTAAAGTTATTTCGCCAGCTAAAAAACCATTAATCTCTTCATGATCTCCTACTGGCTGCATTTCAACAATTACCCCATCGTGTAGTTCATAGCCTCCGCCATCTGGCTTCCAATTGAGGAATTCTTCAAAAGCGATCGTTTTTGGTAAGGCTTGAAACATTACACTTACTCCTGATGATGATTCAGAGTTTAGCAAATTACTTGGTATCACATCACTGAGGAGAATCGCTATAATAACCAGATAGACGCGATTGTAGTCAATGAATGTCATGGAAATCAAAAATATCAAGGAAGAAGCACGACGGCTAATTGACAAATTGCCAGAAAATTTGACATGGGATGATTTAATGTATGAAATCTATGTAATACAAGCAATAGAAGCGGGATTAAGTGATAGTGAAGCGGGAAGAGTTGTTTCTGTTGAAGAAGTACGTGCAAAATTTGGATTGCAACCGTGAAAGTTTTTTGGACAGAAACAGCCGTTAATCATTTCTTCTCTATTTATACCTAGCACTCACACAACGAGGCAATGAGAATATGGTGAGGTTAAGTTGATAGGAACTATCGATGCAGTCGCTTGAACCAGGCTTTATCGAACGCCAGCCAATTACTCAAAATCTACTGCGTACCGTCCGGCTTATTGGTGAGTACAAAGGCAAGCAGGAGTTATTTAAAGAACAGTCGCCCCAAGTTTTGGAGACACTACGTCAAGCGGCGATTATTCAAAGCACCGAGTCTTCCAACCGTATAGAAGGCATCACAGCGCCCCTGGAACGCATCAAGGAACTGGTAGCCGAAAAAACTACGCCCCGCGATCGCTCCGAACAAGAAATTGCTGGCTATCGAGATGTACTTACCACCATCCACACCAGCTATGCTCACATCCCTTTCACCCCTGGAGTGGTGTTACAGCTGCATCGTGACCTTTACCAGTTTACTGTTGGTGAGGGTGGGCGCTGGAAGTCGGTAGATAATGAAATCAGCGAAACTTACCCAGATGGCAGGAAAGTTGTGAGATTTCGGCCACTCCCAGCTTATGCGACACCAGATGCAATGCAACGGTTGCACGAACAGTTCAACCGCCTCTTTGAGTCCGAGGAAATCGAGCCATTACTGCTCATCCCCACTTACATCCTGGATTTTCTGTGCATCCATCCTTTTAGTGATGGCAATGGACGGATGGCTCGGCTGCTAACACTACTGTTACTGTACAAAGCTGATTACGAAGTGGGTCGGTTTATTAGCTTGGAACGGATTGTAGAACGCACAAAAGAAAGCTACTACGATACACTTTATCAATCGTCGCAAAACTGGCATCAAGGACAGCATAGCTTGTTGGCGTGGTGGGAGTATTTTCTGGGTGTAGTAGTGCTGTCGGCGTACCGAGAGTTCGAGCAGCGAGTTGGGTTAGTCAGTTCGGTCAAGGGTGCTAAAACAGCTATGTTGCTAGATGCTATTGGCAATATTGCTTACGATTTTTCTATCAAGGATTTACAGGAACGATGTCCCACGGTGGGAATTGACCTAATTCGCCGCATCCTACGTCAGGAGCGTACCTCCGGGCGGCTGGAATGTTTGGGGCGAGGCCCAGATGCGCGTTGGCGCAAGAAATAGGTACTTTACCTATTAAATAGGTACTGTCAACCCGTTTAGTACCTATTTGTTGGAAAATTCAGTTTGGAGTTGAATCACTTGACCTCAGATCCCCGACTTCTTAAAGATGCTGCTGGCGAATTAGGGGTCTAACCCATACTAGGTTAGACCCCCGATAAGT
>NZ_JABXKM010000216.1 GCF_017115025.1 Nostoc sp. NOS(2021) | reverse complement strand
CCCCTTCTCCCCCTCTCCCTCTTTGGCGTGCGCGTGCTGGTTGTAGATGACCAAGCCGATACCCGTGAATTCATCACCACAGTACTCGAACAGTGCCAAGCCGAAGTTCAGGCTGTAGCATCCGTTCCAGAAGCATTGCAGGTAATTAGACAGTGGAAACCAGATGTTTTAGTCAGCGACATCGGTATGCCCCAAGAGGATGGTTATTCTTTGATCCGCAAACTGCGATCGCAACCACCAGAACTAGGGGGAAATATTCCCGCCGCCGCGTTGACAGCTTATGCTAAGGCAGAGGATCGGCTGCGAGCTATACAAGAAGGTTATCAGCTACATTTACCTAAACCTATTGAGGCAGCTGAGTTAGCTACAGTAGTTGCCAGTCTTGTTGGACGGACTTAAGAAAATGGGGTATGGGGCATTGGGAATATGAATTAAATTCTGCCCCATGCCCCATTCCCTCGTGTATTTTTATTTCAATATAAATAATTATTGTGTATTGGAGCGATCGCTACTTAGTAGAACGTGAGTTCGTTCCAGAGGACAGACTTGCGTAATAAAACCTCAGAAGTCTTTTGATTCCCCTAATTAGACGGACACTATAGCGGTTCTCGTTTGGACGCAATACACTTTGCTCTCTCTCCTAGAGAGGCTTTGAATCTTACTCCCCAACGCTAGTAAGGAAGAGGCTGTTCTTGTTAGGTCTGTATTGCACTCAACCCAGAAGCGCCATATATATAAGCCGTCGAATTCACGTTAGTACAAGTAGCTGCAATACGGAGATATTATCCGAAGCGTATTGAAAGCGGCTTCCGAAATAGGCAATTTAGGAGTTGTATTTAAATTATGTAACCTCAGTTAATTCAAGTAGGCTACATAAACTGTCGCTTGAGTATTGTTAAGTAATTGATGTTAATAAACACACTTCCATTTACCTTGATCAGCGTGATTAATCTGTAGTATTTACCCTTCGAGTGACACTCGAACGCGAACAGCGTATCGCAGACAAGACTCACTAACGCCAGTCTGCTCAAGTCGGGTCAGTCGTCCCCCGCAGTGGCTGATCAAATTTACTCAGATAATCATGTAAAAAATCGATGGTGGATATTTAAATCCCCATGAGTCTAACAAATAAGGATTATTTTATACATTAAGATACCTCATATGATCGCCCCAACAAAGACATTAGTAAAAACATTAGCTGAACCACAACAATTAGATAGTATTGACTTACATAACTCGAAGCGAGCTAATTTTTTACAAGAAGTAATCGAAGGCTTAGAAGACGGTATATTAATTTTAAGCCAAACTGGTGAAGTAGTTCATGCTAATGCATCTGGTCATCGCCTTTGTTGTCAATTCAATCAAGGCAATTTCAACCAAAATTTTGTACCGCCAGTCATCTGGAATCTTTGTGAATCGTTACTTAGCAGTGGGTATTTGTTTTCTGATAAACTCATCATTCTGTCTGATGAGATTGTGCTTGATAAGTCAAATGTTTTTCGTGTTAGGGTAAGACTGCTAGATTTAGATGGGTTTGAAGTGCCTTGCTTATTAGTGACCATTGAAAACCAATATGAGTCTCTGAAAAGTTTAGCAATCACTGAAGTTAGAAAATTTGACCTGACGCCACGAGAAGCTGAAATTTGGTTTCTCTATAGAAGCAACTACAGCTACAAAGAAATTGCCACTAAGCTTTACATCACCATAAACACAGTGAAAAAGCACATGAAAAATATTCACACCAAGCGACAAGCATGTTTTGTAGTTGAATAGTAGTAATTTCTAGGTTTAAATACTTATAACTATGTTAATAAATTTAAGTTGTAGAGTGCGTTACGCTTTCAGCTAACGCACCTTGAATTATGGATAGTGCCGTACTCTGGTCTAACACACCCGACGTTAAGAAATTTTCTTGCCGACTTACTTAAAGCTTTCTGGAGATAGCAATGAAAATATCTCTTTCTCGATTTGCAAGGGTTCGCGGCACTGGCAGATGTTTTTGCTGCCGCAGGTCTGGGTTTCCTTTTCGCGCCGGACGTTTTGTACTCATAATGTATCACTTAGAACATCAAACCAGATATTCCGAGATTACATCTTATACTGACTTTTTGCTTAAGTTGACACCAATGAGCATTGCTGTGCCCCTACGGCGTGTTAGTTCAATCAGTTAGTTTATTAAAAACTTCTAAAATCTGTCGGCAAATCTGTTTGAGCTTATCCCCAATTTCACCAGAAGGTGAAGATGCGCCGACAATACTCCAGTTTTCCACCGTAGAAAGTCGCCACGCTTCGCCGCGATGATCAAATCCAGCTACCTCCACGCCGATCGCACGGCGTGAATTATTGATGGGATCTTGATAAAATCGGATTTGAATCAAAATACTACGACTTCGCCAAGATTTGCTAATACCAGGAAAGTGAAAGCCAATATCTATAGAATCTGGATCGACTAACTCCCTAGTTTCCGGGTCATTCTTCCAGGGTTTGAGATCAGATTTGGCATCAGGAAACTCGAATTTGAACAAATTAACTACCGTAGCAATGTTGCTAGCGAGTTCAAGGTTCGTTGCCTGTTCAGCTGCGTTCACTAAAAAACACTCCTATATTGCGTCGGCATCTTCGGGGATGTGAAGACAGAAAAACCGCCAGAAGGCTTATATGATTGGTGTTTCAGCTTATCAAGACCTTTGAGATTTAGCAACTCTAAATCATACTTCCCTAACAATCCTCGTTACTAACAAAAGCCAAAAATCGCTTCTTGTTGGGACTGGCTAACACCTATTAAGTAATTGTACTTAAAAATTCTTCAAAAGCAGATGAAACTCTGCCTTTTGTAAAAAATATCAGGATTTTCTGCAAAATCCTTGGCTGACAAGAATCCCCATAGGACTTACGCACTTTACAAATTGAGCATCATGTGCATCTGAAGATTATTAAGATAAAAGTCTTGCCCTGCCTCGTTCCTGGGCTGCTGCCTGGGAATGTGATCACTCGGAGGCTCTGCCTCCCAGTTTGACAGGAGGCAGAGCCGGACACAAGAGCATTACAAGGCAGCAGCCCAGGAACGAGAGGTGATCACATTTGGTTATGTCTGTCAATGCGTAAGTCCTACCCCAGAGACTAAAGACCCTAAAATCCCAAAAAGATTTTAGGGTCTTACTGCTGGGCTTTCATGCTTTCCGCACTATTCTCTAATAACGGCAAGGGATATTTTTGACACATAAAAAAGCTAAATTATGAGAGTTTTGCTAAAATCCGAATGAATTCCAGAGGTAAGCCATCAGTATCGGCGATGAAAGCCACTTCGTAAATGCGATCGCCTATTTGCTGTTGTGTCGGTTCTAAAAGTACCTTCAACGGTTGTAATTCTTCGGGTTGACTCTCAGCAGCTAATGATACACGTTCTTGTAAACTTGTCAACCAGCTAGGTAAATCTGGTGTAATCTCAGTTAAATCGAACGAGAGATGATAATATCCCACATAATGCTCGTCAGCAAATGCATCTGGGGCTGGTTTTGGTTCGGGAATTTGGATCAGTTCAATTCTGCCGCCCAATCCTTCCATCCAGCAAGCTAGGGTGTAGCCTGTAGTAAAGCGTTCCGAAATTGTAAACCCTAAAAGTTCGTAGAATGCGATCGCTCGATGAATATTCGCAGTCCGAATAGAAGCGTGGTGCATAACAAAAGTTAGGAGTTGTAAGTTATGAGTTATAAATTGAATTTAACTCCTAACTCCTAACTCCTAACCTGTACAGACGCGATTAATCGCGTCTCTTTACTCAAATAACCTGAAATAAGGGTAGCGTACAGGGACGCCAGGCTCTTTTTCCAAGTCAAAATTAATCACTTCCCAACAGGGATCTTCTGAGGTATCGGGGCTAAACTCCACGGGTAAGCCATACAAACGCGCAGCAGTAGCTTCTGGTTGTCCAGAACGCCAAGGTGTGCTGCGCTCCAAATAGCCACTCATCAATTCCTGATAGCGTTGAGCAATAATCACTTTTGTTGCTCGATACCCTTGGGTATAAAGCTTGTCTAATGCTTCGTGAATTTCAAAGCGAATACCATCGGGATGAGTATGCTGTCTATACCATTCATTATTCCACCTCCGCCAATGACGCCCCGATTGCAAATGGATTAACTCTCCATTTTTAGGATTAGCTTCAAACGCGCCATGACGCGGACACAAATAGGTATCTGTTAGTGTCAGCGCCGGAATAGTCTGGCGACAATGGGGACACTGTATTTCAGGCCCAAACATCGGGTACTGCAAGCCTGGATTCATCATGAAGTGCGTACAAACATAATTTTGTCTTCACCAGCACTAGTGGGTTGGATTATACACTTCGGCTCTACAACTTTGGGTTACTTGCTCACTGCTGCACAGACACGGAGTTGCGGCAGAAACATTGTTCACTAGTGTTTTCCTCACCGTAGAGGCTTGACGCTGTGATATCCTGGTTGTGCAACCAGCCTCAAAGGTTGGAGTTTCTCTAGTGTTCCTGGGTACCATATTCATATTCTATCGTGTCTACCGCTTCTTACTGGACATCTCCCGATTTTTCTCAAGCTGCCTTCATCGCAGCCAATGCTATTGTTATGGGTTCGGTAAATATAGCAGCAGGGGTGAGCATTTGGTATGGAGCAGTGGTTAGAGGAGATGTAGAACGGATTGAAATTGGCGAATGCACAAATATTCAGGATGGTGCAATTCTACATGGCGATCCTGGTTTTCCGACAATTTTAGAAGATCATGTTACCGTCGGGCATCGCGCTGTGGTACATTCCGCTTACATTGAGCGTGGAAGTTTGATTGGCATTGGCGCGGTGATTTTAGACGGGGTACGAGTAGGCGCTGGTAGCATTATTGGTGCTGGCGCAGTGGTAACTAAAAATATACCGCCTTTATCCCTAGTTGTCGGTATTCCTGGCAAAGTGTTACGAGAAGTAACAGACGTTGAAGCCGCAGAACTGATTGAACACGCTAAACGTTACCAAAAGTTAGCTTTAGTTCATGCTGGTAAGGGTACTGATATTGGCTTTAGCAAGACTTAGGGAGTGGGGAGAAATCAATTCAAAATTCAAAATGACGCTCTCTACGAGACGC
>NZ_JABXKM010000319.1 GCF_017115025.1 Nostoc sp. NOS(2021) | reverse complement strand
CCTTTCCCCTTGTCATGTAATGCCCCTTGCTTATCCACGCCGTCAGCGGCAACTCGAAAGTTTAGTCCAAAAATTTGGTTTGTCGCTAGAAGCACCTATAAAGTGGGAACTGCTAGATTTAGCGCTCACTCATCCCACTGTCTCTGATTCGGCAAATTATGAACAGCTAGAGTTTGTTGGCGATGCAGTGGTGCGGCTAGTGTCGGCTGTTGTGTTATGGGAAAATTATCCCGATTGTCCAGTAGGGGATTTTGCGGCAATTCGTTCGGTGTTGGTGAGCGATCGCATCCTCGCCCAATTGGCAAGAGTTTATGGTTTGGAGTTATACTTACTAGTCGCTGGCAGTGCTACTGCTGATAAAGTTGGTCTAGAGTCACGACTGGCAGATGCTTTTGAAGCTGTTCTGGGTGCGCTTTACTTAAGCACTCAAAATCTGGAACTGATCCGCTCTTGGCTAGATCCCCACTTTCAAGAACTAACCACAGAAATTCGCCTCGATCCTGCCAGACTTAATTACAAAGCTGCTCTCCAAGAATGGACTCAGGCACAATTTAAAGTTTTACCAGAATATCGGGTTGTGGAAGTCAGTCAACCGTACCGCAATCAAGAACGTTTCATGGCTGAAGTGTGGCTGCACGGAAACAAGCTAGGAGTTGGTAAGGGACGCTCGATCAAAACCGCAGAACAAGCCGCAGCTAAGGTAGCTTTTTTAGCAATTTATAATCCGCAAATAGCCTGAGCTTAAAAGAAGGGGGATTAGTCGATAATCAGTTGATTGTCAGTGGTCATTTGTCCCTCGTCCTTTGTATACAAATAACTAATGACAAATGACAAATGACTAATAACTAATGACTAATGACAAACCAAATTAAAATTGCTGTCATCGGAGTTGGGCGTTGGGGAGTGCATCTGCTACGGAATTTCTTAGCAGATCCCCAAGTAAATATAGTTGCTGTAGTAGACCCCCATCCAGAAAGATTAGCGGCGGTAAAGCAGCAGTTGAACTTAGATGAAAATGTAGTATTAACAACACAGTGGGAGGATTTAAAGAAAGTGCCAGGGTTGACAGGAGTGGCGATCGCTACTCCAGCTACCACCCACTATGCTTTAATTAAAGACGCTCTCCAACAGGGATACCATGTTTTAGCAGAAAAACCCCTAACTCTCGACCCAGCAGAATGTCGGGAACTTTGCCATTTAGCAGAGCGGCATCATTTGATACTCATGGTTGACCATACTTATTTATTTCACCCAGCAGTTGAGCGAGGAAAAAGTGTAGTACAAGCGGGTAAATTAGGAGATTTACGCTATGGCTACGCCACCCGTACCCATTTGGGCCCTGTGCGGCAAGATGTTGATGCGCTGTGGGACTTAGCCATTCACGATATTGCTATCTTTAACGCTTGGCTGGGTCAAATTCCTGTGAAAGTACAAGCAACGGGTACGGTGTGGCTACAGGGAGCAGGGGGGCAGGGATTAGCTGACCTAGTATGGCTGACACTAACATACCCAGATGGCTTTCAAGCTTATATTCACCTGTGCTGGCTGAATCCTGATAAACAGCGACGGCTGGGGATTGTGGGTAGCCTTGGCAGCTTGATTTTTGATGAAATGTCACTATCATCACCTCTAACTTTGCTACATGGAGAGTTTGAACAGCAGGGCAATCAATTTATTCCTGTAAATCAAAGGCAGATAGTGCTGGAATTAGAAACAGGCGAACCATTGCAGCGGGTTTGCTCCTGCTTTGTTGTCTCTATTCTCAACAATACTCTCTCAGAGGTTTCGTCTGGCTGGGTAGGTACTGAGTTAGTAGAAATTCTTGCTGCTCTAACAGTATCACTTGGGCAAGGGGGCAAACCTGTTTTTCTAAATGATCGTCAAGGATCAAAAGTAATAACCAGTGACTCTTGAATATGGACTTTTGACTAAATTACCTCTTGAAAGTCCCATTTGCACAAACTCCTCCTTTTGGAAGACTTATCAGAATAGTTTGCAGCGGCGAAAGACGAATCTCGCAAGTCTCTTTCCCAAGTAGCAACAGGGATTTCGGGAAATTCTCTTTGTCTACCTCTGCTTTCACAGATTTGTTGATCCCCAAAGAAGGGCTTCCCCCAGACTCCTGTAGGCTAGGGTAGCGGCTTGCTTTTGCCCCCTCATTCCCAGAGGAAAATCCCAGATCCCCTACATTTTCTTCTTTCTTTAGAACAGCTAACAGCGAGATATCAATCAAAGGAATAGTAATCTTTAGTGTCGTACCTTGATGAAGTCCCGCACTCTCAAGAGAAATGCTGCCTCCCATGAGTTCAATTAAGTTTCGTGAAATCGCTAGTCCTAGTCCAGTACCTTCAAACTGGCGCGTGGTTGTGCCATTCACCATCACAAAGGGGCGAAATAGTTTGTGCTGTTGAGTTGGATCGATGCCTATACCTGTATCTTTGACAGCAACTACCACCTCAGATTTACCATTACTATATTGAAGTTCTGTACTAATGGTGATGCTTCCGGTGTCGGTGAACTTAGTGGCGTTGCCGATAACATTAATCAGCACCTGCTTCAATTTTGCCGCGTCTGCCTTAATTGGTATCGCTTGGGGTTCTAACTCACATTTCAATTGCAAGCCCTTTTGTTGAACATTAACTGATTGTAAATTAATCACCTCTAACAATATTTGTCGGAGGTCAATAGGTGTGCTGACGACTGAAAGCTTACCTGCTTCGATTTTAGAAATGTCGAGTAAATCATTAATAATACCTAGCAAGTGAATCGTTGTTTCATCGGCACGTTTGAGAAACTCCATTTCTTCTTCCCGGTCATCACATAACCCATCTTCAACCAGGCGAATACAGTTAATAATAATATTTAATGGGTTTCTCAATTCATGGGAAGTCGTAGCCAAAAACTGGCTTTTAATCTGGTTAGCGGTTTTTGCTTCTTTCCAGGCTATTTCCAGTTCTTCTGCCCCAGCTTTCAGCCGTTCTACCATTTGGTCTAATGCTTGGGCCAGTTGATTGAATTCCCGGATTTGAAAATTGTGCGGAACTGGTTGTGCGGCGTGGTGAGAGTGAATATTGAGAGCGTAGTCTCGCAATTCTTCTACAGGACGTGCCAAGTAAGGAGCTAGATATAGGGATGCTAACAAACTTGCACCAATCAAACCAACTGTTAAAACGATAAGAATTAGTTTGATTTCCTCTAAACCAAAAAGCGCATTCTCGACACTAGTAACAGCTAAGACTATCCATTTTTGCTGCTGCTGTTGGGTGAGTGGATTTGCAATAGCTGTATAGCCAGCTACTAATTCTTTCCCCTCTGTAAAAGACAAATTTATCGAATCGTTTCGTCCCGCAATGGCATTTTTAATTATGCTCTTGAGTTCGGAAGAATTTGGGTGCTGATTAATATTAGTTCCCACCCAGTCTGTGAGTGGGTGCGCCAAAATTGTGCCATCTTCAGCAATCACTACCATAGCGCCTGTGAGCGATCCCGGCGGATTTCTGGTTTGTTGGTACAATGCAGACTGAATACTTAAGCTGTAAACTAAATTTCTTCGGCTATCGGAGACTGGTGCAGATAACACTAATTGCAGTTGATTTTGGGTGTTTCTTTTTCCAGTCATTCCTGCTTTTGGTGGGAAGATTGCTTTGACATCAATTCCATCACTAGGCAAAGGTAATCTCAATTCTCCAATTGCTTGATCCCCACAGCTACTGGCAATTATCTTCTGGTTTAGCAGATTCGTTAATTGGATGCACTCAATATTGGCTGGAAGTTGTTGCCTTAACTGCGTGAGAATTTCTTGCTCTTGTATCGGCGAACCCGACGGAATCACGGTTGTTTTACTTACACTCAACAAATTAGCTTTTAAGATAGCGATCGCATCTCCAATTCTCTCCCCTTTACTGATGGCACTTTCTGTTAAATTTTGACGTGCAGTTCGCAATATGCTAGAACGTGCCTTATTCAAGGCAACAATCTCGCCTGTAAGTAATACTGGGACAAACAGCAGCAATATTCTCGTTACTAAAATTCGACGAAAGGAAGATTGGCGGGAATTAGTCATCGAGTGTCTCACTTTGCACCTGCAAACCACAACAGCAAAGATATGCAATTAGACGAGCTAGATGAGACATTTTATTAAATTATCAGAATTTTATTTTCAATGTTTAAAAATAACAAATTGCTATAATTCAAAAAGAAACGTGGTATACCAAAACTCATATATGCTAGATGTAGAAGCGATTTGTGTTGCATATGAATACAGTGGTGAAATTGTAAAACAGTAGCTTGCAGGCATGGATTTTTTTGATAATCTACACACGATCAAAGAAAATATTCAAACTATCAAATCAATTTAATGTTGCAACATCGTCCTCATACTACAGTCGTTTTAGCAATGAGTGCAGATGGCAAAATAGCAGATTTTAGGCGATCGCCTGCTCGGTTTGGCTCAAGGGTTGATAAAGCACACTTAGAAAAACAAATCGCTGCCTCTGATGCCGTTTTATTCGGTGCTGGTACTTTGGATGCCTACGGAACAACACTCACTGTAACAGATCCAACTCTAGTGCAACTCCGGGCACAAGGAGGGAAGCCTCCGCAGCCAGTTCATATAGTGACTACACACTCTGCAAACCTCAATCCGGAAATTCACTTTTTTAAGCAACCAGTTAGACGCTGGTTACTCACGACAACAGAAGGAGCATTTTCCTGGAAAGGACGCTCCGAATTTGAGCAGATTCTGGTTTTTGAAACACCAACGGGAGAAATTGACATTCCCGCAGCTTTGAAACATCTAGCCACTCTACATATAACACGCTTGGCGGTCTTGGGTGGAGGTGAATTAGTCGCTTCCTTGCTGGGATTAGATTTAATCGATGAATTATGGCTGACTGTCTGTCCGCTGATTTTAGGTGGTAATACCGCACCCACACCCGTCGACGGGAAAGGATTTTTATCCGATTTAGCTCCCAAGTTGCAACTTCTAGAAGTTAATATCGTTGAGCAAGAAGTGTTTTTGCACTATCGCCTGCAACCACCAGCAGATTAGATTACGCTAAATAAGGGATTGGGGACTGGGGATTGGGCATGGGGCATGGGTTATTTTCCTTATCCCCGTTGTCCCTCACTCTCTACTCCCCAGTCCCCAGTCCCTACTCCCCAGTCCCCAAT
>NZ_JABXKM010000091.1 GCF_017115025.1 Nostoc sp. NOS(2021) | reverse complement strand
GGCTGAAAAACATGATTTTCTCATAGTACAAAGGTTCACCTTGAAAGGGCTGGTCTTATAAAACTTACGCACTGTACAAATCCATCGTGATGTGCCTCAACAAAAATAGGTTGTTTCAGGCTTTTCTTAATTATCCTTTGATCGTAAATAGACGATGCTGTAGGGGCAATTCATGAATTGCCCCTACGAAAGATGTGGTTTTTCACCTGAAACATATTTGGTATCTCTTGTCAAACCGTAACTCTTATCTGATTTATTGCACCATTATTTACCTGCCATTTCACTGTTAATTGTGTCAGGACTTACGCATTGACAATAAATAGTAAATATGTATAACGTGAATAACCACATCTTTCGTAGGGGTAAAGCATTGCTAAACCCCTACAGCATGGTCTATTTACGATCAAAAAATAATTAATCAAAGCCTGAAACAACCTATTTTTGTTAATGCACATCATGATGATTTTGTACAGCGCGTAAGTCCTATGTGTCTATTTTCAAGTTTAGATAAATCACAAGTGAAAGTGAAACAGAGTCAGTATTTAAGTAGTTTGTTATTTTAAAAACACTAACTTTTATACGTGGTTAAGACAACGTTAAGAATTCTCTCAAAATCGTCAAACTTGGGAGTGTAAACACTTACGTATGGGAAAATCAGATTAAGCATCAACAAATATCTTTTTGTAAATTTTTGTTTTTTTGGATTTAGTAATGTGTTGAAACACACGCATTTACGTAGGTTTAGTGCGTCATAGACATCGCTACATAGATTAATTTAAATCTCTGTTGGTTAATCTCTGGGAATCAGCAAATCAGGGCTGATACCCCCAAAGATGAACTTTTCTTTACTCAATGCAGGCTGAATGCATTGAGTCAGTACAAGTTTCATAAAAATTGGAGGTTATAAAATGGCAATTCGGAATAATTTAGTCGCTAATTTCTGGCAAAGAGTACAAAAAGATTCAGTAAGTTGGGGATCGTTAGCCCTTTGGATTAGTGCATTAGTTGTTTTATTAGTAATGCTTACAATGTTTTCTAACGCTTAATCTTAGCAGGGTTATTCTAGTTCCTGGGCAGCAGCCTGGGAACTAACATAGGGTAGACTTTCATCCCTAGAAAACTCAAATTATGAACTGCAAACTTCTGCTAACAGTCGTAATGCTAGCTATTACTGGCTTTATTACTCCTGTTAAATCTCAAGAACCTACTACCGACACTCCAGCAAAATCGAATCAAGTTTTGAATGCTTGTGTCCAAAATCAAGCAGAAACTTTACCAAATCCCTTTAGTGATGTGCCAGCAGACCATTGGGCTTTCAAAGCAGTTATGACCATGCACTACTGCGGTGCCTTCCGCAAAGCAACACCACCAGCTTTATTTCAAAAACTGCAACCAACAAATAGCCAGCAGCAACGGCAGAAAGAACCGCAGGTTCAAAAATAGAGCGTTGCTGATTAAAGATATGAAAATATCACGCAGATAGAAGTTTGAGTAGCAAAAGCCGCTGCTCGAAATTTGGATGGCGTTGAGAGGAAGAGAGGCAAAGAAAAGCATCTTCATCGTGTGGTCTAAATAAATAAAAGTTACTGTAAATAGCTCAAAGTAGAATTTATCTCGGTAATTCAGAGGTTAAATTTTCGAGTTCTGAAGCTCAAGTTCCGATATTAGTAACTGGAAAATTGGGAAATAACTATTAATAGACCTTTAGCAAAATTATTTTGTGGTAATATTGGGGACTTTGTAGCTTGAATCAATCTACCTATGCGATAGGAGCAAACAAAAAAGTTATCGAATCGAGAGTTAAAACGTCTGGTTGGGGTGCAACGAGGCACTTTTGATAAATTTACCTGTATCGGTATACTATATAAACAGGTTGCAATGTATTTACGCCCAGGAGGGAGATACCTTGCTCTCCTCGCAATATAGTTCACCCTATTCGGGTGCTATATGAAAAAAATCAATCCAATAACCAATAAATCGTTAGGCGTCACGCGTATGGTTAACCTTGCAGATTGGTTGCGCGAACTGAAGACCATTCTCGGCCGCCAAGATGTCCGTGCTGCCGTCATCTTCCTGAACGGACTGACCGAGCATCGTTTCACGGCGCTGTATCGGTTCGATGAAGAAATACTGCATAACGTTTGCTTTTTCGACCGGGAGAATCCGACGCAAGAGTTAACGCCGGACATTCCAGTGATGGCCTCATATTGCGTTTTTGTCCGTAGCAGCCGCGGAACGTTCACGACACCCGACTCACTCCAAGACGACCGGGTTCGCGGCCACCCGAAGTGGAAAGAAGTGCAATCCTACTGCGGCGTGCCACTGCTGGATGAAGACGGCAAGATGTTCGGGACGATTTGTCACTTCGACTTCCGACCAATGGCAATAAGCGACACAAACGTCGAGCTGATGGAGGCGGTAGCGCCATTGATAAGACGAATCGCATACCGCACACTGCCCTAATCAATGATCAAATCAATTAACGTGCCTAACGATGCGTTTGAGGGCAGACGCGCCAAAAGCACGCGTGCTACTCAACGGGGACGTTATGCCGCCTCAAGTTAGGCACTGAAAGCTTATCTGTTGGTGTTCAGAGTCAAGGCATCGTTAGCTATTTTGATGATACGGTGTTTTGAGGTTGGTAGTGGGGCGATCGCAAGGTGATAACAAGGACTCAACTGGTAAATTGCAAAAGTTAATCAGGCCGAAAGTTATCAATAAATAGCAGAAATTAAATCAATGAGTAAGAGCGATTTCAACGACGGGCTACGCCTACGCAAAAAGACTATCATCCAAACAGGGCAAAAGGTCAATTTTGTAGATATTGGCAGTTCATTTTTGCCTGCTTTTGAAAAGATAACGAGTGTTTTAGTTGTACCTTTTACCAAGGATGGTTTAATTGTATGCGCTCTCCTTGACCGTGGTATTGACCTTCCTGGGGGACATGTAGAGGTAGGCGAATTTACTTGTGAGGAAACTGCAAGACGCGAAGTTATGGAGGAGGTAGGAGTAACTCTGGGAGAATTAAAACTTGTGAAAGTCATTCAGTCTGATTATTACGGTAGTCAACCTGAGCAACTTACATATATTGTAGTAATGACTGGATTTGTTGAGGATATATTTACTAGCGAGCGCACACATGAAAGTATGGGAAGAAGCATTATAAATATTGATAAGTTCATTTCTCTATATCAAGCAGGTGATAAAAATGATATGCGTCAAATTGTGCTAGATGCAAAAAGTTTGGTATTCGGTATCTAATGGTATTTTCGCCTTTTGAAACTCTAATGGTATTTTCGCCTTTTGAAACACCTGCTCAACAGTAAATTCCAGTCCCTCAAATAAAGAATCTGTGAGTAATTCTTCTCCCATATAAGTTTGTGGTGCAGCATCTGGATAAAAAACAGTAATACTTCTGGCTTTACTATCTACCACCCACACCCGCAGCACCTTAGCATTCAAATAGTCTTTGGCTTTAGCTGCCATTTGTCCAAAAGTTTGTCCGGGCGAAATAATTTCAATCATCAAATCGGGAGGAACAGAACATGCTCCTTCTTCATCCCAATCAGGGGGTAAACGTTGATTAGAAATATATAAAATATCTGGTATTGGCATCCAATCTCGCCCTCGACGGGTTAATGCGACAGCTAATTCTGGGCAAACTTCTCCTTTTCCCTCACAGCATTGCTCAATCAAATTGAGAAGGGCGCGGGTAAGTTTAGAGTGGAATTTTTTGGGTGACATTTTAGGAATTGCTTGACCATCAACAAGCTCATAAGTTATGTCTCCCTCGCCTGGTGGAAGATTTAGGAACTCTTGCAAAGTTAATTGATTCTTGGCTTGGAGTATCATGGCTCAATAATTTGTAATGGGCTACGCCCCGCTACGCTAACGTAATTCGTAATTGAAGGACAGAGCAACTATTTTTAATTCTGACTCCTGACTTCTTCTTCAAATTGTTGACATCTTCCGCAACACTTGCCGAATGATATCCGATGGCACCTCATCGGTAACTGTCGCTACACCAATCTCCGTTGGTAAAACAAACCGCACTTTCCCCGCTTTGACTTTCTTATCTAACTGCAACGCCTCAATAATTGCTTCAATATCCACCCCAGATGGTAACTGAGTCGGTAAACCCGTTTTTTGAATTAAAGCATTTTGACGTTCCGTGTCTTCCTTTTGCCACAGTCCCAAATCCACAGCAATTTGACCGGCTGCTACCATACCAATGGCTACCGCTTCACCATGATTTACTAAACGATAACCAGTCAAACTTTCCACTGCATGACCGATGGTATGTCCATAGTTGAGAATCGCCCGTAATCCGCCTTCTTTTTCATCTTTGCCAACAACGTCAGCTTTAGCTTGACAAGAGCGCGTTAATATGATGTTTATCAAGTCAGGCTTTACATAGCGGAGTTGGTCGAGGCGTTTACTTGCTTCCAATTGGGCAAACAATTCGGCATCCCAAATCACACCGTACTTAATAACTTCTGCCATCCCTGCCCGAAACTCGCGCATCGGAAGAGTTTTTAACACATCTGGGTCAATCAAAACCAAGCGCGGTTGATGGAATGCCCCAATTAAGTTTTTACCGTGGGGATGATTCACGCCAGTTTTGCCACCAATTGCCGAATCCACCATCGCCAAGAGAGTGGTAGGTACTTGGACAACATTAATGCCGCGCAGCCAAGTTGCAGCGGCAAAGCCAGTCATATCGCCAATTACACCTCCGCCCAAAGCCACCATAGTAGAAGAACGTTCTAGGCGGTTTTCTAAGGCGATATCGTAAAGTTTTTGGATGGAGTTGAGGGTTTTGTAGCGTTCCCCAGGTGGTAGGGTGCAGCTAGCAACTTCAAATCCAGCAGATGTCAGGGATGCGATCGCTCTTTCCCCAAAATGTTTTAAAATCGTCGGATTAGAAACCAGCAATACCTTCTTGCCTAACTTGAGACTGGCTATGTGTTGACCCAGTTGATCTAAACTCGAAGGTGCGATCGCAATTTCATAAGACTGCTCTGGTAAATTTACATTAATTACAGAAGTCATTGCCCAACCCCAAACAAGCGCCCGTGGGCTGTATTGTATCGCAATCTGGGGATTGGGGAGAAATCAATTCAAAATTCAAAATGACGCTCGCAGACTCGCTAACGCTACGCTAACAAAATTCAAAATT
>NZ_JABXKM010000139.1 GCF_017115025.1 Nostoc sp. NOS(2021) | reverse complement strand
AACCAGGGTGAGGTTTTTCAAGATTTTTGGGTAATTCGATGACTTGTGTGTACACGGTAGCCTAGAAGGAGAGAGACTTTGAATTTTCTACCCTTCTCGACACAGGAAGGGGGTTATACCATTTCACACAAACCCTGATACATATAGATTTATCGTAGGGGCACAGCAATGCTGTGCCCCTACCAACGTATTTGGATCATTATTGTATAACGGTTATATTGAGAATATTGTTCACGCCTAGACGTGCCAAAGCAGCATTTATTTTCCTTAAACAGTCGATAATGTAAATAAATGTAATAAAATCCTCAGGCAGGACAGAAGCATCTATGCGTGTAATTTTAATGACCGGTAAAGGCGGAGTGGGCAAAACTTCCGTTGCGGCTGCAACTGGACTCCGTTGTGCGGAACTAGGCTATCAGACATTGGTTTTAAGTACAGATCCCGCTCACTCCCTGGCAGACAGCTTTGACATGGAACTGGGACATGCACCCCAAAAAATTCGCCCAAATCTGTGGGGTGCAGAATTGGATGCGCTGCAAGAACTGGAGGGAAACTGGGGTGCTGTGAAACGTTATATTACCCAAGTTTTACAGGCAAGGGGTTTAGACGGCGTACAGGCAGAAGAATTGGCAATTTTACCAGGCATGGATGAGATTTTTGGCTTGGTAAGGATGAAACGCCATTACGATGAAGGTGAGTTTGATGTCTTAATTATCGACTCAGCCCCCACGGGCACAGCACTGCGCTTGCTGAGTTTACCTGAAGTTGGTGGCTGGTATATGCGCCGTTTTTACAAACCATTTCAAAACATCTCCGTAGCACTTCGTCCTCTGGTTGAACCTTTTTTTAGGCCAATTGCTGGTTTTTCGCTACCTGATAAAGAGGTGATGGATGCACCTTATGAGTTTTATGAACAAATAGAAGCTCTGGAAAAAGTATTAACAGACAATACTCAAACCTCAGTGCGTCTGGTAACAAATCCTGAAAAGATGGTGATTAAAGAGTCTCTCCGCGCCCATGCTTATCTGAGTTTGTATAATGTTGCAACAGATTTAGTCGTGGCTAATCGCATTATTCCAAGCGTTGTCCAAGACCCATTTTTCCAACGTTGGAAGGAAAGCCAGGAGCAATATCGCCGGGAAATTCATGATAATTTTCACCCTCTCCCTGTGAAAGAAGTTCCACTTTTTTCGGAGGAAATGTGCGGATTGGCTGCATTAGAACGCCTGAAGGAAACCCTTTATAAAGATGAAGATCCGACTCAGGTTTATTATAAAGAAACGACTCTTAGAGTCGTGCAAGAGGGAAACCAATACAGCTTAGAACTTTACTTACCTGGTATTCCTAAAGACCAAGTTCAGCTAAGTAAAACCGGAGACGAATTAAACATTACTATTGGCAACCATCGTCGTAACTTAGTTTTGCCGCAAGCCTTAGCAGCACTACAACCAGCAGGAGCAAAGATGGAAGACGACTATTTGAAAATCCGCTTTGCTGACAATATAAGAGTTTAAGTTTGTTGCTAAGGCAATGTTTGATAAAAAGTCAAAACTAAAAAGCAAGAATTTTCTCTTGTAGCTAGTACAGACGCAATTATTTTAGCGTCTGTTTTTATGATTTTTTGGTAAATTTTTATAAAAGTGAAATAAATATTTTTATTAATGATTTGACCGTAGTTTTACTGAAGACAAAATGATTAAATAAATTTCAAAATGGCTTTAGATTTAATTATGCCAGGTTGCAAATTCTTAATTTATTTTGTTATAAACAATGACCTCCAACCCTGAACAAGATTTGCCCTTATGTCACCATGAAGAAAGTTTACTACACCGCATTACAAACCGTATTCGACGAAGCTTAGAGTTGGAAGAAATTATCACTGTGACAACGGCAGAGGTGCGATCGCTACTAAAAACTGACCGAGTGATGATTTACAAATTTCATGGCGATGCCAGTGGTGAAGTGATTGCTGAGTCAATTTACAACAATCGGTTGCCGTCGCTACTGGGGCTAAATTTCCCTGCTGATGATATTCCACACACCGCCCGTGAACTATTTATTAAATCACGGGTGCGTTCTGTTGTGAATGTTGATACTCAAGAGATTGGTCAAAGTCACCTGTGTGACTTGGAAAATGGAGAAACTATATCAGAGGAGATCCGTTACCGCCCTGTAGACTTATGCCATATTGAATATTTGACGGCAATGGGGGTAAAGTCCTCTGTAGTAGCGCCTATTCTCTATGAAGATCAACTCTGGGGGCTACTGGTATCTCATAATTCGGAAGCGCGTTTGATTTCAGAATATGAATTAGAAGCAGTACAGATGGTAGTGGATCAGCTATCAGTGGCGATCGCTCAAAGTACCCTTCTGACTCAAGTCCGCAAAACAGCCGAACGGGAAGCTATCATAAACCGCATTGCTACCCTACTACATTCACTACCGACGATTGTATTACAACCAGCCCTAGAAGCGGCTGTTGCTGCCTTTAATGGTGTTGGTGGTAGACTTTGCATTAGAAATGCAGCTTTTGATTTCCACAATGGCAACGCGACCAGCTTAACAGAATGCTTAATACCAGGAAATACTTGTATCAAGCTTTATATCTGTGGACAGCAACCTGTGATGCCAGAACAAACTATATATCCACTGATAGAGCAGTATAGCGTCTGGCAGGAACACTACAAGTCCAGTAACTACGATGTTTGGGCGATTTTAGATATATATAAAACTTCTGGCTTGCGAACTTTGCAAGTTGCTTTTCAACCAACTAAAATTCGCAGTATGTTGATGATCCCACTCCAGTATCGTCAGCAGTTGCTCGGCTACTTAAGTATTTTCCGCGACGAAATAGATACAGAAACTCTCTGGGCGGGGCAGTATGAGAGCGATCAAAGGCAACTGTACCCGCGTTTATCGTTTGAGGTTTGGCACGAATCTAAAAAAGCACAAGCTCAAAAATGGACGGTTGAAGAGATTGAACTGGCTAGAGAAGTGGGTAAACACTTTGGTTCAGCAGTTCAGCAATATGAACTATACCAACAAGTACAAGTCTTCAATGAAAATTTAGACAAACAAGTTAAAAGACGCACAGTTGAGTTAGAACGGACATCTGAACAAGAACAGGCTGTGTTTCAAGTTATTGCTGAGATTCGGGAATCTCTTGATACAGATACCATTTTTCAAACCACTACTAAAGAGGTTTGTCAATTAATCAAAGCCGATCGCGTTTCTGTTTATCGTTTTGATTCTGATTGGGGTGGGAAATTTGTTGGGGATTTTGAGGCTGCTAGTCCATACTGGTCGAATGAGTCCGAACTAGGTATTAATACAATTTGGAATGACACCTACTTACAAGACACACAAGGAGGACGTTACCGTAACAATGAAACATTTGCAGTCGATGACATCTACAAGATGGGGTTTGCTCAGTGTCATATCGACAATCTAGAGCAGTTTCAAATTCACGCTTTTGTGCTTGCTCCGATTTTTGTTGGGCAAAAACTTTGGGGTTTGTTGGCAACTTATCAACACACTGGCCCCCGCCAATGGAAAGCTTCTGAAGTTAACTTTCTCAGTCAGATTGCGGCTCAAATGGGGGTAGCAGTCCAGCAAGCTGATTTACTCACTCAGACCCGGCAGCAAGCATTAGATTTGGAACAAGCAGCAGAACAACAACGGGCATTGTTTGAAGTTGTTGCCAAAGTTAGGGAATCTCTTAACCTAGATGCGATTTTTCAGACAACCACCCAAGAAATCTGTAAATCACTACAAGTGGATCGAGTTGCAGTCTACCGCTTCCAGGCTGATTGGAGTGGTGAATATATCGCCGAGTTTGTGGGTGATAGCTGGGTAAAACTAGTAGGTGACGATCACAAGACAGTTTGGGAAGATAGCTATTTGCAGCAAACCCAAGGTGGGCGATATCGTCACAATGAAACCTTTGTAGTCGATGACATCTATCAAGCTGGCCACTCTCAATGCCATGTTATGGCTCTAGAGCAAATTCAAGCAAGGGCCTATGCGATCGCACCCATATTTATCGGGCAACAGCTATGGGGCTTACTAGCAGTTTATCAGAACTCTGCCCCCCGCCATTGGGAAAGCTCAGAAGTTCAGTTCATCACTCAAATTGCCAATCAGCTTGGAGTCGCACTTCAACAAGCCCAATTACATAATCAGGCCAAGGAGCAGACAGAAAACTTAGCTCTAGCTCTGGATAATTTAAAGCAAACTCAAACCCAACTGATCCAAACTGAGAAAATGTCCTCACTGGGTCAACTGGTAGCTGGTGTTGCCCACGAAATTAATAACCCGGTGAACTTCATTTATGGCAACATCAATTATGTCAACGATTACGCTCAAGATTTACTGAGTATACTAGACCTCTATTTGCAAAATACCCCCAACCCCAGCGCTGAGATGCGCGATCGCGCATTCGAGATAGACTTAGAATTTCTCATGGAGGATTTGCCTAAAACTTTATCTTCTATGAAAGTTGGAATTGATCGCATCCGTCAGATTGTCTTGGGTTTACGAAATTTCTCCCGCCTTGATCAGGCAGAAAAAAAGCCAGTTGATATTCACGAGGGCATTGATAGCACCTTGCTAATTTTGCAGCATCGCTTGAAAGCAAAACCAGAAAGTCCAGCGATTAAATTAGTCAAAGAGTACAGCGATCTTCCCTTAGTAGAGTGCTATGCCGGGCCACTAAATCAGGTATTTATGAATGTTTTAAGCAATGCGATCGATGCTCTAGAAGATCACAGCGAATCTCAATCAAAACCTCATAGCAATCAAATTACTATCAGTACTGCTCTTGGAGAGATGGAAGGCAATGTCAAGAGCGTAGTAATTCGCATTGCAGATAATGGGCCAGGAATACCGGAGTCTCTAAAGGCAAGAATCTGCGACCCATTTTTCACTACTAAGCCAGTGGGAAAAGGCACTGGCTTGGGATTGTCAATTAGTTATCAGATTGTCGTGGATAAACACGGTGGTGTGTTTAAATGTGATTCTCAGCCGGGGTTAGGTACAGAATTTTTGATTGAAATTCCGGTGATACAAATTACCAAATCGTACCATCAACTCCCGTAAGCTGGGGAGCCACCGCCCTGACTTTTCCCGTTAAGTCTCTCAAGATCGCTGCTAACCCTCACTCTTGTAGTGCAATTTTAACC
>NZ_JABXKM010000214.1 GCF_017115025.1 Nostoc sp. NOS(2021) | reverse complement strand
AAAATATACCATCAAAATAAATATTTTTGAAATAGTGATTGTTGAGTATAAGAATTAACGTCTGTAATAATACTCAAAAACATAAGAATTTAGTTTTTTATATTATAAAAAATAGTTAAAATTCCTGATATTAATAATTTCCGGATGATTATATTATTATTGTTATTAATGTTTTCATTTCTTAACATTAAATAAAAATACTGATTCCCTTTTTAAAATTTAAATTTATATTTAATTTATCAGCCTTGGTTTTGAAATCATTGAATTCTGCGCGTAAGTATACAGATAGATAAAGCCTAAGATTTGAAAACTGCTAGAAAATGGGAGATTTCTGCTAATTAGCCTTAGTTAATTAGTCTAATTTTAGATGCTGATCAATTTAAATACTTAAACGACTCATAGGCTCAAAAACAGTAGCGTTTTTTGAAAAAACATAATCTTTAGGAAATAAAATATGGTTACTTTAAGTACTATAAGCTTGTTAGGAAAATCAAGTTTTAAGAAATCTGTCCCCTCTGGTCATTCTTCAATTACTGTAGTTATTCCATGCCTTAATGAAGAAGGGAATCTGGAACGTCTCCTGCTTAATATAGAAGAAACGTTTGAGAATATGGGCTTTAGTTTGCCAGTACTAGTAGTTGATGATGGCAGCACAGATAATAGCTATCAAATCCTCAAGAAAATGAGTGAGAAATGTGATTATTTGAAGATCATTCGTCATCCACAGAGGCGGGGTGTAACTGAAGTATGGAAGACAGCATTAGATAATGTCCAAACTGATTGGATATTTTGGGGACAAGCAGACTTAGAGTCAGATATCCGAACTGACTTACCATTGCTCTTAGAAGCTTGTGTACCAGGAGTAGATGCAGTAGCTGGTTGGCGGCAGAAACGGGGTGATGGTAAGATTCTTGCTTCTAAATTGGCCAATACTACTTGTAGTTTACTCTTTGGTTTAAACATCCACGATATGAACTGGATCAAACTAGTCCGTCGTGATTTATTATTGACTCTGCCAGTAGAAAAAATTACCCATCGCTACTTATTGGCGGTATTAGCAGCACAAGGATATAACGTTACAGAAGTTCTCACACCTTGGCATCCTCGACATTCTGGAACAAGCAAGTTTGGCAAAAAGCGTCTTCTGACTTCAGCTATTGATTTTGTCAAGTTATGGTGGTGGTTTCAAACTGAAGGTTGTCTACTTAATCGACGCCAAGAGAAAAGAATTGATTCAACCATAAACTATCCTGGTGTTGTTCAACAGGAAATAGTCTAGTCAATTCAACTCGTCATAAATAAACCCAGAGACAGTTAGTCATATGCTTCTGGGTTTCATTTTCACCCCAAATTTAGTAAGTTTTTCACACCTATGAGTATTGAAGATAAACACATTCTTGTCGTCACTTCCGTATATCCTATGACTGCTGACGGCAATCATGGTGCTTTTGTACGTGAGGCAATTTTACGCTTGCAAGCAACAGGGGCTAAGTTTACGGTATTCGCTCCTGCCTACGAAGGTTCTAAAAGCCATGTATTAGATGGAGTAAAAGTATATCGCTTTCGCTACTGCCCAAAACATTTTGAAAATTTGGCAAGGGATGGTGCTCCTACCAAGTTGCAGAGACAGCCTCTCTATTTGTTAGCTGCTATTTTGTATATCTTGTTGGGTACGCTGCAATTGTTTTGGGTATGCTACAAGGAAAAGCCAAATTTACTCCAGATTCATTGGCCTTTTCCTCACGGGTTGATGGCTTTACCTGCCAGCATCTTATTGGGTATTCCGATGGTGTTTAGTTTCCACGGAGCCGAATTAATGTTAGCAAATAAGTTCGGTTTTGTGACACATATTCTCCGTTGGTTACTGCCTATCGCTAAAGGTGTGACAGCCAATTCTTCTTTTACTAATGGGTTAATTCGTAAAATTTTTGATGGGTCTGTTACCGTTATTCCTTACGGTATGACTATAAAGCCGAAGCCACCTAAAAAACGTTCACCAGAGGAAGTGCCTAAGCTTCTGTTTGTCGGTAGGTTAGATGAACGTAAAGGTTTGCGATATTTATTGACAGCTCTACCTTTAGTCTTAGCTAAATATCCTGTACGTTTACGCATTGTGGGCAAGGGAATTCTCGAAGATGAGATTAAATCACAGTGTCATGCAATGGGTCTAAATGACGTAGTAGATTTCCTTGGCTTTGTCAGCAAAGAAGAATTAGCTGATGAATATGCGGGGTGTGACATATTTGTATTACCAGCAATTGTCGATAGCAAGGGTGATACTGAAGGCTTAGGAATTGTGATGATAGAAGCTTTAGCTCACCAAAAGCCTGTAATTGCCAGTGCTGTAGGGGGAATTGTCGATGTAATCCATTCTGGAATTACTGGATTATTAGTACCAGAAAAAGATCCAGAAGCTTTAGCACAAGCAATCTTGACTTTATTATCGAATCCCATCAAAGCCCAAAAAATGGGTCAAGAAGGTTTAGCAGATATAGAAGTTCGCTTTACTTGGCATCGGATTACGCCTATATGGGAAAAAGTATTTGCAAACGCATTGGATAGCGCTGTAACTAGAAAAGGTACTGAAACTCTTGCCTAGTAAAATTTTCCGATTAATGGTGATTGGTGATTTTTATGAGGATTGTTAGTTTGTTGAGTATTCAGGGAAATATGTATATAGCTTGTATGAAGGGTAGGTAAATAAATCCATCTCTGAATGAAATTCTGGAATTAGTTCTACTTTTTTTATATATCATGATACAGTCGCGTCTAATTTTAACTCACGGGATTCTCACAACTTGCGTAGTAGCCCCTTTAGGTTTAATGGGGATTTTAAGCTTAACTGTACTTCTCCCTGCTCTCAAAGACCCAGAATCAAGATTTTACTCTTCAGGTTTCGGTTATCCAGCTTTGCAACGTATGGCTGGCAAACCTATCCAAGTAGAGACTGCGCTAGTAGCGTCAAAAAGTTTAGAGGATAATCTAGCCGCTCCTGGTGAATCTGTTGCTATGCAGGAAGTCAATGTTCGTTCTTTGATATCGGGGCCTGTAGAAAAACTTTTCGTTGAGGAAGGGCAAAGCGTGCGCCGAGGCCAACCTCTGCTCCAGTTACAAAAAGCTCCCTTTGAAAATGAAGTGAATACGGCTCGCAATAACCTCGCTATTGCGGAAAAGAACCTTGAAACTGTGCAAAACTCGGTATCAAAAAGGTTATCAGACCTGAAAGAGGATGTTATATCTGCTCATGACAGGTTTTATGCAGCTAAAACTAGACTAAGAACAATTGACAAACTCGCAGATCAAGAATTAAACAACAATATCCAGGCTGCTCAGGTAAGGGTAGGGACTGCTGAAGAGAAACTCAGACAAATTAAAATTTTAGCGGAGCAGGGAGCAATTTCCAAGTTTCAACTCTATGATATGCAAGATACCTATGCAACTCGCAAAAGAGAACTAATAGCTGCTCAACAGGGAATTATTACTACCCAAAGCCAGCAATTTACCAACGAAGATTTCTACATTGCTCGCCAAAACGACTTCATTTCTTCTCAGCAAGCTGTGTCATTAGGCCAGGACACACTAGAGAAAGATGTCAAAAATGCTCGCCTCACCGTTGACAACAGGAGAATAGAACTACAAGAGGCTCTGAGAAATTTAAGTAGAACAGTTATATATGCCAGCAGCGATGGTTTAGTGAGTTTGGTAAATATAAATACTGGTGAAATAGCGGATGCACGGGGACGTGACTCGTTAATAACTTTAACTGAGAATATTGTATTTAAGGCTTACATTGATCAAGCTAGACTTAATGCAGTCAAAGTGGGTAATAAAGCTATAGTGCATTTGGTGGCATACCCAGGACGTACTTTTGAGGGACGGGTAATTCAGCTTAATCCAACCGTACAAACTAATGCCACTAAGCCCAGTCAAGTGGGTATTGACCGACAATTTACCTATTCTGTTTGGATTGCTGTTGATAATTTGCAAATGCCTCCAGGTTTGCAGGGTTATGTTCAGTTTATTGATCAAAGTAGAACGGCTTTAATGATTCCAGAAAGTTCTGTTACTCATTTGTCTGCTGGTGAAGGCATGGTGATGGTTGCGGAAGCAGGCAAAGCTGTTGTGAAAAAAGTCAAGCTAGGAAGAACATTTGATAACCAGCGTGAAGTGCTGGCAGGCTTAAAGTCAGGAGAAGAAGTAGTATTATCTCCCAGAGTGTTAAATCCAGGCGATCGCTTGGAAATTGATACCCCACTAGCACAGCAATCAGTCGGCAAAAACGAGGCACAAGTTCGTTGACCAAAATTAGACTGAGTACAATTTGCTTGCAATGTTACGCGACATTATCAGCTACACGTTTACTACAAACACTTAACAAAGTAAAGAAATTTAAAATGAAAGAACTCTTCTTAAAATTCACAACATCTCCAATCGGTTTCATTAAAACAGTTTTATACAAACTAACTATGGGACCAGTAATCTATGGTAAGGGAGATGACTATGATGCTGGTCGATATTGGCGCGATCGCCTGTCTAAATATGGTAAATCTATCAGAGGAGTTGGTGATCAAAGCCTGTCGGAAAAAGACAATCAAGAGGCTTATGCCCAAGCAGCAAAAATTTTTATCGATTACTGCTTAAAGCAAAAAATTGATTTCAATAATGCCAAAGTTCTAGAAATTGGTTGCGGCACTGGTTATTACACCCAAATGTTATTTGACTTAGGTGTAAAGAACTACTTGGGAGTGGACATTACTGATGTATTGTTTCCCGAACTTCAGCAAAAGTTTGCCAATTTTCAATTTCAAAAAAAAGACATTACCACGGATGATATATCAGGAAAATTTGATTTAATAGTCATGATTGATGTTATCCAGCACATCGTTACAGATAGTAAGTTTAAATCAGCTATGAATCAAATAAAATCAAGCTTGTCTGATAATGGAGTTTTTATTTTAGCTCCCTTATTAAAGACAAAAAAACGTGTGATGTTTTATCTTAGTGATTGGACTGTTGATGATCTTCAATCTTGTTTTCAAGATAATAAAATTGGTGAATCAGTACCATTTAGAACTGGCTATCTTCTTTCAATGAAAAAGTAATTATTTCCAATTACAATTTGCGTGATCTTCAATCAGTGTTGATTCTAAATTTTGTAATTACGAAATGTTCAATTCTGACTTATAGCGGTTCTTGCTTGAGTAGGTACTGAAC
>NZ_JABXKM010000209.1 GCF_017115025.1 Nostoc sp. NOS(2021) | reverse complement strand
TTAATTTTTCGTTGCTCCTCCCTTTCCGTTTCGGAGAGGGAGGCTGGGAGGGAGAGGTTCATCGAACTCACGTTAACTTAGTGCCATTCATGACAGAGCCAGTGACTTGATTGCTCTTTTCAAGCTAAAATCTAAAATCTAAAATCCAAAATTGTGTGACGCCCATTGCAGAGGATCTAATTGATAGTAACGTTGCAATTGCTCATAAAGTGCTGGATGCTTGGACAACAATTGGTGCGGTTTCTCAAAGAATGTCTCAGTCGCTACGGCAAAAAATTCTGCGGGATTCGTTGCACCATAGCTATCCATTACCGTCTTTACGCCTTGTAAAACATCATTACAAAGTTGCTGATATGCTTCTGTCATCACCTTCGCCCAAATAGGATAATCTGAGTTGCGTTGCAGTATAGGAACTCCTTCAGCTTTACCATCCTCTTGATCCAACTGATGGGCGAATTCATGAAGCACAACGTTACGTCCATCCCTCCAATTAGTAGTGTCTTGTTTCACCTGTTCCCAAGACACTACTAATTGGTCAGTTGTCCACGATTCACCTAGTCTTGCCACACGTCTTTCTTCAACAACATAATTTCCGATCGCAGTCGTTTCCTGAACAAAATAAGCATTGGGATACACTAGAATTGAACGAAGTCTAGGGAAGTACTGCCCACGTTCATTTAGTAGGAGTAAACAGGCGATCGCAGCAAGGGTCAATTTCATTTCCTCCGTCACCTGTAATCCTCTACAGCCAATAAATTGCTTTTCTGCTAAGAACACTTGAATATGTCCCTGAAGTCGTCTGATTTCATTGGGAGAAAGACAGGGATAAATGGGAAGATTATTCTCAATAATGGCATTCCAAAGTGGGGGAAAAGGACGATGTTTGAGGCGGTTTCTTCGCCTTTTAACTAGTATGGGATTGACTAAAATCCCAGTGATAATCAGCCCAATGATCAGAAAGAAAATTATTGTTTTAATCATTGACTTTTGAGCAGTTTACATATTTAATTCACTGGTATAGCAGTTTGCAGTTTAATGCAATATAGACCTAACCCCCAACCCCTTCCCTTGTAGGGAAGGGGAGTAAGATTCAAAGCCTCTCTCCTTTTAGGAGAGAGGTTTGGAGAGAGGTCAAAGTCTAATTTACTGGCACACATCATCCCTATTGGATCAAAATTATACAAGATTGAACCTTGGTGGAAAGGGTTTTTTGAAGCCCTTGCTCAACTTTGCCAATCATTTTATCAAAAGCCTCTTGATTCGCTATCAGTTGTTCTTGAAGAACTTTCTCTAACTCAGGCTTTATTTGCTCACACATATCCTCGATTTTTTTGTCGCCCAAAAAACTAGAACGAATCCAACTAGGTACATCCACATTTGTCTTGATTACTTCTTGGACACTCTTCCGATTTAGCTCCATTCCTGCCGCCATAAGTGAAGCCCCATATACTAGTGCAATAGGCCAGGTTAAATGTCCCGTTAGTATTAGAGTGATGATGCTAGCTACAGTGCCTCCACCAATTATTACATTGACAATAAACGCCACTGTTTCAGCAATGATAGCATCTCCAATTCGTAGCTCTGGGTTAACAAAATTTGGATCAATGCTATCCTCGAATCTTAAGCTGCTTCTAGGGATCTGAAACTTTCGACATATTGGATCGGTTTGTGCAGCTAAATCAGGTTGTATTTTATTGTTAAACCAAGAAGCGCATTGATAATTAATTATCTGCCCAGCGAAATCGCTTTTGAGCCACTGTTCTGCGCGACTGATCAAAGATGTTTCCAAATCTGCTAAAGTCCGCATTTTGTTTTTTTGCCAATCTTTTAAACCTGGTTTAACTGCGTTGACAATCAAGCCATCTGTCAAAGGCTTAGTTAGTGATTCGATTAACTCTGGGATATGCCTCTCAATCAAACCTTTAAGCTGATTCGAGGTAAATAGTTTGTTGACTTCTTCTTTAAAAGCAGCAGCCCGCAGATCCCATCGTCCTACTCGTGCTAAACCCATTGCAATGCACCGTTCTGGTTCGGGATCAGGGCGAAGCAGCGTTTCTGGTTCGGGAAACATTTCCTGACAAAGAAAGTGCGTAAACTTCATGCGAGATGCACCGCCAGTCATCAGCACAAGTTTCGGCACGATTCCAAGTTTTTCCAGCTTTTCTTTGGCCTCCTTTAAAGAGTCGTGAAACGATCGCATCCAACTATGAAGCTCCAGTTCAGGCAAGGGTTGGTTTAAGATTTCCTCCATCATCACTTTATTAACTTGGGGAATAAAATAAATCTGTTCGTTGATCGACTCGAAGCCACGCGCAAAAGATTCAGGATCGCTGTATAGTTGTTCATTAGAAAAGTAATCTTCTTTAGCTTTGCGGCAAGCAAGTTCACAACGAGCTTGGTGATGCGGATATTCCTCAAATACTTTTTCGAGTAATGTTTTTTGCTCGTGGTTGGCGAGAGTACGGGCAAAAATAGCCTTGTCAATTAAAGATGCTCCTAAAGTATTACTCCCGAAATCTATCGGGATTTCTTCTAAGGTTTTAACTAGAGTAAAATCTGTGGTTGAAGAACCAATATCGACAATTAGCACCGATGCCAGAAGTTTATCATACTCCAGCTTCCCGGCTTCCTTGGCTTGCATGAAAGCAGCCCGCGATTCGGGTACAACATTTAGTCTGGGAATGCCAGCTTCTTGAAGTATCTTTTGGTATTCGGAGCGATCGCTAACTGACCATCCTGAAGGGCAACCAATGTAAAAATAGCTACCTTCCCCACTTTCAAGTTGTCCGCTTTCTTTCAAAAGGCGGTAGTAGGTTGCCACAAAAGTGCTAATTGTTTCCCGATATTTGGGATCATTGTTTGGTTTTTGCTTAAAAGAGATTGTCAGTTGGGTAACGCCAGCTTGAATTAATGCTTGTTCGCCGACAAGATAACCGAGTTTGGGATGCCAACCAAGAGCTGTAATTTGGTTTTTCTTGTTATTAATCTCCAGCATCTGGGGGGGTTCGATGCTTTCCACGATCGCTTTAGCTACAGCCGTTTCACCGTGTCCCAAATCAAAACCGATTGTTTCTAAAATTTCCATACCCTTATTGTCTATTATTCTCTAGAAGAGGAATATGCTGGCTCAATTACCCGACCGCGCCTAATTAAGCGATCGCCTTTCAACAGAGCCGGAGTTATAGTTACGTGATCTTGGGTATCGGGGTCGATACTTGGCTCAAAGTCAAAATACCCGCGATCGCTGTGAGGGTCGTTTGCTCGGTAAATTTGAGCGTTAATTCCCTGAGACATTAAAATCTGTGGCAGAAGTTTCGCCAGTTCATGAGCCATTTGGGGTTTATCAAGTTTTGATGCGCCCATTAGCCTTTGCAGAAAATTCAATAGCTCTGGTAGTTCTTCTATTGCTAGGTCATCTTCATGTTTATTCGATTCTTCTACTCTAGCTACTGCTAGGTCGATAGTGTTGAGAGCATCGCCAAGGTGATCTAGAAATACTTTGCTATCAACCCGGAGAATAGGTTGAGGTAATTGCAATAGCTCTTGAGACATAGAATTATTTTGCTGGTTGTTTAAGTCGAGTTGAAGCACAACTTCTAGTCCTAGAAGTAGAGCGGTTAGTAAGAGAGCCATCCATGCACCTGGGGTAGTTTTAGTTAAGGAGAACAACGAACCTAAGATGCCTATATAAATTAGTCCCTGTAGCAGTTTTAAGATTAATATCTTGGGAAAAAACTTTGTAGCTGGGTTAGTAATTTGCTTTCGCTCTGTTGGAGCAACTTCAGGATAGTTAGCCGCAGCGAGAGTGGCGATCGACTGCCGCAGCGTATCCAGAAAAAAGGAAGCCAGACGAACTTGAGCCAGATTAAGCTTTTCAATGTAAATTCTTTCGAGATGATCGAGTCGGTTCTGAACCAGCTTAACTATCTCCTCAATGTTGGTTGTGTTATCAATATCTGTCTGGAGTTGGTTGCGTTCTTCGCTAAAAAGTGAAGTTATGGTTTTCATTGCGTTGACTAAGACTTTAACGTTACAAATAGGGGTGAAATAAACAGTTGTCTGCTCATTTCACCCTGTAATCACATGATGACTGAATAATTGATAATTCATAATTCATAATTCATAATTATGTTACATCGGGGATTTAATTATGAATTAGGTTGATTGCAAATTACTACCCATCAAAAGGAGGAGCAGAATGTTTATCTGCGTCATTGCAGACTACGGCACAGGAGATCCGGCATTTATTGAAGTCACACAACGTCTGCTGATGGCTTTACCCGATGCCCAAATTCATTTGCTTTCGGTTCCAGCATTTAGTACCTTGGCAACGGGATTTTGGATTGCCCAACTGGGACTCAATCCAGGAAAGAGCGATCGCTTAATTTATCACAATTGTGCGCCTCGTCAAGATGATCCCGAAGCCCGTCGGGACAATGAAGGTGAAGGACTAACTTATGCCCTTTTATCCAATGGTGTAAAAGTAGTGGGTGTGAATGCGGGCTACACGCTCTCCTTTATCAAAGACTATACAAAGGAGTTGCGAGTGGTTAACGTTTCTCGTGGTGGATCGCAGTTTCGCTCACGAGATGTATTTCCTCCAGCGGCGGCGGCGATCATGGGTGAAGATTTTAGCCTTCTGGGAGATCGCCTTAAGAGTGAGCAAATCCCAGATGTTCCACCAGATCGAATTGCCTGGATTGATGGC
Organism: Nostoc sp. NOS(2021); assembly: GCF_017115025.1. GTDB lineage: Bacteria > Cyanobacteriota > Cyanobacteriia > Cyanobacteriales > Nostocaceae > Nostoc. The sequence continues at coordinate 507 of NZ_JABXKM010000209.1, read as the reverse complement.
TACGGCAACATCAAAACAACTATTGGGGCGCATACACTTAACTTGGAGCCTCAAACCAAGATCGTGATCCGAATTGGAGATGTGGTCAGTGATGCAGTGTATTCTGATGGTAGCTTCAAGGTGTCTGAAGGAACTTTGGCCTTTGCTCCTGGTAGTTCCGGTTGGTCAAGAGGCGATTCAGGAGAACCATTGCGCTTCCTAGAGTTATTTCTGCGAGGAGGGAGTGCTTGGGAGCGCTTTGGCCGTCCCCGTGTGAATCAGCAAGTAACTCGAATTGCTTAAATCAAATCAACTCCCCCACGCCTTACAGATAAACATAGATAGTGTTTAGGGATTTCCAAATAAAAAAACATCCCAAATTTTCTTGTGGGATGGGTGTCCGCACTACGTGCCGCTACGCGAACACCCGTCCTATATTCAGGGCGGGCAAGGATGCCATTGGTGTCAACTTAAGGTGAAAGCCAGTCTAGAACAAGCTTTTAAAGATTGTCTCGTTTGTCTCGTTAA
>NZ_JABXKM010000079.1 GCF_017115025.1 Nostoc sp. NOS(2021) | reverse complement strand
TCTCCCTCCCAGCCTCCCTCTCCGAAACGGAAAGGGAGGAGCAACGAAAAATTAAACTTTTTGCTCCCCTCTCCGCCTCGGAGAGGGGCTGGGGGAGAGGTCAAATAAGACTTGTCGAACTCACGTTAAGTTAAGATACAGCCCTTGCCCTAACTCGTTAAGAGCCTCTAGGCTGGGAACCCATCCTGGGGGGCTGCCGCCTCCTCTTTCTTGACGAGAGGCAGCAGCCTCTTTTGAATACATTCCCAGTCTTAAGACTGGGAACAAGGCGACACAAGCCTTTGGGCTTTTCTTAGTGCCATTCATCTCTGGGCTTAACTGCGGTAAGCTATGACGGCATAAAACGGATCTCCTCCAGCTGCACCCAACCACTGTAATAAATTCGGTAAGGTTGACTTATGAGCTATAACTTCTGCGGTTGTAAATCCTGGAACTGAAGCAAAGTAGGCTTTGACTAATTCCACTCGCTCTGCTTCTGAAGCCTCCCGCCAAGCTTGAATTGCCTTTTCAAAAAACATCCGGTTAGAAAAGCTGATAATTGCGACACCACCGGGTTTCAGGATGCGGTAAATTTCGGAAAATACTGCTTCTGGATATTGCACATATTGCACAGATACGCAATTGAGAACAGCATCAAAATCTTCATCTGGTAAAGGTAGCTGCGGATTTTCGTTGAGATTTTGCACAAAGTAATGATTTAAGCGGGAATTTCGTGCTAGTTCCTCTGCGTTGAGTCCGTGTCCCTCCACATGAGAAAACTGCATCTCTTCTGGTAAATGAGACACCCAACTGCTCATCATATCAAAAATGCGGGTGTTGGGTTTCAGGCGATCGCGATATAAATCCGTTAGCTGTTGAATAAATCCTTCATCGACATGGGTGACGAAGCGGGGATAGGCATAGAACAGCTTATCGTCTGTGTCGTCTAATTTCAGGCGTTGATTCGGTCTTAACTGCATAAATCTCTATTTTGGAGAACTTTTTCCGAAAATTGCGGCAATTTCAAGTATTTTTCAACAATCACTATCTAACATATTTGGTTCTTCAGTACTAACTATAATTACTACTTAAGAACCTTTTTTTTGTTAAGTCAAAGTAGTTAAGCAGCCTTGCTATTTAATCATCACTGACTATATATTTAGTGCTGAAAGCTTGTCGCAGCCCCATAAGAATATAACCAACAGCAAAAGTTAGACTTAGACTGTACCAAAAGATGACAGTCAATCTAGATTTATTTTGTCTGCTTTTTTGAGTAATAGGTGTTGTTAAAAGTTTTTGTAATTGTGGAATTAGCATTGTGCGCGTCTATGTCTGAATAAATCGTGTTAATGAGGAAAATCAAAAGCTTTCTTCAATTTTTCTGATTGTACAATCTTCAAGTACTAAGCGGTCATTTCTAGAGTCAATAAATCTAGCAGCACTCTGTTTTCTACCCAGAACAAAAGGGAATCAAAGCCTAACTGTCTAGGTTAAAAGGATGGGGTGTAGCTTGCCCATGCAATATTTCAGCTAGAATTTGTGCAACGCTTTTCCTATCAGTCAGAAGTTGATATAGGACTAGTATTTGATTTTTGAACAAGACTCAGTACGGATCTATCCCTTCTTTCCTGTTCCCTGCCCACGCAAGTAAATTCAGGAATCAAACCGGATTCCTATATTATATAATTATTAGCTTGTGCTACTTGATTATACTTAGATTCTGGTTCCCGATCGCCCTTAAGAGGATGTTTGAAAAGTCCTCTTGTTGGTATCAAAAGTTTTAGATCCCTCTAAATCCCCCGATAAATTGGGGGACTTTGATTCCGGTTCCCCCCTTTTTAAGGGGGGTTAGGGGGGATCTGAAAGTGCCTAAAGTCACAGTGAAACACTTTTCAAACAACCTCTAAGAAAAACTTTGCGATTTACTGATTTTAGTTTGTTAGTTTGGATACTGCCCTTATTATTATTTAATTCTGGGCACAATAGTTTGATGGCACATGATGAAGGGCTTTACGCTTCGCGTGCGCGTCTGATGTTTGATTCTGGTAATTGGATAACTCCTTGGGAAAAGGCACATCATAAAACCCCTGGCCCTTATTGGTTAATTGCCAGTTCCTACAAGTTGTTTGGTATCAGTGATGCTAGTGCGCGTCTTCCTAGCATGATTGCTGGCATTTTTAGCTTATGGCTTGTGTATGAAATCGGCAAAATTATGCTAGGCAAAAAATTAGCAAGGCTTGCTGCTGCAATTTTAAGTGTGGAATTTCTCTGGCTGCAATACTCTCGCTTAAGTACACCTGATATACCGATGGTTCTCTTGGTACTTTTAGCTATTTGGTCTTTAATAAAAACGGAATTACATCCTAAATATCGCTATTTTTGGAGTTTTCTCGCTGGTTTAAGTTTAGGTTTAGGCTTCTTAGTCAGAAGCTTTATGATTTTTTTGCCAATCATAGCTTTATTTCCTTATTTAATTTGGGAACATCGCCGTCATCGTCATCTTACTAACCCAATTTTGTATTTAGGCTTTTTCGTAAGTTTAATACCTACTTGTGTTTGGCTATGGTTAAGCTGGCTGCACTACGGAAATCAGAGTTTTGAGGAGTTAGTCAAGTTTGTTGTGCAGCTAGGTTCTGAGCCTCAGAATAATAATGGGCCGCTATTCTATATATGGAATATTCCTTTAAATGCATTTCCTTGGGCTTTTTTCGGACTTTTAGGTTTATTTTTAACTCTCCGCCGTCCTATTCCTCGTTACCATTTGATATTAGTTGGCTTTCCGCCGGTCTTATTTTGTGAACTTAGTTTTTTTACCACTCGTTTCACTCATTATAGTCTTTGCCTTTATCCGTTCATAGCTTGGTTTGCATCTGTGGGTTTAAACTGGTTAGGCAATATTTACCAGACAGGAATTCCCCCACAATTCTCTCTTCAAAAAGGTAAAATAAATGTATTAAACCTTTTTGCCAGGAAGAATCTTCCTCGAAATCTCAGTTATGCCTTTGGTGGCTTAGGTGTTTTACTTGTAATAGCGAGTATTGGCGTTCTTAGTTGGGGTAGTTCTGACATCCGCAAGTATGCAACTATTGGCTTGGCTATGGGCTTGGGTTGGTTAATTTTGCCTGTGGTGTGGATTAGTCGTTACCACTTTGGCAAAAAGTTTCTCACAGATCGTTACTGGATTGCAGGTTGGTTAATTCCCTGTTGGCTAGCTTTGGCGGCGATGGGTAGCGTAGGTCTGTTAAGCGACTATAATCCTGTTTTAAGAACTTTTTTACAACAAAGTGCGATCGCCTCAATTATCCAATCTCATCCTATCTACTTTGTGCAACTAGACGCTAAAACCAAAGTACTGCTTAATTTCTATCTTTCTAGTCGCCCCCAACCAGTAGTCTCTATTTCCCAAGTACCAGCTTTGAGCTATGTTTTGATCTATACTGACCAATCCCCGAAATTATCTCGGCCTCACCGCATTATTGGTACAGTAAAAAAGTACCAATTGATTCAAATCCTTCCCTAAGACAGATGCAAAGCAACTGTTGCTAAAAAAGATTAATCTAGTTATAATAGTACGTACACTAAGTATTTTGTGAAATGGTTTCTACATCTAATCACTCTCCAACTTTAGAGTCGTGGCAACAAAATCTCGCACCATATAATTTGGGCTACAGAATCAAATTAGTCTCACAACTGCTCAGTCGCAAGTTTACTGAGAAGCTAGAACCGTTTGGACTGACGCCATTTCACTGGTTGGTGTTGTGTTGTTTGTGGCAAGAAGATGGTTTACCTACTTCTAGTATTGGGGACAAACTCAAACAAGTGGGAGGGACTTTAACAGGCGTACTAGATCGGATGGAAGAACGCGGCTTGGTGCGTCGAGAACGCGACACCCACGATCGCCGCATCTGGCGGATCTGGCTCACGGATGCAGGGAAGGAACTAGAAACTGTTTTACCGCCAATCGCCGCAGCCGTGCGTGATGAAGCGATGGAGGGTATTTCCTTTCCTGACCGGGAAGTGTTTTCCCAAATCTTGAATCGGGCGATCGCTAACCTCTCCTAAAGATTATCCCAGAATCACCCGACCGGGTGAGGCAGTATAAAGATTTCTTTTGAGATAATATTACGCATACTAAGGAAATAAGAATTTTTTTCAGTAAATATTACGCATTCTAAATAAACGACTATCAATCAAATTATTGAACGGACAAGGGAGTTAACAATCATGGGCACTAATACTTTGAACGGACGCAACGGACACAAGACCTCAATTTTAGAAAAAGAAGTGATTCCTGATTTAGAGACTTTAGAAGCTGTGACAGCAGAGACATCCGCAATAGCAGAAGCGCCTGTTGTAACTCCTGAGATCGAGAAAGAAGTTCCAGCGAAGCGGAAAAAACCGACTGGTTTAATTTTGGCAGGATTAGGTGTAGGTGCGATCGCCGCAGGTACTTTTGGTTTTCACTATTGGCAATACGCCTCCACCCACCAGGAAACAGATAACGCCACCGTTGCGGGAAACATTCACCAAATTAGTACCCGCATTCCCGGAACTATAAGTGAGGTGCTGGTGAATGATAACCAACTGGTGCAACCCGGACAACTGTTGGTGAAGTTAGATCCACGCGACTATCAAAGTCAGGTACAACAAGCACAAGCTGCCCTAGAAAATGCGCGTGGTCAGGCGCAAGCCGCCCAAGCAAATATTGCCTTAACTTCACAAACCACCAGTGGTAAGACAAGTCAAGCGCAGGGAGATGTCAGCAGTGCTGTTGCAGCAATTTCCACAGCCCAAGCAGCAGTTCAAGAAGCCCAATCTGGGATACCAGCGGCGCAAGCTGAAGTCAGACTAGCCCAAGCCGGGATTCCCGCCGCCCAAGCGCAGGTAGCGCAAGCAAATGCGAATTTAGAAAAAGCTCAAGCAGATTACAATCGTTACAACGAATTGTATAAAACAGGTGCAATTCCTCGTCAGCAATTAGATACAGCCAAGGCCGCTTATGATGTGGCTAAGGCACAAAAAAACGCCGCTATTCAGGGAGTAGAACAAGCCCAAGCCAAATTAGCCTCCGCGAAAGTTGGTGTCGCCAAAGCCCAGTCTCAACTAGCACAGGCGCAAGAAAATGTCACCAACGCCCAAGCTAAATTGGCAGCATCTAAGGGAGGATTGCAACAAGCTACCGCAGGCGGACAAGATACGACAGTAAAACGTAGTCAATACGAAGCGGCAAAAGCGGCGATCGCGCAATCAGAAGCATCGCTCAAAAACGCACAATTGCAACTATCTTATGTTAATGTTACCGCCCCCAGTGCCGGACGTATCGGTAGAAAAAACGTGGAAGTTGGCAACCGAGTTCAATCGGGAACACCATTAATGGCGATCGTGGATAACAACTATTGGGTAGTTGCGAACTTCAAAGAAACTCAATTAGAAAAGATGCGGCCAGGAGAGCCAGTAGAAATCAAGCTTGATACCTTTCCTCATCATACCTTTATTGGTCGTGTTGATAGTGTTTCGCCAGCTTCCGGCGCTCAGTTTGCCTTATTGCCACCGGATAACGCAACAGGTAACTTTACTAAAGTTGTCCAACGCATTCCAGTAAAAATAGTTTTCGACCAAAAGAGTATTCAAGGGTACGAATCGCGGATTACACCTGGGATGTCTGCGGAAGTTGCTGTGGAAGTCAAGTAATACCATGTCCGCTAAAATAGAACCCCACCCCCAACCCCTCCCCGCCTGCGGGGAGGGGAGCGAAAGCACAGCTTTGGCTCTTTGGGGTTCCAGGTTTTATGGTTAATTGCCCGGACATCATTACAGGAGTTTTCATGTATTTGAACCACATCTGTCGTAGGGGCACAGCAATGCTGTGCCCCTAGCGCGTGGTCTATTTACCTGAAAATAGCTGTAAATACCAAATTCCCTGCAAACAGATGAAAAACCTCTTTCTAACTGTGATATGTTTCTACATCTATGGAGAGGCGTATAGAGATGAAGTGAGATGATATTTATCAAAGCAGATTGGTATAAAGCAAGCCATAGATGAAAAAACCGCTACTACCTGCATTAAGGTCAAAAAACTACCGTCTGTTTTTTGCCGGACAAGGTATTTCCCTAATTGGGACGTGGATGACGCAACTTGCCACGATTTGGCTAGTTTATGACTTAACAAAGTCCCCATTAATGCTAGGAGTTGTGGGATTTTCGAGTCAAATTCCTAACTTTTTTTTAGCTCCCTTTGGCGGAGTATTTGTAGATCGCTTTTCTCGGTATCATACCTTAATTGGTACGCAAGTCTTGGCGATGATTCAATCGTTAACATTAGCAGTGCTGGCGCTAACTGGTGTGATTCAGATATGGCATATCATCGTGTTGAGTTTGTTTCAAGGATTTATTAACGCCTTAGATGCGCCAGCACGCCAAGCTTTTGTGCCAGAATTGGTTGAACACAGAGAAGATTTAGGCAATGCGATCGCGATCAATTCCACGATGTTCAACGGTGCGCGATTAATTGGCCCTGCGATCGGGGGTTTATTAATTGCTCGCGTTGGAACTGGCTATTGTTTTTTAATTGATGGTTTGAGCTACATTGCTGTAATCGCCGCTTTATTGGCGATGCAAGTTAAACCTTGGAAAAATTCGGTAACTGACGGTAATCCCTTGCAAAAAGTCAAAGAGGGATTTGTATATGCCTTTAGCTTCCCACCCATTCGATCTGTCTTATTGCTATCAGCATTAGTTAGTCTTATGGGACTGCAAAACACTATTCTCGTCCCAGTTATGGCAGAACAAGTTCTCAAAGGTGGTGCAGAAACATTGGGGTTTTTGATGGCTGCATCTGGAGTTGGAGCCTTAACTGGTGGTATTTATCTAGCTACGCGCCAAACAATCTTAGGAATTGGGAAATTGATTGCCTTAGCTCCAGCAATTTTAGGAATTGGTCTAATTGCTTTTGCTTTGTCTAGATTTTTACCACTTTCTTTATTTACAATGTTATTTGTTGGCTTGGGAACAATTCTTCAAGTTGCTGCGAGTAACACATTTTTGCAAACAATTGTTGAAGACGACAAACGCGGGCGATTGATGAGCTTATACACAATGTCATTTTTGGGGATGATTCCTGTAGGTAATTTATTAGGAGGTTTATTAGCAAGTCATATTGGTGCTACCAACACTTTAATTATTGATGGGATAGCTTGTATTTTAGGGTCGATTATTTTCAGCAGACAGTTGCCTGCTTTAAGGAAAATAATGCGTACAATTTATGAGCAAAAGGGCATTATCACGACTCAAGAAGTTTAAGATAGATAACCGCAGTTAGATTTAGATTTATGTTATACCAGTTTGCAGTTGAGTCAAATACAGACCTAACCCCCAACCCCTTCCCTACTAGCGTTGGGGAGTAAGATTTAAAGCCTCTCTCCTAAAAGGAGAGAGGTCAAAACTGTACTGCACCCAAGCGAAAACATCTATAATATAATGAGCTTTTTTCGACTACTCATATTGTAATTTCGCCGCACAGAGAGAAAGAGAATATTTAATAATAACATTTTTTACTAGTTAACTTTGAAACAGGAAAAATACTATGGCTAACGCAGGTGTAATTGGTCAGCAAGTACCACCAGAACGTGTACCGCTAAAAATCTGGATTGGTGTATTAGCCAGTATGCTTGGTGCATTTATGGCGGTATTAGATATTCAAATAACTAATGCTTCGCTGCAAGATATTCAAGCAAGTTTAGGAGCAACTCTAGAAGAAGGTTCTTGGATTTCTACGGCGTATCTCGTAGCAGAAATTGTGGTAATTCCTCTAACAGGATGGTTGTCGCGGGTGTTTTCTCTGCGACGTTATCTGTTAGTCAATACTGCATTATTTGTTTTCTTTTCTATATGCTGTGGTTGGTCGTGGGATCTCAATTCCATGATTTTCTTTCGGGTCTTACAAGGTTTTAGTGGAGGAGTATTAATTCCCACTGCTATGACAGTTGTATTAACGACTTTACCTCAATCTAAGCAATCAATTGGGCTGGCTGCATTTGGGTTTAGTGCAGTTTTTGCACCCTCAATTGGCCCGACATTGGGAGGTTGGTTAACAGAAAATTTTGGTTGGGAATACAACTTTTATATAAATGTAATTCCAGGGGCATTAATGCTAGCTGGCGTTTGGTACGGAATTAAGCAAGAAAAACCCCAAATTAATTTACTGAAACAAGGTGACTGGTGGGGAATTATTGCAATGGCTATTGGATTAGGTTCCCTGCAAGTTGTTTTAGAAGAAGGCAGTCGCAAAGATTGGTTTAGTTCAACGCTGATTGTGCGCTTAAGTGCGATCGCGGTAATTTTTTTAGCCGTGTTTTTCTTTATAGAATTAACTCGTAAACAACCATTTATTAATTTACGGCTTGTGCTTAGGCGGAACTTTGGTTTAGCGAGTATTGTCAATGTGTCGCTGGGAGTAGGATTGTATGGTTCGATTTATATTTTACCGCTGTATCTTGCCCAAATTCAACAATACAATGCGCTGCAAATTGGTGAAGTGTTGATTTGGGCTGGTATTCCCCAACTGTTTATTATTCCCCTCATCCCCAAATTGATGCAACGTATTGATGTGCGGTTAATGGTAGCTGTTGGTGTGACTTTGTTTTCTATCAGTGCGTTTATGAACTCTGGAATGACTAATCAAACAGGATTAGATCAGTTACGCTGGTCGCAATTTGTGCGTGCAATGGGACAACCTCTAATTATGGTGCCGCTTAGTTCTATCGCCACTGCTGGATTGAGTCGGCAAGAAGCAGGTTCAGCAAGTGGTTTATTTAATATGATGCGGAATCTGGGCGGTTCTATAGGAATTGCATCTTTAGCAACTTTATTAACTAACAGAGAGCAATTTCACTCGAATAGATTGGGTGATGGAGTATCTTTATATAACCCAGAAACTCAGCAGCGAATTGATCAGATGACACAGTATTTTATCAGTCGCGGAGCCGATTTGAGTACAGCACAAAATCAAGCGATCGCATCTATATCTAACATTGTCCGCCGGGAAGCATTTGTAATGGCTTTTAATGATTGTTTCTACTTTATTGGCATTGCTTTGTTACTCAGTGGAATTGCCGTTTTATTCTTGAAAAAGGTGAAGCCAACTGGTGGCGCTGTCGCTCATTAAATTTGTTATATAGCAATCCTATTTGATTTGTGAAAATCACAAGACTCAGATCCCCGACTTCTTAGAGAAGTCGGGGATCTCGTTGTTCAGCAGTAAATTCGTTGTATGGGTTAAAATGTTTGATAAAACTACTAAGGTCTTAAAATGGTCATTAGCCAAAGTGAGTACTATATCTCACCGGAAGAATATCTAGAAGGCGAAAAAGTAAGTGAAATCAAACACGAGTATATTGATGGGCAAGTCTACGCAATGGCAGGGGCAAGTGATGCTCATGTCACAGTTAGCATGAATGTATCTATGCTGCTGCGAAACCATCTCCGGGGTAGTGGTTGCCGTGTCTACATGTTAGACATGAAAGCACAAATTGATGTCATAAACCGCTATTTTTATCCCGATATGATGGTTACTTGCGATACACGAGATAAAGAATTTGAATATTTTAAGTGCCATCCTTGCTTAATTATCGAAGTGCTTTCTGAGTCAACAGAAAGCTTTGACAGAGGGAAGAAATTTGCCAGCTACCGACACTTAGAATCACTACAAGAATATGTGCTAATTTCACCAGACCAAATGAGTGTAGAATGCTTCCGCCGCAATCAGGAAGGAAATTGGGTACTTTACCTTTATGAAGAAGAAGAAGTGCATTTAGCTAGCGTTGATTTTCGTTGTGCGATCGCAGAAATATATGAAGATGTTTTATTAGTATCTTAATCCAACATTTCTGAGTCAATTCCTAAAGCGTTGAGTTCTTCAGTAGAGAGCGATGTCTCCGACGGGCTACGCCTACGCAATTTCTCTACAATTCTCTCCCGCTTTTGTCGCTCAACTTCCGCCCTTTGTTGCTCAATTTCCGCCCTTTGTCGCTCAACTTCCGCCCTTTGTTGCTCAATTTCAGTGCGTTCATAACCCGTAAGCAGTAAATTTCCTTGTGCATCCCACCAGCGTAACCAAGGTAACTCAGCATTTTGATAAAATCCCTGCCAGATTCCCAACTCTACCCCCATAGGAACAATTGGGTAATGCCCCCGTTCATTGGGTTTCATCAGTTGATAGGTATTATCGATTAGGTGGTAAACTTCCACCTGTGCTTTTGCTACTTCATAAATCCCATAATAAGGCACTCGAATTGCCTGCTCATAAACCCAAAATTTACCAACATTTCCACCTTGCCCTTGAGATGGCGGCGTTTGATCTCGTTCTTCCGAACCGTCTCCAGAGACAAATTCCAACACAATCAAGGGTGCAACATATTCCTTCCACAGCACATAAGAACGCCGTGTTTTACCTTCAAGGGTCGGTGGTACATTGGATACATAATACCAATCGGGTGATTCAGCCCCTTTCTCAGGAGGATCTGTTAATCGCCAATAGATACCTAAGTCTTGTCCAATACAATATTGACTATCAGGATGAAGGTCTTCTAAGACAAGTTTAATTGAGTCAGTGAGTAAGATACTTTGGGGATGCTCTTGCCAGTTTTTGCCTCCGGCACGCTTCGCGAACACAAAGGTACCATCTGAATCTGGTAACTGGGTGTGGTCAGGTAAGGTTAATGCCGAGAGGGAAGTCATAGGGACAACCAAAATTATATTTGTAATTTTACACTATGACTTCACGAATATTGCTCCTCAACGATATAGCGCTTCTCAGTTGAGTGCAATACAGACCTAACAAGAACAGCCCCTTCCCTACTAGCGTTGGGGAGTAATATTCAAAGCCTCTCTCCTTTTAGGCTATGCGTTACCCACATCTTTCTTTACAATCTTGAAACCCATGTTCTATAACCGTCTTAGACACTGAGAATTTAGGCATACTTGACAAATTCGCTTTTAATCTTCTCGCTAAAACTGCGTTTTTATTGAGAATGAACAACGAACGAATCTGGGTTATAAAAACCTGAGTCAATACTCTCGCAAATGTTAAGAAAGATCCGGGTAATGGATAGCCTTTTAGGAGAGAGGTCAAAGTGTATTGCATACAAACGATAAGCGCTATAGTACTTCGTTAATATTGCCTACAAATTTGCTTTCGACAGTTTTTCAATTTGCCCAGTAAAGTATGCTTCCTGATATTTGAGTTGTTGTGCTAGTTCTAACCCTTTTTGAAAAGCTGTTAGTGCTTGAGGAAACTCTTTACGTTCTAGATACAATTGCCCAATTTGGTCATAAGCTTGCATCATCCCGTAAAAGTTGGCGGCTTGCGCCTGTATTTGCACAAGAATTTGGCTAGCCTGCAAAGCCGCGTCTGTTTGTCCTTGAGAACGGTACAGCGCAATTAACTTCTGCAAAGCGTCACCAGCCCGAACGTATTCCTGTAATTGCCAAGCAGTGGTATAAGCTTCTTGATAATTTTTAAAAGCTTCTAACAGTAAGTTAGGATCTTTTTTTGCTAGAGATTCGTAATCTGAAGCGATCGCTAGCTTTAATTGTGGTATTTCAGTAAGATTATTTTGATTGACGTAAATTTCTGCTAGTCTATTAAGTACATTCAATGACTGCTGTGGTTGGTTTGTCTGCTCGTAAATGTCAGCCAGCCGTTGCAGATATGTTACCTCATTTACACGTTCGCCTTGGGAAGTCGCTAAACCCAACAATTCCTGGTAGATTGGGGCGGCTTTGCGATAATCAAACCAACTCAAATGCAGTTCTCCAATTGTCTTGAGGATTTCTATTAGGGCTGCTGTATTTTTTTGCTGTCGCACTACTAACAAAACTTGGTCGTAAGCTTCTAGAGCTAGTTTAGGCGATCGCACATTTTGGTAAGCTTGACCTAGCGATCGCCACAATTCTAGATCAATTTGGGCAGTTTTTTTCTGAGATTCTGCCTGCTTTTGAATTGCTTGCAATCGCAGTGTAATATATTGTACTTCTTGGCTGTTGTTTTGGTTCCAAGCGATCGCAGAGACTCGTGATAATGCTTGCACCTCTGCTAATGAACCTAAAAAGCGTCGCAAGCGCAGTTCCCGGTTCCAAATTTCAAACGCCGCTACCTGATCCCCTGCTTGCAGTTTCGCTGCTGCTTCTTGGTTTAAGGCATCCAGTGCTGGTTCTAACTTTTGCTTTTCTTCGAGAGTTAACGGCTGTTTATCTTTGGGCAAACGTGGTAGCAGTGGATCGCGTGTGGTAATTTCTAGGGGACTAGGAGGAAATTCATCCGGTGGTTTGGGCTTTTTACTCTCTGCCAGCGTCAAGGAACTGCTAAAGAGTATAGCGGCAGTCACAATCACAATTAAGCGCCTGAGCATGGATACTTTACCTTGCCTTGAGTTAGTTGGATGAGGTAATTGGTAATTATCCCCATGCCCTATTATTTACCTTAAACAGCAATTCATCTCACATCTTACCGCTTGATCGGAAGTGTGAAACGGCAGTCGCTACAAGTCGGGAAACCCGCCCAAAGTGTAGGTAGTTCACTTATTTACCAAAGTCAAGGGTTATTATTCTACTCCTCTCCATTGCTTTATGTCTTTATAGGAATCCGGTTTGATTCCTGAATTTACTTGCGTGGGCAGGGAACAGGGAACAGGGAACAGCAAAAAAATTGTAGGTTGGGTGGAGGCTTTGCGTAACCCAACATCCTTATATATGTTGGGTTGCGCTCCGCTCCACCTACGTCTAATGCACTATTTTAGCCTAGAGGGTCCACTACGTGCATTTCAAAAATCAAATAGGAGTTCTATATCTAGTCTACGTATTCCGCAAATCAATTTAATATCAAGCTAATACAACCAAAGATTTTTAAGTGCAATTACTGAGGCTACATAGCACATTAAGATAATTTGTGCAAGCGAAAATCTCTTTAAGATGACTTTGGAAATATACTGAATAATTTCACAAAATTTTTTATTTGCCTTCCCAGGACTCAGAAAATATACGCTCACAATAATTAACTAATATAGATATCCTTGATTAGAGATTGTTTTAAGAGTCCCGTAAGGTATAATTTGCCGTTCTGACTTAGGTCAACTGCAACGAAAAAACAAGCTTTCAGCCATGTACTGAGATGCTTCACGGTGCTCACCATGAGAGCAAAATACCCTTTTAAAACATCCTCTTAGAGCTAATTGGCTCTCGAAGTTAAGAAACTTGGTATCAGTTCCCAGGACTATAACAAGTAGTAGCGTTATTTCAAATCCTCTAAAATATGCCTTTCCCCAAAGAGAATCGAGCGAAATGTGTATTGAGTTTTGCTCCCTAGAAGCAAATTTATTTCCACTTACTATCAATGATCATGGCGTTGATGTTGCCAAATATTTTTACTTTTAAACTACAGAATTATTAGGTCTGCGATTAGTAAAACTCCTCACACATCAGCTAAAAGGGAATATTTATTTTAGCAGCTATAACGGAGGAGAATCAAAGATTATATTTGCGAATAAAAATTGATATTTCCATAAATAAAACCAAATTATGAGCGGCGTAAATATATTAATTGTTGAAGATGAAGCCATCGTGGCAATGGATATACAAAATCGGCTCAAAAAATTTGGATACAATGTTTTGTGGCTTGCCTATTCTGGAGAAGAAGCAATTGAGAAAGCAGCAGATGATTCTCTAGATTTAGTTTTAATGGATATTCGCCTCAAGGGAAAGATGGATGGTGTGGAGGCCGCCCAGATAATTCATAATAATTTTAATATCCCAGTAATTTATCTCACTGTCAATGCCGATGAATCAACATTAGAACGAGCAAAAGTAACAGAGCCATTTGGCTACATTATCAAACCCTTCAAAGAAAAAGAATTAAAGTTTACTATTGAAATTACCCTATCCAAACATCGGATGGAAAGAAAATTAAAACAGAGTGAACAATGGCTGACTACCGTACTTAAAAGTATTGGTGATGGTGTGATTACTAGCGACGCATTAGGAGCAGTGACTTTTATGAATCCGGCTGCGGAGGTAATGACGGGTTGGAAATATGCAGATGCGTTTGGTAAAAAAGCAACAGAAGTATTCAATATTGCTCATGAAAAGACCCGTCTAAAAATTGAAAGTCCTGTAAGACAAGTCCTTGAGTCTGGTGTTGCTGTCAATTTACCAGAAGAGACGATACTTATTGCTAGAAACGGTGCAGAAATACCAATTGATGATAGTATTGCAGCGATTAAAGATGACAATGGTAACATCACGGGTGCAGTTTTGGTCTTTCAGGATATCACCGAGCGTAAGCAGATATTGGAGGCACTAGCGTGTCGCCAGCAAGAATTCAAAGCACTAGTTGAAAATGCACCTGATATTATTTCCAGATTTAACACTCAATTGCGCTACGTTTACGTTAATCCAGCTATTGAAAAGCTTACAGGAATATTAACTGAAACATTTATCGGTAAAACAAACGCAGAGTTAAATCTGCCGGAAGAATTTTGCCGGATATGCGATCATAAGCTCCAGCAAGTTTTCCAAACTAAGCAAGAGATGGAGTTTGAATGCTGTTTAGCGATCGCTTGGGAAATAAGACATTACCATACCCGTCTTGTGCCAGAATTGGCTAGCGATGGTTCAGTATATTTTGTTTTGAGTATTGCTCGCAACATTACTGCTCTAAAACTTGCCCAGGCGCAATTAATCCATGATGCCTTTCACGATCTACTGACCGGTCTACCAAACCGCGCCTTATTCATCGAACGGCTAGAGCGTGGACTGATGCTGGTAAAACGACGTGTGGACTATATATTTGCTGTTCTCTTTTTAGACCTAGATCGCTTCAAAGTTATCAACGATAGTCTCGGTCATATGATTGGTGATCAACTACTAACTGCGCTTGCTCAGAGATTAGAAAATTGCGTGCGCTCTGGAGACACAGTTGCCCGTCTAGGGGGAGATGAGTTTACAATTTTGCTTGATGATCTCAACAACATCAATGACGTAACATGCGTAGTGGAGCGAATACACCAAGCTCTGACATCTGCGTTCAAACTCAGCGGGTATGAGATATTTACCACCGTCAGCATTGGCATCGTCTTGAGCAAGGCCAGTTACAACCGACCGGAAGAACTCCTGCGCGATGCTGACATTGCAATGTATCGCGCTAAGGCATTGGGTAAGGCACGCCATAAGATATTTGACTCAACTATGTACACCCAAGAAACGAAACTATTACAGTTAGAGATGGATCTACGACGGGCAGTTGAACGCCAGGAGTTTCAGATTCACTACCAGCCAATTGTTTTGTTAGAAACTTACAAGATTATTGGCTTCGAGGCTCTGGTTCGTTGGCAGCACCCGCAACACGGATTAGTTTTTCCAGACAGCTTTATTCCAATGGCAGAAGAAACTGGGCTGATTATCCCTATTGGTTATTGGGTACTCCGCGAGGCTTGTCGTCAGATACGTGCTTGGCAAATACAATTTCCTGCTAACCCACCCTTGACAATCAGTGTAAATCTTTCCACTAAACAGTTTTTACAACCTGGGCTGATTGAACAAATTACCCAAATAATCCAAGAGACTGACCTGGAAGCCAGCAATTTAAAACTGGAGATTACCGAAAGCGTACTTATGGAAAATATTCAATCAGCAACTTTTATGCTTTTGCAACTGCAACAGATGAATATCCAATTACACTTAGATGATTTTGGCGTCGGCTATTCATCCTTGAGTTACCTGCAACGTTTTCCAAGTAATGCCTTGAAGATTGATCGTTCTTTTATTGCCAAGATTGGTGCTAATGGAGAAAACTTAGAGATTATTCAGGCGATCATCACCCTAGCCCAAAGTCTAAATAAAGATGTAATAGCGGAGGGCGTAGAAACGGTGGAACAGCTAGCACAACTTAGAGCCATGAAATGCAAGTACGCGCAGGGATATTTTTTCTCCCAACCCCTAGATAGCAAGTCAATAGAGAGATTAATTGCATCTGGCATTCAGCCGAGACAACGATAGCAGGGGGTTATTGACCGTGCCAATTTTAGATTTTAGATTAAAGAATTAAAAATTATCGTAAATCAAAGGGTTTAAGACCCCAACAATACAGGTAGCGCGGAGTCGGAGCCACTCCGCCTCCGATCATTTTCAGTCGGGGTTTAAATCGCCGTCTGAAAATGTCTTTAATTTTGAATTTTGTTAGCGTAGCGTTAGCGAGTCTGCGTTCGCTTTTAGCGTCTCGTAGAGAGCGTCATTTTGAATTTTGAATTGTTAACTATGGGGTTTCCCCTTGTCCCCCTATCTCCTTGTCCCCTTGTCCTCTTGGGTGACTCTCTTTTTCTGCTGCGGCTCGTTCCCGTGTCAAGCTATCAATAGCATCACCCAAGGCAGTAGTCAGGCTATTGCGGGTTTGGGCGTGGTTATCCTGCTCAGTTTTCAAAGCTTGCAAGAGGCGATCGCGTTCTTTGATCACGGCGATGAGTTTAGTTTGCAAGTCCTCCACAGATTTTAGGTGTTCTATTTCTTGTTGGATCGCTGTTACTGGTGTCGCAGCAGCCAGTGTCTCGACCTCAAAACCCTGGAGTTTATGCAGGTCTGCCTTGAGGGATGCGATCGCCTGTTGGGACAGTTGAGCATCTGTGCGGCGTTGTTCTGCTTCTGTGTTGTAAAGCTGACGCCATTTTTGGGCACTTTCCCAAGCCGCATCGCGATCGTGTTGAAGTCCCGCCATCTGCTCTTTGAGTACCTGGATTTCTGTCAACCACTGTTGTGTTAAATCTTGATTCATAAATAAATAGTTATTAGTTAATGGTCATTGGTCATTAGTCATTGGTCATTGGTCATTGGTCATTGGTCATTGGGCATTGGGCATTGGGCATTGGGCATTGGGCATTGGGGAAAGAATTCTTATAACTCCTAACTCCTAACTCCTAACTCCCCACTCCCACTCCCTACTCCCCACTCCCCATTACTAAATCATGCCAAAGCCTCGTTTTTTCCGCTTCTTTCGCCACCTCAATTGGCACACGCTCAAAAAAACTTTTGCCAGGACAATCGAAAGACGACTTTTGGGACTAGCCTCAGAAATCGCCTTCAATGCCATGCTATCGCTGTTTCCAGCAATTCTTGCTTTCATCACAGCCATTGGCTTATTAGCAGAATCTTTGCAAGCCACCTTTAATAAACTGGCGATTCAACTCAGTCAAGTCCTACCTGAAGAAGCCCTGGATCTGATTCGTGATTTTGCCACCACAGAAATTACCAACTCCAAAAACAGCGGTTTATTTTCTCTGAGCTTTGTATTAGCAATTTGGGCTGCTTCTGGGGCGGTGAGTACCGCTATGACAGCCCTCGACCAAATCCATCAAATTCCTCCAGAAAACATCCGCCCCTTTTGGAAAGCCAAGCTCGTCTCTCTGGGATTAACAGTCGGTACTATGTTGCTTTTAGTATTGGCTTCTTTCTTAGTGTTTACCAGTGACCTACTGTTGGGAATGGTAGTGCGCGAAAATGGTTCTTTGATCTTCTTGGTGCATGTTTGGCAGCTGTTACGCTGGCCTTTAGCTTTAACTATTGTTGCTGTTGCCTTTGGCTTTCTCTATCGCTATGGCCCAAGCCAGTGGAACTCAGGCACACCAATGATGCCTGGAGCAATTTTAGCAGCTGTTTTCTGGGCAATATTGTCTGCTCTATTTCGGCTTTATGTGGCTAATTTTGGGAATTATAATAAAGTCTATGGTGCTGTAGGGGCTGTGATAGTTTTAATGCTCTGGCTGTCGATGAGCGCTGCTGTTCTGTTAATCGGCGATCAGTTGAATGTGACTGTCGGCGAAGATATGCGCCCAAAAGCACAGTCAGAATCCCCCGAAAAATAGTAAATATAGCTAAAATCTCTGAGGAAATTTTTCCGATAGCTCACTAGAAGAGTAGAATATCTAACGATTCAATACAAAGTTAGCGATCGCCTTTATGCCTGATTCTTCTCCTCGATTTTCGATGATTGAACCTGATGCCAAAGCACCCACCTTGAAGCGCCTGCGTCAGTTAAGTCGGCTGCTGGATAATATTATTACCATTCCCGGCACGAAGATTGGTTTTGGTCTAGATCCAATTATCGGACTGATACCTATTGGTGGTGATTTTTTGGGAGTGATGTTTTCTAGCTACATCATCCTAGAAGCGGCGCGGCTGGGTGTATCTAGAGCCACTTTAGGCAAAATGGTTTTGAATGTGATCATTGATGGCTTGGTAGGCGCTGTCCCAGTTTTGGGAGACTTGTTTGATTTTGCCTGGACAGCGAACAGTTATAATATCAAGTTATTGGAAGAGTACTTAAAGTTTCCCAGCCAGCAAAAGAGTGCAGACAGGTGGTTTATCTTTGCCGTTTTGGCTGGATTGTTGCTAATCTCGATTATTTTAGTAGCATTGCCTGTGATACTAATTAGAATGTTGTGGAACGCCTTAACTGGCACTTAAATTATTTATTGATAACGGAATGAAAGATTGGTGGCAAGCTACTTTTCCTAAAGGGCGGCAAAGTCTAGTTATTACTGATGCTAAAGGGTATCCTGTACAAATTGCTTATGGCGAAAAAGGTAGAGGTAAACCGCTAATTTTATTACATGGTATGGGTAGTTGGAGCTATAATTGGCGGCACAATATAGCACCATTATCTAAATATTTTCGGGTAATTTGTTTTGATGCCAAAGGTTTTGGTTTTTCCGAAAAGCCATTGTCTCGTAGAGAACACAACGGTCATCAAGTTATTGAGTTTCAAAGAATTATTCAGGCATTATGTGATGAACCCGCAGTGATTGTCGCTGAATCTCTGGGGGGATTAGTTGCCCTTGCCCTTGCTCAAGAACATCCACAGTTAATCGGGCGGCTTGTAGTAGTAAACGTACCTGTTTTTGCCGAACATCTACCCCATTGGGCTATGTGGATACTTGCCCAAACGCCCCTGGAAATAATGCAAACAATTGACTCCTTACGGCTGGCATATTTGTTTGCACCTCTATTTAGAGAAATTATGGCAATAGAAAGACGTGGAGTATTATTTGATCCGTCAATTTTGACACAGGAAGATGTCTATTGGATAACTTACCCGTTTATTGAATTGCCAGGTACGGTTGCGAAAGTCGCCGAAGAGTTACAAATAGCCGCGCGAGAAATTGAAAATTGGCAACTAAATAAGCCTAATATGCTCACCCAAATTCAAAATAACCTGAGTGCGATTAAGTGTCCTACACTAGTTTTGTGGGGTGATCAAGATAGTTGGTTTCCTGCTAGTCATGGTGAAAAATTGCATCAGCATATCCCAAATTCTAAATTGCAAATTTTGTCTAACTGCTATCATGATGCCTCAACTGGCGCTTTTGAGGAGTTGAATGCAGCGATTCTTGAGTTTTTACGGGATACTGACTTCTAAAGACAGTTCATGTTTTGATAGGAGCATCCCAAATATGCAAAAATACCTCACAATTAGAAATCGCTAAATAAAAAGAGAGTGGGAGGAAGCATATCAGTCAGCTTTCAAACTCCCACTCTGCCATTTGCCGCTGAAGTGAACAGGAATGTATACAGACGTTGCCCGTTATTTGGGGGCTAATGCGTACTTCCACAACAACGCCCATACGCATTTAATATTCCTGTTGCAGCAAATGCCAAACCTGATTATTGATAATTATCTGCTGAGAAAAATAGTCTGCAAATAATTGGTAGGGATAGTTTTTTATTTTTGTAAATCATTTAGTAGATAGTGTTTTACAAAAGGAATTTGCTTACGTGGTAGTCCCTGATAACAAAACCCTTGAAGTCGTTTATCTTTTACAATTTAACTTGGTTAATCAGAATCGGGTTGCCATTTTGGCAGGTTTTTAAATTTCCTAATTACTCATAAGTAGCCTTTATGAACTGCGTAACGATCTGACCATTATCCCAATACTTTTTGGGAAGTATAAAAGTGCATCATGCATCCAATCCAATAATTTCAACACACTATCTCCCCAATCTTCTCCGAACCAGCCTGCTTATTAGCGATCGCTGTATTGACTTTCAATAATGTCATGTCTTCCGGGCCATTTATATCCAGTACTATCACTCCGACTACTTCCATCCGGCATGATAGTGTTGTGGAAGATGGCATCGCTGCATTCATAACCGTCCACAAGATCCCTCAAATTGGCATAACTGAAGTTAGCCTTCCTGAAAAAAGAGTGACTTACTCACTGGAGATTCCTGATAAACTACTATTGGGCGATAGTATAACTGTAGATTCTTTCAATTCTCTGAGCTACCATGCCAAAACAGTCTATAGGTCTTGATAACCAACTCTATAATTACCTTTTATCCGTTTCGCTGCGGGAACCGGAGATTCTTTTGAAGTTGCGCCAAGAAACCGCCAGCCATCCCCGAAGTGGAATGCAGATTTCACCAGAACAAGGGCAGTTTATGAGATTACTGGTACAGCTGATTGGAGCGAAGAAAACCCTGGAAGTTGGTGTATTTACAGGTTATAGCTCACTCTCAGTTGCCTTAGCCCTTCCTGAGGATGGCAAGATTATCGCTGCTGATGTGAGTGAAGAATTTACTGCGATCGCCCGGCGATATTGGGAAGAAGCCGGAGTTGCTGATAAAATCGATTTACGATTGGCACCAGGCTTGGAAACTTTAGATCAACTGTTGGCAACTGGCCAAGCCGAGACATTTGATTTTGCCTTTATTGATGCTGATAAAGAAAATTATGATGCATATTATGAGCGATCGCTACAATTGGTGCGTTCAGGTGGATTGATTGCTATTGATAATGTTTTATGGTCTGGACAAGTTGCCCAAGTGCAAAATCAAGATAAAAGCACCCAAGCTATCCGGGCGCTCAACGAAAAGTTACATCATGACGAACGAGTTACCCTCTCCCTTGTCCCCATCGCCGATGGACTGACTTTAGCCATCAAGCGACCTTAGTATAGTTTCAACCCAACTTACTCAGGAATTACGCAAACAAGAGCCGAAAAGAATGATTTTCACGTAGGGGCAATTCATGAATTGCCCCTACCGCCTGTTCTATTTCTATTTACTTAGAAGTTATAGCCAACTCCTAATAGTAGCCCTACATCAGTTTGATCCATAAAAGCAGCATTTACACCACCTGTTAGCGTAAATTTAGAACCGAGAGGAACGTCTACACCACCAGTTAGCAGTAATCCAATATCAGTATCCACATTAGCTTCAATTGCTACACCAGCACCTATATAAGGAGATATACTATAGGTTTTTTCGCCCACCGAACCTGCTCTGCGGGGAGAAAAATCTAAAGTCACGGGAACTAGAAACAGTGTATCATCCCCAAAGATCACCGATGGTCGCACTGATAGATAGTTTGTCAGACCAAGTTTGCTGATCACTGCAAAGTTACCGTCGCTCAGAGCTGTATCGCCGCCGCTCAAACCAATGTTACCAGCAACTCCGATATAGCTTCTGCCACCACGAGTAGCTCTACCTACTGTCACATCAGGCGTGTTTGCTGTTGGTGGCTGATTTAACTTACTGATGTTAATATCAGGCGGAATCAGGACTTGGTTAATTGCATGGATAACACCATTGCTAGCTTTGATGTCCGGCTGGATAACCCTAGCATTATTCACCTCGACTTGATTGTTAGCGCGATCGATTTGAATTTTTACAGGTCTATCTTCATAGGTTTTCAGTTCCCCATTCGTCAGTTGACTAGCAGTTACCGCACCAGGAACCACATGATATCTCAAAATCTTAATCAATGCTTCTCTGTTCTCTGGTTGCTGTAACTGCTGTAGAGTAGCAGCAGGCAAAGCAGCAAATGCCTGATCGGTGGGAGCAAAAACTGTATAAGGGCCTGGCTGTTGAAGAATATCTGCTAAACCAGCTGTCTTTAATAAAGAAGTCAGAGTTGTAAGAGAACTACTGGATGCAGCAAGAGAAACAATATCGTTACCGGTTTGAGTTCCACCGACAATATACTGACTAGCTGGAAGATTGCTAGCAATAGGTTGTATCCGTCCCTGTTTAGCCAAAGCTTGATATAAAAGTGCTGCCGCTTCCGCACGAGTCAGGGGCTGTTGTGGATTGAGTTGTTTTACATCTGGATAATTAACAACAATATTAGATTGTGTTGCTGCTGTCACACCACTAACAGCGTAGTTCGGGATACTTGAGGCGTCATTGTAGTAGGTGCCCAGATCACTACTTGCTCCAGTACTGCTAGTAGTCAAACCCAAACCACTTGCTAAAGCAACGATCCCCTGTACTCTGGGTATTTGTTGATTTGGCAAAAATACGTTCCCAGGATAGCCTGCCAAAAATCCAGTTTCGTAGGCGCTTTGAATTGCAGAAGCCGCCCAATAGCCAGTAGGAACATCACTAAATCCACCTGCGCTTAATTGCCGAACTCGGTTTTGGCTGCCGAAAGCTTTTTGAATTAGGGCAGCAAATTCAGCACGAGTCACAGCTTGATTCGGTCTAAAGGTGCCATCAGGAAAGCCAGCAATCACATTATTGTCAGCTAGGGCTTGAATGAAGGGATGCGCCCAATAATCTGAGGAAACATCAGACAAGTTAACTGTTGAAGTAGGCGATGGTGTCGCAGGCGATGGTGTCTCAGGTGATGGTGTCGCCGATGGAACAGTATTTTGAGATAAAGCTGGGGCAGAAATTACGATGGGAGTTATTGTAGCAGCTGTCATTCCCAGAACTAGTAAAGCAACCCTTCCTGATGACCAACGAAAGAAACTAGACATGGAAATATCCTCTTTTCAAATTCTTGGATTGACTATTGGAAAATACTGGATGCAAGGTTAAGTGAATACAAATATCCAGATAATTGTTTGGTTTGCCTTGATATGGAAACCATAAATACAACCGTTAACTCTGGAAAAGTCAAATCTTGGACATTATGAGTAGCTGCTCTGACATCTCATAACATTTATCCAAATGTTCACCACACATAGTACAGGATTACTATTTGATTTTTAAAGAACCGCAGATGACACTAATAAGGATAAGCAGGCATACTGTGGTAATAGGTATGTTGCAATAATAAAGATAATTCGTGCAAGTAGGCGATTTTATTCAGTTCTAAAATCGCAGTCAAGCAGTAGGATAATTGGCTTTTAGTAGCCGTCTCTTTATAATTGCCGAGGAAGGTTAATGCCGTCAAGCTTAATGTATCATGATCTTTAGCAAGATTTAATAAATAAAATGTGTTTTGCGAATATGATATATTATTAATCTTTTATCAAAATTATACAACTAACTAAAGGCTGGATTTAGAGAAAAAACTTTCACTCTTTAGATAGTTGTCTGTGATGGGAAATTTTCAAATACTAGACTGGAAGTTAGCGATCGCAATCAAAAATTTCGAGCCTGATTGCGCCAAGATTTTTGGGTAGGAATTATTCTTTTGCAAAAGACTATTTTAGGAAAATCAACCCACAGATAAACTAGTAACCCATCTGCTGTTACTCTTGCACGCGATACCTACGGTAAGCTGGGCTAACGTAGATGGTCACTTAAGCAATAAAATCCCCTCCAAGAACAAAATTTAGAAGGGCGCTAGGAGTTAGATTAAATTTTAGTCAGTGGTCATTAGTCATTAGTCATTGGTAGTAATGACTAATGACTGTACATGACATCCGATCGCAAGACGTAGTTTCGCCCCTGAATAATAGAAGCGCCCTCATGTACTAGTTCGTGGACAAAACACAAAGCCATACTTATTACTGCAAGCACAGGCAGATTAAGTAAATCTTCGTAGTATGCGGGAAGATAAAAGCGGGTTTCGCCGCCTTCAAAGCCTTCATTCAGATAAATCATGAAAGTCAATACACTTTCCTCACTGTTAGGTCGCCGATAAGCACCATCATGGTGAGGTGCAAACCCCTAGAAACGAAAACGCTCATTCAGCCCAACAGGATGTCATCTACCAATGGTGTTGGGGATATAATTTGACACACGCTGCCATAAATCAAAAGCACGCTCCCGGTTATCCAGAATAACGCGCTGATTATTGCGGATGTCGGGACGCATTTCAAAACCTCGGTGAGTACTAATAGGATAGGACTTACGCAAAACTAGACGCTGTAGGGGCAATTCATGAATTGCCCCTACGTAAAAATAAGGGTTTCAGCTATTGTTTGCGTAAGTCCTGTAGGAGCATCTGCATAGCCAATGTTTTCTGTTAAAGTAATATACTCAGCACATTCTGCGGGCGAAATGGTTGCGAAGCAAATCTTTCTTGATCATGGTTAAGCTGATTGAGATTTAAGCCTTCTGATAGTGTATTTCTCATAACCCAATACCGTTCAGTTCAGCCTAAAATCCAATGGACAGAAATAGAGTTTTAGTGATGATTTTGCCCTAGCAAATTTGCAATTGAGGTCAGTAATTCAGTTGGTTGTACTGGTTTGGCAACGTGTTTTTGAAACCCAGCTACCAAGACTCGATCGCGATCGCTTTCTCCAGCATAGGCAGTAAGAGCGATCGCCGGAATTTCCCCTCCCTCCTCCTTTGGCATGGCTCTGAGCAGCCTAATCAGGCTGTAGCCATCCATCTCTGGCATTCCTAAATCACTGATTAATAAATTAGGTACAGTCTGTGCTACTACAGACAACGCTTCAGTCGCCGAGGCTGCAACAGTTGTCAGCGCCCCATTCTGTTGTAGAAAGAAGCGCAAAAACTCCCGTGTGTCAGCATCATCATCAACAATCAATATCCGTAGTCCGCTGAGAACTGAGGAGTTAAATTTCTCCGCTGCTCCCCCTGTTCGCCCTGTTTCCCCTGCCCCTGCCCTTACTCCCTCACTCTCCTTGATCACGGGCAGTCTCACAGTAAAAATTGCTCCCTGTCCAATTCCGGGACTAGTTGCGATCGCACTACCACCATGCAACTCTACTATGTGGCGAACTATTGCCAATCCCAGTCCCAGTCCGCCAAATTTTCTGGTTGTGCTGCTATCGGCTTGACGAAAATATTCAAATACGTGGGGTAGGAATTCCGGGGAAATACCTTGGCCGGTGTCTTTAACTTGAATCAGTGCTGAGTGGGAACTAAATTCCCGACTCGATGATAGGCTGACTTCCACAGATCCATTCGGGGGAGTGAACTTGATTGCGTTCGAGAGTAAATTCCCCACAACTTGCTGTAAGCGATAATAATCACCTAACACTTTGCCTACATTGGGGTCAATCTGTATTTTTATCTGGATAGATTTGGTTTCAGCGATTAACTGGACTGTTTCCAATGCAGCATCAATTACAGCTACCAGGTTAACAGTGGCAAAAGTCAGGTTCAACTTACCGCGAATAATTCGGGAGACATCCAGCAACTCATCAATTAATTGAATCTGCAATTGAGCATTTCTTTCGATGGTTTCTAAAGCACGATTTGTAGTAACTTCATCAAATTTGCGGCTTTTGAGTAGCGATGACCAACCGAGAATGGGGTTGAGTGGCGATCGCAATTCGTGGGAGAGAATGGCGAGAAACTCATCTTTGTTTTGGTTTGCCTGTTTGAGTTCCTCTGCTTGTTGTCTAAGTGCCTTTTCTAATTGCTTCCTGGGGGTTAGGTCAAGAATAAAACAGATCCAAGACATGGGCGATCGCTCCACTAAGGCACCACCAATTAATATGGGAATGCGGGAACCATCCTTGCGGATGTATTCTTTTTCAAAAGGAGTACATATCCCAACCGTTAAAAGTTGCTCTAGCCCCTGCTGATCAAGAGCGTGATATTCCGGTGGAGTTATCTGTTTTCTGTGTATACCTGCTAATAGTTCCTCTCGCGTATAACCCACCATTTCTAAAAAAGCCTCGTTCGCCTCAGTAATGTATTCAGCAGTGGCGAACATAATGCCAATAATGTTGGAATCAACTAATCGCCTTAATTGAGTTTCGCGCTGGCGCAACTCATTTTCTACCTGTTTGCGCTGGGTAATATCCTGGGCAGTACCCATCAACCGTACTGCATTACCTTCGGTATCATAAAAGACGCGACCTTTAGCAGCAATCCAATGAATACTACCATCAGACCAAAGGCTGCGGTATTCAATGTCACAGTCAACCTTTTCTTCAAGAGAGCGGGCGATCGCTTCATGGATGCGTTGACGGTCTTCTGAATGTATAGAGTTGAGGAAAATTTCATAGCCCATTTCGGCTTCTGGCTTTAGTCCAAACAGCTGCTGACATTTCTCTGTCCAAATTAACTCATTGGTAGTGATATTCCAAAACCACATACCCAGTTCAGCAGCAGTAGTAGCTAACCGAATCCGTTCTTCACTCTCGCGCAGATTTGTTTCAATTTGCTGGCGATCGCGTAGCGCAGCTTGCTTAGAGGTAATATCAGTACTAGCACCAACTACCCTAACTACCTGACCATTTGCATCCCGGACTGCAAACCCCTGGTCTTCCACCCACAAATAGCGGCCATCCTGGTGACGCACTCGATACTCAATGTTATAACGGTTTCCATTGGCCATACTAGCCATGAACTGGTCATTAACTCTTTGTTGGTCATCGGGGTGGATGCGTTCTTGCCACCACTCGAAAGTAGGTTCAGCTTCTTGTTGTGTGTAGCCAAAAACCTGGGTTAGACCCTGAGTTCTTTCCACAGTATTTCTTTGAAGTTCCCAGTCATAGATTAGGCAATTAACCGCCGCCGCTGCTAGCTCAAACCTTTCGTTACTTTGCCGCAGGGAAATTTCTATGTGTCGTCGCTCTGTAATATCAAAAGCGATTCCCAAAAGATATTGCGGCAATCCATCAGCAGTTCTGCTGTACACAGTGTCATAGCTACAAAACCAGCGCCACTCTCCATTAGCGTGTCGAATCCGGTACTCAAAGCTGAGGACTTCGCCCTGATGAGCAGAATTAAATTTTTCCCAATAGCTAGGGAGTCGAGCCATATCTTCAGGGTGTAGAAGTTGGGTAAATAACTCCTTTCCCATTGCCTGGATTTCTGCTGGTGTGTAGCCCCAACCTTGAGCAATTTCGTAATTAACGTAAGAATTTCGCTGCTCAATTAGGTCATGAATGTAGAGTATCCCCGGAAGAGTGCCAGCAATTTGTTGAAACAGACGTTGACTATCCCACAGTGTTTGAAATTCATCTGCATCAACTTGTTGAGTATCTTGAGCAGAGCTAGAGTTTTCTTCAAGCTGCGCGTGCTTAGATTCAGTAATATCCGAAAAAGTTGTGACGATCGCGTAGGGAGTAGTGACTCCAGCTTGGAATAGAGGTTGTGAAGACAACAATAGCCAGACTAGCTCACCATTTGGCTTATAAAAGCCACACACCACATTCAAGCAAGGTTTACCTGTATTTTGGGCAACGATCGCTGGGTGAGTTTCACTGACCAAAGGAGAGCCATCTTCATGAATAAATTGCCACTTGGGATCAAGCAAATTTTGCCCCACAAGCGGTTCTGCGGTCAGTCCCAGAATGCGATCGCAAGTTGCACTGCAAGCCTGGATAGTGCCATCAGCCAACTGAAGCACCATTCCCTCTTCTCCACTGGCTACCAGCGAATAATTTGCTTTTTGACTAACTTCCAGGTGTAGCAGCAGCTTCTCATTAGCCAGCTGGTTTTGGGACTTTTCCGTGTCTGGCATTCTATAAAGTTAAATAAATTTAAAGTTAATCTCAGATTCAGCGGCTCATACTTACATAAATTTTAGGGCAATTTCTTGCACTTTAAGGGTGAATATGACTAATACGCTGATCTTGGTTTATTTGCGGCTACATGGGCACTCTGTTGCGATCGCCTTTATTCTCAAAGAGAACTTTAACCAATTTAATTCTACTTTCAGGTCGAATAGTACTTACTTAAGCAAAAGTTGCTGCTCAGATCCCCGACTTCTTCAAGAAGTCGGGGATCTAAATTTTGAGATTCGCTCTCAGAGGATGTTTGAAAAGTCCTGTTGTCGGTATCAAAAGTTTTAGATCCCTCTAAATCTCCCTTAAAAAGGGAGACTTTGATTCCGGTTCCCCCTTTTTTAAGGGGGGTTAGGGGGGATCTAAAAGTGCCTAAAGTCACAGCGAAAAACTTTTCAAACAACCTCTCAGATACTCATTCATCTGACAATTCAGGTCATCTGGAAAACCTCACTTCTATTTCTCTCTCCTAAAAGGAGAGAGAAATAGAATTTTCCCCCTTTCCGATGCGGGAAGGGGGTTAGGTCAATCGTTAGCTTTTCTACATGACCTGAATTGCCAGACTCATTCATCCACCTCATAACTCCACTTCTCTGCTGTTGCCCTGCCCCCTGCCTCCTTCAAATCAACATCCCAGCAATACAAGCGGTAATAAAACCCGCTAACAAACCGCCAATCATTGTCCTGACACCCATGCGAGCTAAATCATGCTGGCGATTAGGTGCTATCCCAGTAATGCCGCCAATGGTAATGCCAATTGAACCTATATTTGCGAAATTACATAATGCGTAAGTCGCAATAATTACTGCGCGTTGGGAAATTTTACCACTTTCAATTAGTGCCTTCAAATCCAAAAAAGCAATAAACTCATTCAGAATTGTCTTTGTACCTAATAAAGCCCCAACTTGCCGACAATCAGCCCAAGGTACGCCCATTAGCCACGCCACAGGAGCCATAACAAAAGACAAAATCCACTGTAATGAGAGTTGCTGTAAGCCCACAAATGCCCCCAACCATCCCAGCAGCGCATTCAGGGCGGCTAATAATCCTAAAAAGGCGATAATGATCACCCCAACATTAACTGCTAACTTTACACCGTCAATAGCTCCGCTAGTAGCAGCATCAATTACATTTATATAATTGGTTTCTACATCCACTTTTGCCTTACCAGCCGTCTCTGATACTTCTGTTTCTGGGTAAAGTAATTTTGATACCACCAATGACGTGGGAGCAGTCATAAAGAAAGCAGCAATCAGGTGTTCTGCTGGTATACCAAAGGAAAGATACGCTCCTAGTACTCCACCTGCAATTGTGGCAAAACCACCCGTCATTAGTGCATGGAGTTCCGATTGCGTCATATTCGCTATATAAGGTTTAACCATCAGCGCCGACTCTGTTGGGCCCAAAAAGATATTACCTGCACAGGATAAAGATTCAGAACCCGATGTTTTCATCGTCTTGATCATTATCCACGCCACCACATTTACAACTCGCTGTAAAATGCCGTAGTAATACAAGACGCTGATGAAGGCAGAGAAAAAGATAATTGTCGGCAGCACTTGGAAAGCAAAGAAATGATCCTTAAAATTTTCTCCAAAGACAAATTTAGCACCGACATCAGAAAATGCTAAAAATTGGCTGACAATATCTCCCAGAGATTTAAACACATTTAAACCCCAAGGAGTTTTAAGAATCACTAGCGCAAATGCAAACTCCAATCCCAAACCCCACGCCACTATTGACCAACGCACCGCACGACGATTAACAGAGAAGGCGTAGGATATACCGATAAAAACTAAAATTCCTAACGCAGAAATGGCGCGTTCCATGTTTTCTCCCGGAAATGTATCGCTAAGGCACTTAGTCACAAAGCATACACAAAATCAGCCTTTTTTTGTGGCTTTTTGGTGTCAACTTAAGCTAAAACACGCAATTTCCCTTAGTTTTAGATCCCCCAACCCCCTTAAAAAGGCGGCAAAAGATTCTAGTTCCCCCCTTAAAAAGGGGGATCGAGGTTTCAGGTTCTCAATGCGTAAGTCCTGAATTTATTTGATAAATAGGACTTACGCACACTCTACGAATTCTCGGCGCTCTTCTCTACGAGACGCTGCGCGTTGGCGAAGCCTCTCGCAGAGAAGGCGTCTTCTCCTTCGGAGACGCGAAGCGCGAAGGCGGTTCGATAAATTAAGCTTTTTAGCAATTTTTGCGTAAGTCCTGATAAAGAAGAATTTAGCGATCGCAAGAAAATGCTCAACATTTAGAACACTCTATTACAGATTTACAGCAGATGCAACTACAACTAGTACAAAGTGAGAAAATGTCAGCATTAGGTAACTTAGTTGCAGGTGTAGCCCACGAAATCAACAACCCTGTAGGCTTCATTGCAGGTAATATCCAACCTGCTGTTGATTTTGTTGGAGATTTATTTCGCCTCATCGACCTCTATCAGCAAAAATTTCCGAATCCGGGTGCGGAAATAGAAGAAGAAATCGCAGCGATTGACTTAGAATATCTCCGAAAAGATTTGCCAAAACTGATTTATTCGATGAAATTAGGTATTGACCGCATTCGGAGTATTAGCAATAGTTTACGAACCTTTTCAAGAGCAGATACAGAACACAAAGTTGCTTTTAATATTCACGAAGGTATCGACAGCGCTATTTTGATTGATTCTTAAGCATCGCTTAAAAGCATCGGAACTGCATCCAGATATTCAAGTAGTGAAAGAATACGGAGATATATCTTTAGTCAAATGCTTTCCTGGGCAACTTAATCAGGTATTTATGAATTTATTAGCAAATGCCATTGATGCTTTAGAGGAGTCGAATATTGGACGTAATTTTCACGATATTAATAATAAAATTGAGATTACGACTTGTTTTAATTTACATTCAAGATAATGGGATGGGAATGTCTGATGAAGTCAAACAAAAGATCTTTGGCCATTTATTTACAACTAAATCTGTAGGCAAAGGTACAGGATTAGGATTAGCGATCGCCCGGCAAATTATTGTAGAAAAACATGGCGGCACTCTGGAAGTAAATTCTGTACTGGGAGAAGGTTCAGAATTTGTGATTCAAATTCCGATTTAAAATTATCCCTCCTGGCGCGGATAGCCAAAGCTGAGATGGCTACCAATGAGTGTGTAGAAGTCATTGGTAGCGTGTGCAGCACCTCCTGCATAACCCGGAACTTTGCACTTATCGCTAACAGTTTGGGCGACTTTGTAAAGCTCAGTGGTGTGTGGTGTCATGTCCCATCCTTCCCCACCATAGCTTGTGGTTTAAATCCCCTCCTGACTGTTGATGCACTTGAAACGTAAAGACGGGTGAAATAGATTCTCTGCTCACAGCCGATATGCTTTCTTGGCACTTTGCCTAATTTCGCTGCTCAACTGTCGATACTCAGACCAAAAGGAAGGAAGTACTGCTGACTTTATAGCTGGTCGTAGTTCATTGCAGTGGCTTGTCCCTCTGCAATTTCTTGTTTGGCAAGTTTTGCAGCAGCAATAAGTTTTGATTGTGTTCTCTGGAACGATTCATTCCATGTGATTTCATCTTGTAGATCATCAATGTATTCCCGCAGATGCTCTGCAATTCGATCTTGTACCTCAATGGGTAAAGACTCCATCATTTTGATTACGGTGGTAATTGCTGTTGATGACATAGTGAATTACTCTC
The DNA here is from genome assembly GCF_017115025.1 of Nostoc sp. NOS(2021). GTDB lineage: Bacteria > Cyanobacteriota > Cyanobacteriia > Cyanobacteriales > Nostocaceae > Nostoc. Next base: position 22,160 of record NZ_JABXKM010000079.1, on the reverse strand, counting down.
ACGTAACGCTTTGCTCTTAAAGTTAACACCGATCACCTCTCTTTATTCATCAAACTCTCATGCCTGACGACATCATTGACTCTAACCCAAACACAATGAGCAAGTGTTGTGTGTAGCCGTAGCCCGTCGTAAACATCGCTCAAATACCCAATTATTTTAAAATGTTCAACAAATACAGTGTTAGCCTGTGCCACTACTTAATAATAGTCACCAAACCTAACTAGAATAAGTACTTACTGTACTTGATGTAGTGGAAGAGACTTCTTATTGATGAGATAGTTGTCAGTATTTTGCCAATAGCTGCGGTTGAACTTAGTTCCCATCGCTCCATAGATTTGGCTTCCATACTATGACCTGCCATATTACGAATAGATGCGATTGCTTGTGAGATGTCACGTTGTTTAGTGTGAATGAAACTATAAGGAGTTCCCGAATCATCCCTGTAAGCATACAAAACGTTGTTGGCTAATTCTGAAATGCCAGACTTTGCTCCAATTTTCTTGATGTCAATAGTTCCAATTTCAACAGAGAGTCTTCTCAGAACATCCTCATAAGCTCTTCCCGAACATTCGATAGCACTTCTTGGGTTATCTAGATAAGTAAGAAGACTAGTTACCAATTCCTCAAGTTCACTGTGGGTAAGCCATTGGAAGACCTCATCGCCAAGCACTCTGTTTAAGTAAAGTCTTACTCCTACATCATCGAGTAAATCTCTAGAAAAATCATCTGTTAGCTCTTTTATCTCTATTTCATACTCTCTAATGATTAAAGATCCTTTAGCGTCAATTAAATTGCACGTCTTAGACCACAAACTTAATAACTCGAAAATTGCTTTAACATCCTTATTAAAGGAGTAAAAAGAAGTTAGCCTCCTAGCTGATACTTCGAGGCTATCTCCCATTGCTAAGTGACGAAGAAAAAGAATAAAAGGCTTCCATGCTTGAAGCCACTTTCTAAACACAGCAACCTTCAACTCTTCAGAAGGTTTAGCAGTAAGCAACTCAGAGCATTCCTTGACCGTAGCAAAATAACCATTATCTTGGTTGTCTATCATTCCAAGTAAGCAAGCCGCATCAACTGCACTTTTAACATAGGGCTTGCTTTTTCCTGTATATTTTTCCAAAGAGCCTAGGTTGACTTTGCTATAAGAACTACAAATCACTATATCCATCACTAGATTCACTGATACTTTGTGAGCAGGTAGTTGATAAGTCAGATTCTCTATCATCGTCAAAAATTCCGTAAGTAGCTTTGAAGAAGGTAATGATTTTGCTGGTACCCCATTCACTCATATCAACATTAATTGAAATAGTCGTCGGGATAACACTCAGTGTTGTGCCCCCTAACGACGGTAGCTCGACATGAGATTTAGATTTAGCAGCAGGTGTCTCGCTGACCGATGGATAATCCTTGAAAACGGACGTAGAATCACTCACATCTATCTGTTCAGAATCAATACTTGAAGACTGTTCTTCTAAGGTTGAATCAGACTTATCAGAATTACACGCTGCATCAATTAAAGATTTCGCATTTTGATTCCATTCGATACGCGATGGCTGTCCTTTCCTACCAGTTATGAATTTACCAAGTCCCGTCAACGAGATGAGTTTACCAAAAGCAACAACTCCATCCTCACGGTTACTCCCAGAAGAACCATAGTTATGTTTCCACCAATAATCTTTTATAGTTTCTGTTTCTGTAGTGGATAAATCACCAGTTTGAGAAATACTTTCAAGGTAATGACCATAGGGCGTATAGCTAAGAAAGAATTGAAGAAAAAGTTCTTCTTTACGTTTGTTATCTTTTTCAATAGCAAACTCTTTTCCAGCAGAGCTAAATATTAGTTGATTGTCCAAAATGCCTAATATTTCAAGAGTTTTTCGAGAAGTTTCAAAGTTTGATTTGTTGTATATCTCCTTAATAGCCTTCTCATTGTCTGGTTTTCTTTTGATAGCTTCAATAAGCTGGAGAATATCTTGATCATCGGTCTTGTATGGTAGTGTAACATTAGATACTTTTTCTGGTGTATCTTCGATACTAGGCATTTTTGTTTTGCTCGATAAAATTATCTACGGAATCTTAGCCAATAAAAAGCAACTGTGTCAATACTAGTCGCCCGTATATCAAAGATTAACTTTAGCCTAAAATGATTGTGAATCAAGCTTTTCATAGATATAAAACTTCTCATACAGAATAAGAAGAAATATTAATTTACTTTTTAGCCCATAAAAGCTTGCTTTCACAGTATTCTTGAACAAACTCTCATACAACCAATTTGTATTATTTGCGACATACCGCTTCATTTTGCCTTTCACTTTTGAGGAGAGGAATAATGATTATAGAAAAGATGGATGTTTGCTTGGCAAGGTCAAAATACTCTCCTAATCAATAACTTAATAGGCTAGCGTGAAGTTAAGCGGAGGCAAGCAACCTTGACACAGAGGCTTGGTTCGTCTGCTCCAACATTGTGTTAAGTGTCGGAAACTCGCATATCTAGCTGAACCTGGCTATCATCTCTAGCGATTTTGCTTGGGTGAAAGCTCTCTCTATCTGAAGCAGGTAGGGCTTTGTATGTTTGTAGCACTGTATCAATAGGCACAGTGGATATAATACTTAGCCCAGCAACAGGTGATTTCACAGCACTGATCTTCCCTTTTAGAAGTCGTAATGCAACACTAGGCAGATTTGATGTAACAAGTAGCAACGGATCTGGATTTTCCCATCTGATTCGGGTAGTACCTTGCTTCTTCGCTTTACTTGAGGAGTTATCCAACAACTGAACGTACATCCCCGATGAGTCAACAGATTCAAATTCAGTACGTATCTTTTTCATCGCTTCAGCTAAACTATGAGCTAGTTTTTGGTCATTATTTGTCGCAGCCATATAAAAGGGATATGTCCAAGGAATTCCATATTTTAGTAAATCGATCTGCTTGTTATGCTTCTGCTCAACTAGTTTTCTTATAAATTTAGGAATGACTAAAGAACAAGCCCATTCTGAAGAATCAAAATTTGACAAAGATGGTAATGATTTACTGGGGGGATAAAGTTCATCAGTAATTTGGGAGTAAAGACAATAGAGAGGAAACAAGCGGTAATGACGTGCAAAATTTAGCAGCAGGCGACGTTGCTCACCTGAACGATAGTTAAGAAAACGACAAGTCGAATTAACTGGATTAACAACTTTTGCTTGCACTAATAATGATAACCAAGCACCAGGCTCACCTATGCACCATAACCAGTCAGCACCGCTTTGTGAACCTTCTTCTCTACGACTGAATTTCTTAGTCAGGATAAAATCGCTGTGCTTTCGTGCAATTGTTATTAAGTTGATATCAGTGATCGTTTCTTCAAGGATGCCTAAACGAGATGAAAAACCATCTTCAATAATGCTGTTTGTCCAAACTGTACATTCTTGAAATGTTGCACATAAATCACTAAGTGATAATTTCATGCTTACTCCGCATGATGTCCTAAGCTTAACAATTTGTTACTATTTTACAGTGGCTCTTGTGTATACTTGTTTTTCATAACCCCATAACCGTGCGATAATGTGCTTCAATTTGCGCGACGGTTTCAGACTTGCGCTTTGTCTCCCATTGACTACGATTAAATAATTCTTGTCGCAATTCATCAACGTTAATTGTGGTAACTTTACCATCGGCAACAATTTGCTTACCATTCACCCAAACACTATTAACAACATTACTAGGACGACCTAAAACTAGCAATCCAATGGGATCTGTACGCGGTAATAATGATAAGTTGGTGAGGTCATAAAGTACCAAATCGGCTTGTTTTCCCACAGTAATAGAACCGAGTTTGTCTGCTATATTCAGTCCCTTTGCACCTCCCAAAGATGCCATTTCTACTGCTTGTCTGGGCGTAATCCAGTGTTGATAATCGGAGTCTGTAACATTATGTAAAATAGAACCAATTTTGATAGCTTCTAACAAATCTTGGGAGTCATTACTAGAAGCACCATCGCAACCAAAAGTTACATTTACTCCAGCTTGGCGATATTTTAAAATGGGGGCGATGCCACTACCTAAACGTAGATTACTTAAAGGATTATGAACAACTGTAGATTGAGTTTCGGCGAGGATGGCGATATCAGCATCATTTAACCAAACACAATGAGCAAGTGTTGTGCGTTGGCGTAGCCCGTCGTAGACATCGCTCAAAAACCCGATTCTTTTCAAATGTTCCACAGCAGTACAACCGTACTTTTCTTGGGCGAGTTTTTCCTGTGCTTTAGTTTCGAGTAAATGGGAGTGACGACAAAGATTGTAGCGATCGCTTAACTCGATACATCCCTCAAATAAAGCATCAGTACACAATTGTATCCCTGTTGGTGCGACTAAAATATTTACACCCTCATCCGGGCGATGAAACTGTCTTACCGCCTCTTCGATGATTTCCAATGTTGCCGCAGTTGAACGAAAATAAGGCTGATGAGTTGGGGCTGATTCCCCGGATGGGATACCTGCGGAGAGGGATTCATCTTGAATTAAGGGGGCGATAAAGGCGCGAATTCCCACTTCTCTGTACGCGCGAGTTGCAATGGCGATCGTTTCTAACTCAAGTCCGGGAATTAATACCAGGTGATCTACTACACTCGTCCCACCAGAAAGTAGGGTTTCCACCGCAGTACCCAAAGCACTGAGATAAACCTGTTCGGGATCGAGGGGAGCAAAATCATACAGTTCCCCTAACCATAATTCTAAAGGGAACATTGACATGATTCCTCGCTGCCACATCTCTGATGAGTGGGTATGGGCGTTGAAAAAGCCAGGTAGCAGCAGCTTATTTTTGCCATCTATGGCTGTGCCAATTACCTGTAGATTGGGGGCAATGGCTGCGATCGCACCATCTACAACCTGTACATCTACCGTTGCATAATCATCACGGACGGCAATCAAAACATTCTGGATAGTGAAACTTACCATATTTAACCTTGATTAAGTAATCGTCTTTTCAACTGAATTTCAAGTTACAAAATAGAAAATGGTGTTGGGTATTGGAATTTTATGAATTTACCATTACGGACATTGGGAGTTGCACCAAATGCGTGGACAGTGAATGATGCGATCGCAGATATCACTCGTCTTCAAAAGACCCCACAACCCGTTATTTTATCAACAGAAACTAAAACCCTGTGCCTAGACTTGGCAAAAGCTGCTATCCTCGTCATTGATATGCAAAATGACTTCTGTCACCCTGATGGCTGGTTAGCGCATATCGGCGTGGACGTAACTCCGGCGCGTCAGCCTATTAAACCTTTGAACAACTTACTTCCAGAACTGCGTGAGGCTGGTGTTCCAGTCATTTGGGTAAATTGGGGGAATCGTCCCGACTTGCTCAATATTAGTGCTAGTTTGCGTCACGTCTATAATCCCACAGGGGAGGGTGTGGGATTGGGCGATCCACTGCCAAGTAATGGTGCTAGAGTACTCATGGCAGGTAGTTGGGCAGCAGCCGTGGTAGACGAACTAGAACAGATTCCCGAAGATATTCGTGTGGACAAATACCGGATGAGTGGGTTTTGGGATACGCCATTAGATAGTATCTTACGGAATCTGGGAAGGACAACATTATTTTTTGCTGGTGTTAATGCTGATCAATGTGTGCTAGCCACGTTATGTGATGCCAACTTCTTAGGATATGACTGCGTATTAGTTAAAGACTGCACCGCCACAACTTCTCCTGAATATTGTTGGCTGGCGACGTTGTACAATGTCAAACAATGCTTTGGTTTTGTCACTGACTCGCAAGCAATTTTAACAGCGCTGCAAAAAAGTCAGGAGTGAATCAATTTTGGATTTTGGATTTTGGATTTTAGATTGATCCCATGTATGAATGCTCTTTCTTCGATCAGGAATTTTAGATTTTTATCGCGTTTAAATTCGCTTGCTCTCAGACATCTTTGAATTTTGAATTCTTCAATCCCAAATCCAAAATGTAAAATCTAAAATTCTCTGATTCAGGACTTGGATTTTAGGCATTTCCATAGCCATCGATAACTTCAGAGGGGATAAATAAATGTACGCAACTCGTTGTGTAATTCCAGTTATCAAATCTCTCAAAGATTACCAGGTATATCGCATCAGTCTTAACGATTCTAATCGATTAGCAATTATCTTCGATTCGACAAATGCTAATACTTCGTTGACTTGCTGCATAGAAATTTTTGATGTAGGTGGACAAACACCGCCAAATCGCCATCAGTGGGCGGTGGAAATGTTTTTCATCCTCAAAGGGGAAGCGATCGCCATGTGTGACGGCAAAAGTGCGATGATCAAAACTGGAGATAGTTTGTTGGTGCCTCCCACTGGTACTCATTTGATTAAAAATACTGGTTCTACTCGCTTGTACACGTTGACTGTTATGGTTCCCAATGAAGACTTTTCGGAATTGATTCGCAGTGGTATTCCGACGGAGTTAGATGCAGAAGATATGGCAGTACTGGGGAGATTAAATGCTTTGATGCCCTGTTAAAATGGGCATGGGTAAGAGTCACCAATGCCCAATTCCCAATGCCCGAAGTCGGCGGGCGGCTATCCTCTCCAGCCACTCTTGGGTTGGAGTTTCCCGCCGACTTTCATCGGACTTACGCAAAACTACACGCAGTAGGGGCAATTCATGAATTGCCCCTACCTAAAAATCAGGGTTTTGGCAAACAATGGAATGTTCTCTTGAGGAGTTATTTGTTGCCTTGGCGGATACGCTTTGGAAAGGCAAGCGCAATTCTCAACTAGAGGATTTGGTCATTAAGAGATTGGCTACACAATATAACAAAGATTATTGGGAGTTTTTTGTCGAAATGGATTCCTGCTTTGAGACAATTGCTTCAGACGGTGATTCAAGACTGTTGCGTAGTCAGTCCGCAGCATATATCTAATTTAATTACTGTCTTTTTGAAATAATTTGTTGAACAACAGCAACAAATCGTTCCATATCAGGGTGAGTAATAGCTCCCATTGTTGATACTCTAAAAATAGATTGAGCTAAATTTCCTTGTCCAGAATAAATTACATAATCCTCAGCTTTGAGTTGGTCGTGAAATTCTTCATAACTGAATTTATCTGGTAAATAGTAGGCATTCAAAACCACAGATGAAATTCCTTGAGGAAGTAAAGATTTAATTCCCATTGAGGCTAACCCGTCTCTGACTAAGTTTGCTAGTTGGCTGTAATAGCTGTGTCTAGCACGCCATCCTCCGGCTTCTGCCATTTCTTGCAAAGCTTCTGTTAAGGCATAAAATGTCTGTACTGATTGCGTAAAAGGTGTTCCGCCTCGGTCTTGCTGCTGGCAATAGGTTGCTAAATCTAAATATAAGGTGCGGGGGATTGTGTCTACTGACGGCAGTGCATCCCGTCGCAGGATGACAAAAGAGGTTCCAGGGACGCCATGCAGACATTTATTAGCTGTCGCAGCACAAGCGGTGATTCCCCAATCTGCAAAATTTAGTTCTTCAGCACCAAAGCTGCTAACTCCATCCACTAGTAATTTGATGCGGCGTTCTTGACAAATTGGCGCGAGTTCCACCAAATTATTTAGGCGACCGGTAGTAGTTTCGTGATGGACGACAGCGAGATGGGTGATATCGGTGTTTTCATCCAGGAGTTTGATTAAACCGTTGATATCTATTTCGGCATCCCAAGGATGGGAAAGTGTGATGTAATCAATGCCGTGGATTTTGGCGATTTTGGATAGTCGTTCACCATATACACCGTTTTCAATGACTAGCAATTTCCCATCTCTGGGTACTAAACTGCTGATCATCGCTTCCATTGCTGCGGTACCAGAACCGGTGAGGAGAACTGCTGCCCAGCGATGCCTACGGCGGGCTACGCCTACGCCTCCAAGATCATAAACTTGAAGTAATTGTTCGCGGATTCTGCTTTGAAGTTCAGAAAATTCTACTTCACGATGACACAAATCGGGACGCAACAGGGCATTTCTGACGCGATCGCTCAAATTCACGGGGCCGGGATTTAGTAAAATCATTTTGTCATTAGTCATTGGTCATTGGTCATTTGTCATTAGTCATTAATAAATTAAGAGTTTGTACTTTGAATTTATTAATTAACGCGATGTGCAACTTATTCTTAAAACCCCGCTTCCATTCCTCTCCCCCACAGGGAGAGAGGCTTTGATTCTTGCTCCCCTTCCCTTGTAGGGAAGGGGTTGGGGGTTAGGTTTGAGAGAAAGTTGCACACGGCGTGAATTACGAATTAGAAATTATCAGGTCTGAACCAATATGTTTCATGAAGCGTTGTAAAACTGCTTCCGGGGTGAGGTTCGGTCGGGGTAGCTTTTCTAAAGTACCGGGACGGATTTTCAGATGAGCGAATTTAGGTCTAGTGTTAGCATCTGCGGTAAATAAGGCTTCTAAAAGGGCTGGGTCGTCTCCGGCTAATGTAACGCCGTAACCGCACGCTTCGGCAATTTTGGCAAAGGAGATACCCGCAGAGACGGTGGCTTGTGCGCCTGTGGAATCGTAGACTTCATTATCTAAGAGAATATGGAGCAAGTTAGCACCGCCATAAGTGCCGATGCTAGCAAAATTACCCATTCGCATCAGTGCTGCTCCATCGCCATCAATCACTACTACCTTCAGGTCTGGACGTGCTAAGGATAGTCCCAATCCCATTGAGGAAGCGCAGCCCATCGACCCGACCATATAAAGATGATTGGCGCTGTCTTGACTGGCGAAGAGTTCCCGTCCCGTATATCCTGTGGTGGCAATTACTACAGTATTCTCTGGATCAATTAGTTCCACAATCCGAGCTAGTGCTTCGCTGCGAGAAATGCGTTGTTCTTTGTTATCTCGAAAAAAGCTTTGCTGAATATCAGCGCTACTACTATTTTCTCGTTCGGGAATAGAAGAACGGGTGAGTGCATGGGGTGCGATCGCTCCCTTACGCATAATTAGAGCATAAGGACGGCGTTCTTGTCTCATGTAGGCTGTGGCTCTTTTCAAAACGGGTTCTATTTCTGCTGCGTCTGTGGGAAAAAATTCCCAAGGTACAGACATAGTTTCCAACAATTTATCTGTGATTTGCCCCATTAATTGATGTTGCGGTTCATCTTGTAAATGGCGTAGGCGTAGCCCGTCGTAGACATCGCCTCGCAGTGTACAAATCAGCAGCAGTGGAATCCGAAAGATATAATTTAGGGACGTTAGCGGGTTAACAGCATTCCCCAAACCAGAGTTTTGCATCATCACCACAGATAGTTTACCAGCAATTGCTGCTCCCGATGCGATCGCTACAGCATCTCCCTCATTGGCTGCGGAGATATATCTAAGTTGAACGTCATTGATAACGTAGTTAATAAAAGGCGTGAGAAAAGAACAGGGTACGCCAGTATACCACCCAAAGCCAAGATTACGCGCAGCTTCTACAAATTCCTCTGCCTGGATCATAATTAAAAATTTACAGCAATTTTCAGGGATTTAGACGATTGAGATGGGGAGTGGGAAGGAAAGATTATTACTTCGACTTCAGAACTCAAAACTTTAACCTCAAAGCTTCGTTGATCAACCTCAAAGCTTCATTGATGAACCTCAAAGCTTCATTGATGAACCTCAAAGCTTCGTTGATGAACCTCAAAGCTTCGTTGATGAACCTCAAAGCTTCATTGATGAACCTCAAAGCTTCATTGATGAACCTCAGAGTTCAAAATTTTATTTCCACCTCCTCATTCCCAACTCCCCACTCCCCACTGCCTATTGTTTTAATTGAAAAGCAAGGTCAAGATCATCTAAAGAATTAACATCTAACCAGTTACCGCGAATATAAAGCACCTTGATCGGTTTGCCTTGCTCGATTAAATAATTGCATAATTCTGGCAAACCCAAACTGTTAAATTCCGGTCGTTTTTGTAATTCATCGAGTGCTTCACTTACCCACTGTCTACCTTGACTCCGCAAACGCAGCATCCCAATCCAGCGTCCGCTAGATTTACCCAATTGCATTTGTGTCGTTTTAGAAATGTCCAACAGATTGACATCCTGTCCAAACAGAGAAAGGTCGTCTGGAATTGAGCAATAGGCGTAGTCAGGTGAACCGCTAACAGATTTGCTGTTGGCCACAGAATCAACCACAGCGACAATTTCTCCAGGACATTCTAATAAATCCCGCAGGATGTAGCTTCTAAATAGTAAATCGCCGTAAAGCACCAGCATCTCCTCGCTGAAACTGGTTTGAGCGCAGGCTAAAGATGCTAATTCTCCCGTTGTTTCATAATCTGGGTTGCGGATGACTTTAGTCCCCGGAACATTGATAGTTTCTGCTTTGTAACCCGCGACAACGGTAATATCATTGATGGCAAGTTTTTTGAATTTGTCCACCAACAACCTGAGTAGGGGTTTACCTCCAAGGGGTAACATCACTTTCGGTTTATCTTCCGTCAACGCTGCTAATTCTTGGCCTCTGCTAGCAGCCAAAACGATCGCTTGGGTGTTTTGTCGTCCGTTGTTAAAGTAGCGTTTTTCCGCTTCTATGAGTTCATCCGCCCCTTGTAGCCGGAAAATTTCTTTTACAGGTGCAATATCATCTTCAATGTTGATTAAAGTTTCGCTGGCTTTCACTTCGCTAGCGATCGCTTGCATACTAGCAACAGCAGCTCGAATCATGTGGTTTGCCCAGATGACCAAATTAACTTCAGCTTTGCGAAAAACATCAGTGGCAGTGCTGTAATATTTTGTCGGTATAATCACTAACGGGGAACGACCCGCCCACTCTTTGGCAAAGGCTAGCACTTGGTCAGGACGCGATGATTTACTGTGAATTAGGATGGCGTTTGCGCCGGCTGCGTGGTAAGCTTCAGCTCGGCGCATTGCCTCTGAGAGATCCCACCCGGCAATCAAAGCTTCCAGTCGGGCGACGATGCAAAAATCTGGGTCTGTCTGACTATCCTTACCTGCCTTAATTTTGCCGCAGAATTCATCAATATCAGCTAAAGCTTGGCGACTGCCGTTGATGAAACTATTGGTTTTGGGAAAAAGCTTATCTTCAATACAGACTCCCGCAATACCTCGCTGTTCTAACTTCTTAACCAGGCGACGCATATTATTAAAGTTGCCATAACCAGTATCCCCGTCTAATAATATGGGGATGCTGGTGACATCTGACATGAACTCCAGCATTTCCACAACTTGAGTCCAACTGGCTTCATTATTATCTCGAACGCCATATTGAGCCGAAAGGGCTAGTCCACTCGCCCAAATTCCTTTAAATCCAGCCTCTTCCACAATGCGGGCGCTAATTCCATTGTGAGCTTCCATGATGAAGTCGAGTTGAGGCGATTCTAGTAATACCCGCAATTGGGCACACTTATTTAAGTTTGCAGCGGTGTCGATGGGTGCAAATATTTGATGCATCTATTCTACTTTTCTCAACTTATATAATATAGCTAGCGATTTTCAATTACATGGAATACAGACCTCACCCTAACCCTCTCCTCTTAGGCTACAGCGTACACACATCTTGGTAATGAAGCCCAAACCCTGGATTTACCCCCCTTAATCCCCCCTTGTCAAGGGGGGAAATATCCGGTTCTCCCCCTTGCTAAGGGGGAGTTAGAGGGGGTGAGAAGGACTTGTGTGTACACCGTAGCTTCAGAGGAGAGGGAAGTAGAAAAACTTTTATTGCTGGAAGGGAAGTAAGCCTCAAAGCCTTTCTCCTTTTAGGAGAGAGGTCAGACTGTAATGCATCCAAACCAGAAGCGCTATAAATAAAGATATTTTCAGACATTTTCTGCGACTTCTATCTGAGGTAAAATATCGTTTTGGGCACGTTGAATATCCTGGGGAAAATCGATTTCGAGCCAAGGTAATCCGGTGATGTCTTCGTAGCCAAATGTTTCTGGAGTTTCTAACAGTAGATCCCGAATTACTTCTTCATAAGGTTCTTCATGTCGTCCGTCAGCGATATAATATCCTGTGCGCGTGGCAAGACGGTGAGCAGCAGCACTTCCAAAACGAAAGAATCCCACTGACTCGCCAATCAAATCATAAGCCAAACCAAGAGCTACTTGTTTGCGAAACTCCACTAGATAATTATCTCTGACACAAAGCTTCACGGGTTCATCTCCCGGTTCAAAATCCCGATCCAGCAAGAAGCTGTTGGGGATATTTGTCTTTACTAGTCGTTCGATGATGCGGCGATCGTACAACACATCTGCATCCATTAATAATATGTCATCGCCAGCAACTAGCTGTTGACGTAAAGTCCAAAGGCTGATTACACTACCTTTAGTGTAATCAGGATTATAAACTGTACTGACCCAATTTTCGGCTCCTAATGCTTTGATTTCATCCTGAATTCTTTGTGATTGATAACCCACAGCAATCACTACTTCGTCAATCTGGTAATGACGGAGATGGTTCAAATGGCGCTCTAATAGAGATTTGCCGTTAAATTTCAGTAAGCATTTGGGTTGGATTTCCCCATCTTTACCTAAGCGTCGTCCAACGCCAGCAGCTAATATAATTGCCTTCATCGTCAAGTCACCAATAAAGCTATGACACCAGGAAATATGGAAACTTTCCCAGTATTTTATATGACTGTTTTTTGCTCAAGACAATATTTGTTAATTAATTCTTAACATCGAAGAAAGATTAACTCTGTATCGTCTCAACCGCGAAACACCTGGCGAAACCCGAAATAGGCGATCGCATCTTTCATATTCGAGACAAAACGTTTTAGCATACCCATGCGGGTGTCGGTGACATACTCCAAAGTCAAGACAATGCGCTGTTCATTCTTACCCAAAGGTGTAACTCTGTGGTAAAGTTTGTCACCATTGAATAATACTAAACTACCAGGAGTTAAGGAGAGCGATCGCGTTTGCGTCTCCCGTTCAGGAATATCCTTGTAGAGTTGATATTCCAGCTTACTGGATGAATTATCAACCAAACCAATCAACACTGTATAGCGTTTCCCGCGATAGTAAGAAGTATCGTAATGATACTGAATATGATCACCAGGCTCAGTGTAATAGTACAGCGCGTAAGTATGGGGATCAGCCTCAGGACAGGGAAGGAGTTTTTCTGCCGTAATTTGGTTGAGGAATTTAAAAAAGGCACTGAGTTGATAAAACTCTCCGAAAATTGGAGCAAGGCTGTCTAAGCTATAGCGGCTGATACTACCGCCCTTTTTATGATTGGGAATATAGTTGCGGTTGATAGCAGGTTGTAAAGATGGCAACAGCGCCAATAACTGCTCAATGATGGAGTTAGGGAGAAAGTTCTCCACCACCAAAAATTCATTTTGAGCTTGAAACTCAGCTTGAAGTTTCTGGTAATTAACAGCTGCTATAGCTTTATCAATTTCAGTTTGAAGATCCATTGATAATTTGATACTAATACAGGATTGCAAAAATAAACATACCACTTCTACACTCAAGTAATAACGAGTTATTCAAGATAATTTGGGAAGAAAGCAGCAGGTGAAATATGAAAAAAATCTGCCAGTTATTCAATGTGTCTGGTTGTTAACTTACGCCGCTTTTTCAATATGGCTGATATAATAGATTCTGTTTTTAAAATGGGTACTAAATCTTTTTGAAGTAGCCCATTTTCTTCTATCAAAACCTGAAGTAAATCTACTCCATAAATATCAGGCACGGGCTGCTGCGTTTGTTCATACTCGTAAACTATAGGAATCCGGTTTGATTCCTGAATTTACTTGCGTGGGTAGGGAACTCTTAACAGGGAACTCTTAACAAGAAAAAAGGGATACATCGGTACTATTCAATAAAGCTAAAAAGCCTGTTTTATTAGCTTTCTGCCCAATGCCCCGCTATACTAATTGGATTCAGGCTGCGGGAGTGCCCAAAATTGCCAAATTACCCATACAGCAAATGTTGGCGCACCAATTGTAGCTGCTATTAGTAACGGCTCTAGTCCATGCAGTAAGGTAACTATGGGAAACAAATATAATACGTCTTCAATGTCAAATCCGGCGAAATTTGGTTGACGGCTAGCGTCTTTACCCAAACGCTGTTCCATTTGGTTTCGCAAGTGAAAGATGCACGCAACAGATACACCAGATACTATCCCCATCAGCAACGCCCACCAACCAAATTTTCCCTCCCTAAGACCATATCCAATACACACAAACAAAAGAATATGGATGATAGCATCACTAGCGAGGTCATATTGATGTCCCCATTTGCTGCTTTTGCCACTCAAACGAGCTAATTCACCGTCGGTGTGATCTAGAAAGTTGGATAAAGCAAACAGCCCTGCGCCAATGTTAGTCCAAATGGCATCGCCAACCGCAATCGCAATGGCAGCCGCCAACCCAGTTACAAGTCGCACTGTGGTGAGATGATTAGGGTTTACCCAACTGTCTTTTAGAGGTCGAACTAGCCAGTAAGCAAGTTGAGCATCCCAAGGCTTTGTGGTCATAGATGAACATTAAATTTGATATAGTCTGGGAATATGTATAACAGTGAACAGTAATCACTAACTAGTACCGCAAGGCGGAATTCAAAATTCAAAATTCAAAATCCAAACAGGTATACAGCGTAGTTATAAATATTCCCACTTACAACCTTAATTGATAATTGATAATTCATAACTCTTGTCTTCTTGTAGTAGTAGCTTTCCATCTTTAGTTAGCTTCAGTTGCTGCCCCCGCCACTCTATAGTGTTGCCAATAAAGCCAAAACACCAAATAGCAAAGCTTAACAAGTCGCACCCAGGAACGAGCCACAGAAACTTTTTGACAATTGGATCTTTCAGACTTATATTACCAACAACCCAAGCCATCAGCAATCTTGTTACCCAACAGATACATAGTCCTAGCCATCCTAGTATTGAACCATCAGTGGCAATCAGCAGCAGCAAGCTGGTGACGACACCATAGGTAAAAATTAGTCCTAGATAACCCCAAGGACGAGAAACTCGTTTACCACGCGCCCAACGAATCTGGCGCTTGATGGCATCAAGTAAGTTGTTGCTTGTTTGTACATGTTCAACTATATAGTCGGAAAGCACAACCTTATAACCTGCTTGAACAGGTAGATAGCCAAGTTGGAAATCATCTGCCAGATAATCAGCAATTGCTTCAAATCCACCGATCGCTTCTAGTACTTTTTTCGGGATGATAATGGTGGAGCCGAAGGCATATTTTATACCATTTTCCTGGATTTTGCTAACTAAAACCCCAGCATGAAACTCTGTAGTAGTACCAATAGCCTCTAATATCGATATCCATCCTTGAGTTAAGGTTCGATACATACAGGTAACTACACCCACGCTTTCGTCTTGCAACGGCTGGATAACTCTTTGTAAATAGTCTGTTCCAACTCGAATGTCACTATCAGCAAGGAGTAAAATTTCGTATTTAGCTTTGGCTGCGGCATTGGCCAAGTTGCTAACTTTGAGGTTTGTACCGATGACGCGATCGCTTACTATCAGCAGAATATCCAAGTCTGAAAAATTGTGGATGATTTTCTCTATAACCTCTATGCACGGGTCTTTAGAGTTTCGCACAGCAAAGATGATTTGATATTCTGGATAGTCCTGCTGACAAAATGAGGCTAGGTTTTCATAAGCATCGCTATCAAGCCCACAAATGGGTTTGAGGATACTAACAGGTGGGTGAAACTCTAGATCAATTGTCTGGGGATCAGCAAAAAAAGTTATTGCTGCATAAATTGCATAGCAATAAAACCAGACAGATAATATGCACAAAATTAGCAGAAAATCAATGATAACTAGGTGAAGATTTGTTAAAAAAGTAGATGCAAATATGGACATTGATTAGCAGGCAAGTAATATTAGCATTTTCTAGATTCGCTGCCGAGAGTTTAGGACTTTTGTATGTACGTTAAATGAAATTGGGATGACAAAGTTATTACTTTAGAGGAATTTTACTTTTAAATGTTCACGACATATTTTTGGCTGGCATAATTATTCCCAAAAGTATCTGAATCAAAGCCAGATACTTTTAGCATAAATTATCATTAATTAAAAATTCTGGGAAATAAAATTTAGGTGGTACGTTGGGATAATAAATGGTGGTTGGTAATTTCAAAGCCGTTATTAAGAAGCGCTTCGCGTACCTGATCACTTAATAAGGCAGCAAGTTCTGCTTCACCTGTAGCTACTTCTCCATTCAAAGGATCGCCATGAATAGCGTTGGCGTTGGCGTAGCCTCTCCAAGAGTTGCCCGCCGTAGGCATCGCCGGATGAGAGTAAATCTCCACCAAGTTTGCCTGGATTTGGGGTATCAACCCAAGCAAGTATTCCTCTGTAATGCCACCAGTTTGCAATAAACCGTAAACTCTTTGGGTAAAGCTAATACCTTGGGACTTTAGCATCTTCTCACCATAGCGGCGTAGTCTGCCAAATACTCCTGACCAAACTAGCTTCGTCAGCAGATGACTGCGATTAACTCTGAGGGTCAACCCCAGTTCCTCACTGGGAAGACGAATGACTTTAATATCAAATTCTGGTGCCAGGTCAACTAAAATACGCAAGACCACTGGATGCATATGCATGTGCAAATGTCCATCCACATGAGAGAGAGGCAAACCAGTTGAACGGTATTTTTCCAACTGGGCGCGAATTTCTTGCCGCAGTTCTTGACGGGTTTGGCTGACAAATTGATAGCGCAACCCGGCGAACAATGGACTGTTGGAAAAGTTACCTTGTTTGTCAACTAAATGGGGAATTTGCTCTGGCGGTAGGATAGAGCGCCCACATATCAACACAAGATGTAGACCAACAGCCAGGGTTGGGTGGGCACTTGCCAAGGTGACAGCTTCTTTTGCAGCATCAGCGCTCACCATCAGGCTGGTACTTGTTAGGACTCCCTGTTTGTGTGCTTTGATGATTGCTTGATTAACTCCTTCAGAGAAACCAAAGTCATCACCATTGATGATGGCGAATCGCTTTGCTTGCATATGTTTTGTATTTTTTCTGATAATTGAGCTATTGAGTGAGACTGATAGCAATTCTGCATGAAGATGCGCCAAACTATATCAGGACTTACGCACAAGCAATGGAAAATGGAACCACAGAGGACGCAGAGTACACGGAGGAATAAGAGTTTGAGAGCTTTTTTGCGTAAGTCCTATATATGAGGAACGAACCGCAAAGGGCGCAAAGGACACAAAGAAAGAAAGAAAGAAAATTTGATGCAGCCTCAATACAGTTCAGTTAAGCATTTCTTCCTTTTCTTCCTTTGCGACGGCAGTCGCTCATGGGGGAAACCCCCAAGACCGCGCTGCCTCTTCTTTGCGTCCTTTACGGTTCGTTAAAAAAATTGAATTTGACAAAGAGTTAAGCCTTAACCCAAGCGTATTGAGTGCAGCCTCACAAACAAATGGTATGACACTACTGTTTGATATTTGGCTGGGTTAGCTCCAAAAAGAACAATCAACAACTAACCAACAACTACTGATTCGGCTTTCGCAGTTGCTTGGGTGCGACGATCTTTTAAGTATGAGAAAAATTCCCGCCCTTCACGCAGGCGGCGCACTAACATTTGAGGATCACTGAGCATTTCACTGACAATTGGGATGATCGCTTTGGGACGGAAGTAGAACTTCCGATACATCTTCTCAACTGCATCCTCAATCTCAGCACTGGAGAGATTTGGATATTGCAGTGTGGACATTTGAATTCCGGAAGTGGCAACTAAGGAATTGTTGCTAAACCAATTATTTTCCTGTGCTTGACGATAAAGTTCTGTTCCGGGATAGGGAGCTGCGATCGAAACCTGAATTGTATGAGGACTAATATCGCAAGCAAAGCGAACTGTTTCTTCAATTGTTTTTTGGGTTTCGTCGGGTAAACCAATGATAAATGTGCCGTGTATGGTAATGCCAAGTTTATGACAATTTTCCATAAACTTCCGCGCTACTTCCAGCTTGATTCCTTTCTTAATCCCATCCAAAATTTGCTGATTGCCAGATTCAAATCCTACTAATAGTAGGCGTAAGCCATTATCACGTAGTTGTTTGAGGGTGTCATAATCGAGATTTGCACGGGCGTTGCAACTCCAAGTCAGTTTGAGTCGCTGCATGTGTTCGCTAATCGCGATCGCTCGATGTTTGTCTATAGTAAAGGTGTCGTCATCAAACATATATTCTCGCACCTTGTCGCCGAAGATCGCTTTAGCTTCTTCCATCTCGCGCCCAACAGCTTCTGGGCTTTTAGTGCGGTATAAGTGTCCACCAATTGTTTGCGGCCAAAGGCAGAAGGTACATTTTGCCGGACAGCCCCGCCCAGTGTAAAAGGAAATGTATGGATGCAATAAGTAGCCGATAAAGTATTTTGTAATATCCAAATCACGGTGATAAATCGGCAATACACTGGGCAGAGAATCCCAATCATGAATCAAGGGGCGGTCTTCATTATGACGTATATTACCCTGGCGATCGCGGTAGCTTAGACCTTTGATTTCCTCCCAAGATTTACTTTCTGCTAATTCTTTGCAGGTATAGTCAAATTCGTGGCGACACACAAAGTCAATAATTGGGTTTTCACTCAGCGTCTGTTCTGGTAATACTGCTACGTGCGCTCCAATCAAGCCAATCTGGATATCAGGATTTTGAGCTTTGATTGTCTCGGCGCACTTCACATCATTAGGCAGCGAAGGTGTGCTGGTGTGCATGATAATTAGCTCGTAATCTTTAGCAATTTTGATGACATCTTCTACTGTTTGATTATGTGGTGGTGCATCGATAAGCTTGCTACCAGGTACAAGGGCTGCGGGTTGGGCCAGCCATGTCGGATACCAGAAGGAAGTAATTTCGCGCTTGGCTTGGTATCTCGAACCTGCTCCACCATCAAACCCATCGAAGGAAGGAGGACTGAGAAACAAAGTTTTTTTCACAGGTATATTTCCTTATCTATAGTTAGGAGGTTCTACTTAACACTTCTTTAGGATAAAACCTCAAAAGTAGCATAGCCGATCGCAGTCCTAAATCTTTCATTAAGGGACTTCAAAATGAAAAATATCCAATTATTTCTTGTGGGGTGGGCGTCTCGCCCGTCTCGCCCGCCCAGTAACCAAAGGCGGGCAAGACTTCGGCGTAAGAGGATGTTTGAAAAGTCCTCTTATCGATAGCAAAAAGTTCTAGATCCCCCTAAATCCCCCTTAAAAAGGGGGACTTTGATTCCGGTTCCCCCCTTGTTAAGGGGAGCCAGCGCGGTCTCTGACTGGTTCCCAGCCTCCAGGTTGGGAACCCATCTTGGAAGGGCTGCCGCCTCCTCTTTCTTGACGAGAGGCAGCAGCCCTCTTTTGAATACATTCCCAGTCTTAAAACTGGGAACGAGTCCACACAAGCCTTTGGGCTTTTCTTAGTGCCATTCTTCTATAGACAAGTCTCGTAGAGAGCGTCATTATCAATTACGAATTATTTTCAGGACTGTGCTTGACAGTTAGCTACGAACTTTGGTGAGGATTTTTTGGGAATAAAACGAAGCCGATTCTTCATTTTTGGCACAATCTTGGGCAAACTTAATCAAATGATGTCCGACAAGTCCAACGTGAATCAAGTTTTCAATATTACCTGCTTTTAATGCTGGCTTGGCCATTTTCCAGAAAGTTTGACGATAGTTACTAAATATGCCTATCCGCAGCAAAATATTGGTTAAATAAGTTAAACCTTTGCGAATATTAGCCCTAGAAGTGCGAGCCGGGCTGTTAGGAATTTTGATGCGATTTGGGTAGGTGTGTTCCATGTTGTAGGCAAACCGCTGATATAAAAATTCCGGCTCATAAGCAGTTGTGATGCAGCGCCGCCACATCTCAATAACTTGCTCGTAGGGCATCAAAAACTCAACATTTGATTCGCGGCTTTCATCAAAGAGAAGTCGTCCTTCTGCTTCTAATCTCCGCCATAAAGGAGTTCGGGGTAAAGCATGAAGTAGGTTAATTGTCAACATGGGAATTTGGGATGCCCGAATAAATTCGATAATTCGGTCTGCGGTTTCTGGTGTATCTGTATCTAACCCGATGATGATTCCTGATACTACTTCCATGCCATAGCTATTTAAAACCTGAATCGCTTTTAAGATTGGCATACTCAGATTTTGGTCTTTGGAAATAGCATGGAGAGCGTCTGGTTCCGGTGTTTCAATGCCACAAAAGATTGTGCAAAAATAAGCTTCGCGCATCATCTCCAGCAGTTTTGGACTTTGAGCTAGGTTGAGCGTTGCTTCACAGGCAAACTGGATGGGGTAGCCATTGCGTTTTTGCCAGTCAATCAGATGAGGAAGTAACTTCATGGCGGCGCGGCGATCGCCAACAAAGTTATCATCGACAAAATACACTGCCCCCAAATTGCCAGATTGTCGCATTGCGTCTAACTCCGCGACTACCTGCTCTGGTTTTTTCATCCGGGGACTGTTGCCATAGAGTTCGGGAATATCGCAAAACTCGCAGCGATAAGGGCAACCACTAGAAAACTGCACATTTGCCAGGAAATAATCATTGATATTCAGCAAATGATAAGCTGGTGTGGGGAACTCTGTTAGGGGCAAACGTTCCTTGCTGTCAAAGCGAATTTGCGCTTGGGGACGTTCCAGGTTTTGGTCGAGATACTCGATCATGCGATCGCTTCCATCTCCCAACTCACCCAAATTTAAAATGTCAAACTCAGGATAATATTCTGGACACCCAGATACCGAGGGGCCACCAACAACTGTAATTTTGCCGGCTCGATGGGCAAGTTCATTAATTTGATTAATCTGTGGTTTTTGGATATGCATTCCACTCACAATTACCACATCAGCCCATTGGTAATCAGCCCTAGTTGCTGATTTGACATTCTCATCAATAAACCGCACTTCCCATTCTTTAGGTAAATAGGCAGCCACAATTAAAATACCTTGGGGTGGCATAAAAGCCCGGACATTACCCATGAGTGGGTAAGCGTGATGAAAAGTACCAAAGGAGCGGCTGTACTTGGGAAAGATACACAGAATGCGTCGATGGTGCGAGGGAACGTAGCGGGTTCCTTGAGCAGTAGGAGCGGTTTTGGAATCGCCCGCGACATTAATTTGGTTCTCTAAAGACTTCAGATTCACAGTCATCGCAAATTTTATCCTGGAAAACTGAGCAGCTAATTTGACAGTTTATTGACAAAATCAGCTGTAATTTAAACTAGCTTACCAAAGAAAGGCAGTTATGCTGGAGGTGAAACAATGCGGTGAGTCAGCGTGGCATTGGAAACCCGTAATGATCGATGACGGAGTAATCAGAACGGCGGTTTTTACTTTCTACTCGAACGGGGGCAAATTATTCGGGTCAATACCCTGAGATTGCAAATAAGCAATCAGTCGTTCTTTTTGCTGGCGTTCCTGTTCAGCGCGTTGGCGTTCTTGTTCGGTGCGTTGGCGTTCTTGTTCAATCTGTTCCACAGCCCACGGTAATAAATTACCAGCTTGATCCCACCAGCGCAACCAATAACCAGTGCGAGCTTCTTTTGTTCCTTGCCAAGTTCCCAAAAATAAGCCCATTACATCAATCCAATGACGACCATTTTCGTCGGGTTGCTTTAACTCATAGCGTTTATTTTCCAGTTGATAATATTCCAATAAACCGCCATCTGGTTCAAAAATTATGTAGATGGGAATCTGCAAAATTTGCTCGTAGAAAAACCATTTTCCTGGTGGATAAGTTCGCTTTACCGAATATTCTCCACCCTCAGTGTCGGATAAAAATTCGATAGCGATCGCTGGGATATTTCCTTCTAAATTGGGTGTATAACTTTTGCGATTGCCCACAACTTCATTAACCGATGGCACATAAACCCAGTCAGGTGCTTTGGCAATAAATTGCCCGTTGACTGTCGCACAAAGACCAAAGTTTGAAGCTATCAACATCTGGGGTTGGATGAATCCACTGATTTCTAGGCTTTCACGCAAAGCACCAGCCAAAAGTGGCTGACCGGTATTCTCCACTGGTTCATCCTCTAGTTGAAAATCCTTGGGTAAGGCTTCCCAAGATATTACTAGTTCAGTTGGTGATTTGGCTTGGCTGAGTTGGGTTGCCATAAACACAGCATGAATTTATTTTTGATCTTATCGCTTGCGATACCAGGATCAAAAAAAAGGGGCAAAAAACCCGGCCCTCTTAACCAGGAAACTAGGACTTATATCATGTCCGGGTAATTAGTTGTGATTC
>NZ_JABXKM010000316.1 GCF_017115025.1 Nostoc sp. NOS(2021) | reverse complement strand
CTGTTTCTAAAATCCTTTACCCGTAAGCCTTTCACAACTTAACGGGAAAAGTCAGATGTAAATATTAGTACCAATCATTTTTAACTCTATTTACTTTTTTACATGATTTGAACCTCACACGACTTAAAGTCGCGTGATTCCTGCTTCAACGATCTCTGCCTGAAGTAATTCAGGTCTTACAAGTTCTCCACAGGCGTTTAGAGCATCCCTCGCACCGACGGCTGCTGTCTTGAAAAGTCTCTCTTACTGTTGGGGTCTCCCCAGCAGTATTAATACAAGAGCTTTTCGCTGTTAAAATTCTCAACCCCTCGCTCAAAATGTTTAAACTCGCGTTAACGTCTCTCAAGTTGTAGTTACCACAGCTAGGGCAAGTCCATTCACGCAACTTTAAATCTTTAACTAATGGGTTAACATAACCACAAGAATTACAAGTCTGAGATGAGGGATAAAACCTACCAACTTTCTGCACAATTCTGTCATGCCAGTTAGCTTTATACTCTAGCATAGCGACAAACTTAGCCCAACTAGCATCAGCTAGGCTCAAAGCTAATTTGTGATTCTTCACCATATTGGCAACTCGCAAATCTTCTATACAGATAATGCTGTTTTCCTTGATTAAACGAGTTGACAACTTATGCAGAAAGTCATCTCTGAGATTAGTAATCTTTTCATAAACACGAGCCAGCTTGTTTTTCGCTTTGACTCTATTACTACTACTATGAACACTGCGGGATAATTCTTTATGTGCCTTGCGTAGCTTCCTTTGTTGTGTCCGATAATATTTGGGATTATCTACAATTTCACCCTTGCTAGTAACCAGATAAGATTTTATGCCCAGGTCTACCCCAATATTTTGAGTGATTTGAGGGTATTTTTCTATCTCTGTTTCGCACAGAATACTAGCAATGTATTTACCTTTATATGTGCGAGTTACTGTAACGTTTACAAGCGTTCCTTTAATGTCCTGGGATTTGTGGAACTTCACCCATCCTAGCTTGGGAAGTTTTAAACGATTTTCTCTTACCTGAATGTTGCCATTGGTAAGATTAGTTTTATAGGACTGTTTGCAGCCATGCTTCTTTTTGAATTTAGGGAATCCGACCCCTTTCTTACCTTTGACTTTTTTTAGGTCAGAGAAGAAGTTTTTATATGCTGTTTCTAAATTCTTGAGCGAGTTTTGGAGAGCAAACTTATCTACCTCTTTGAGCCATTCAATCTCTTTTTTGAGTAAAGTTAACTGCTGACTGCAACCATTGTAGTTTAGGGTTTTTTGCTCAGTACTATATAGCTCCCTTCTCAATGCCAGAAAGCGGTTATACACAAACCTTGCACAACCAATAGTCTTGTTAATTAAGACTTCTTGACTGTGATTAGGAATTAATGTAACTTGAAACGCTTTTTGCATTTCTCTAACAGATATTTCGCTATAATAATTTTACCATCATACGCAACAATCTCATATTCTAAATATAGAAATATGGAACGCCTAACTCATGACTATAAGTCACGAGTGTGCGGCTTGGAGAAATCAAACATCATCAGCAAAAATTTTAGTCATGTGATGTTGGGTTTCCTGACTCTACTCAACTGACGAGATCGATCGCTTCTCAAGTAGAGACTACAGCTTCAGCCTGATAGCGGATACCAGCTTGCTTGAAGCGATGTAAAGCTTCACCCAAGCGATCGCAGTCGGCAATTAAACTGATCCTGACATAACCCTCACCTGCAACCCCAAAGGCATTACCTGGAGTCAGCACAACGCCCGTTTGCTGCAACACGTTCAGGGCAAAATCTGTGGAACCCATGCCAACGGGACATTTCACCCAAAGATACATCGTCGCTTTAGTTTTGGGGATATCCCAACCCAACTCTCCTAATCCTTGAATCAGGAAATCGCGGCGGGTACGATAGCGTTGTTGTACCTCGTGCAAATACACATCTGGGAGTTGTAAAGCTGTTTCCGCTGCTGTTTGTAAGGCGGCAAAAATCCCGTAATCTAAGTTAGTTTTCAGCGTCCGCAAACCTTGAATTATATGGCGATTACCCACCACAAACCCAACGCGCCAACCAGCCATATTGTAGGTTTTAGATAAGGTGTGAAATTCCACACCAATATCTTTGGCACCAGGAATTTCTAACAAGCTAGTGGGTTGATAACCATCAAAAGCTAACTCGGCATAACACAAGTCATGCACCAGCATAATTTCATATTTATGGGCGAAAGCGACAATTTCTTCAAAGAATTCGCGGGGTGCTGTGGCAGCAGTGGGATTGCTGGGATAATTGAAATAGAGAATTTTAGCTTGTTTAGCAATCTCGTCAGGAATCGCCGCTAAATCAATTAACCAGTCATTTTCGGGTTTGAGAATCAAGCTGTGGATTTTCCCACCAGCGATCGCCGGGCCGCGAAAATGGGCGGGATAAGCTGGGGAAGGAACCAGAACTAAATCACCAGGGTTAACGTAGGCGATCGCTAAATGGGTTAATCCTTCTTTAGAACCCAGTAGCGGTAAAGCTTCGCTATCGGGATCAAGAACCACACCATAACGGCGATGATACCAGTTGGTGATGGCACGGCGGAAACTAGCAGTCCCCTCAAAAGGCGGATAACCGTGATTAGCGGGATCTTTTAAAGCAGCGATCGCCGCTTCTACAACTGGTGCTGGTGTTGCACCATCGGGGTTTCCCATACCCAAATCAATTAAATCTAACCCTTGTTCCCGTGCTTTAGCTTTCAGTTCATCTAAACGGGCAAATACATAAGGTGGTAGTTTTTGTATACGTTCTGCTGGGACAATCCAATTTAAACTCATAAAACCTCGTCACTGATTCCCTTGGGCGAAACTCGATTTGTAGTGTCTCTACTATCTATAGGTGCAGTGGTAGAAACCATTGCCGCCATCAACTGTTCCACTGCGACTTTAAATGGTAGTCGATGGATGTCAGAATTAGGAACTAGGGCAATTTCAGCGGCTGTTTGCAATTCGCCTAATGTGATGTTGCCCAATCC
Organism: Nostoc sp. NOS(2021); assembly: GCF_017115025.1. Lineage (GTDB taxonomy): Bacteria > Cyanobacteriota > Cyanobacteriia > Cyanobacteriales > Nostocaceae > Nostoc. Next base: position 2,330 of record NZ_JABXKM010000316.1, on the reverse strand, counting down.
CAAATCGCTTAATTTTTGGGGTAGTCCAATTTCTGCGTAGAACTTTAACAACTGTTGCCGTGCTGATGCGGCTAGTTGATTGCCTTGGAGCATTTCTTCTAAACGCAGTTGTACCAAAATTCCAAAAGCAACCTTTTCGCCATGAATACTGCCATGTCCCGAAATGTGCGTTAAACCATTATGCACCGCATGGGCAGCAACTGTGCGACACTGCGCCCCTCCAAGTCCCCCAACTACCCCAGCTAATAAAACAGTAGCGTCTACGACTTCTCGCCAAACTTCACTACCTGGTTCTTTGGTGGCGGCGGCTGACTTTTGCAAGAGGATATCTCGCAAAACCCGTGCTTGTTGCACCGCCGCAATAATTAAAGTATCTTGCAAATGCCCACTGCTAACAGAGGCTTCATACCACTTAGCGATCGCATCACCAATTCCAGCTACTAAAGTCCGTTGTGGTGCAGTTTTAATCAAGTCATAATCGAGTATCAATAAATCGGGACAACGAGACAGCCCCACATCGTAGAGAAATGCCCCATCTTCGGAATAAACATTCGACAAGGCACTCCAAGCTGCACAGGTAGCCGCTGAGGTAGGAATTGTCACCACTGGCAACTGTAACTGCTGCGCGACTAATTTCGCTGTATCCAAGGCTTTGCCGCCACCAACACCGATAATCACATCAGCTTGATGTTCTTTTGCCGTTTTCTGTAAAGATTTCACGCTAGCTTCGCAGCAATCTGCACCATAAGAAGCTTGGGCTGTATGTAACTGTTGCGTTTCTAAAACTGGTTGCAAATTCTTTCGGCTGATGGCGAGAGTAGACTCACCTGCCACAATTAAGGGACGACTTCCCAAACAGGCAATCTCTGCTGCGGCTGTTTGCAACACCCCAGAACCACGGATTACTTTTGCTGGGGCAACTGTGAGCGTAAATAATGAACTAGAGGTTTGAGTAGACAAAGAAGGTTGAGTAGAAAAATTATTGGGCATATAATCTAGTTTGCCAAAACCTTGATATTTCTTAATCAAATAGACTGGTGATCAGGGATTCTTGTTGCCACGCTGGTTTCAGAATGCCTCCAACCTTACACCCGACTCATCTGGATTTTAGCCAAGCAATGAAATAGACAAAGCCTGTTGCCGACTGATTGAGTAGTTTGACGACGTTGCTTGAATCTATGATGCCCATTGACCTGAAATTCCGAACTATCAAAGTTTTGAATAACCGTATAATTAACATTACCACTCTCAGATTCTCAAGAAAAGTCATTGAGAACTGAATAATGTGTCGATGGTCGTTCCAGCTATGGATACGTGCGTAGGGGCGTACAATCTATCTGTACGCCCCCACAGCCGATTCATTTGCTGCAAAAACTTGTGAAAATGGCAACAGTGGTAATTAGGACAACAACTGTCAGTACCCATTACTCGCACGTTGATTAACCTTTTTCCACAGTGAATCACGAAAGTGTGAATATCTTAATCTAAAAATAACTATTAATGTATCGGTAAATACAAAATAAATTATGCAATTCTGATACAAAGTAGATTATTTTTGTTCTCTGGGATGAGGCAGAGGGGATAAGGAGAAACTTGTACAATAATTCCCCCTGTCCCCCTGCTTCTTAAGCAGTAGGTTTTGGCAATTGAGCGAATTTGTCTGTGTAAATTTCGACTGTGATTGGGGAATTTTGATGAGAAACGAGCGATCGCTTGACCTCACCCAAGTAAACTGGTACAGAAATCCCTGGTTCCGGGTGGATAATGGTACGGGCGCGAACTGTCAACTTGTCGTCTTCCTGTGTACCTGAGCGACCATAAGAAAACAGATTACTAGCTGCTTGACGTAAAGTTGCTTCTAATTGTGTGGGTGTAATTTGGGTTGATGTGGCAATCACCGCTTGTGTTGACCCATTGTCATAAACTAAAGTGTACCGGACTGCTCCGGGAATCACAGTCCGACTCAAGGGGACTATCGAGAGTGCAAATAAACCAGCAGTTAGCACCAGCATAAAGCCAGTTGTACCCACCAGTCGAAAACGGATGCCCCATTTGAGAATAAAAGCCAAAACTGCGAGGACAGCGAATACCAAAGTGGCGATACCTGACCATTGGGTGTACTGAAGAAAGTTAGCTGTTGTGAGCATAAGGTTGGTTATGGAGGCGTCTTTTTTTCGTTACCGACACACCCATTTTACCGAGAGCTTACACCATCAGGGTTATCGTAGTCTCTAATGCCAATCAGAATATTGGGTACGATAGCAGTCACGTCGCTTCGCTCCGAATTCAAAATTCAAAATGACGCTCGCAGACTCGCTAACGCTGCGCTA
>NZ_JABXKM010000159.1 GCF_017115025.1 Nostoc sp. NOS(2021) | reverse complement strand
GGCTTATTTTAAGTAAGTTGTAGTTTTGTTGAGAAAGATCCGGGTAATGGATAGCCTTATAGGGAAGGGGTTGGGGGTTAGGTCTCTATTGGACTCAACTGAGAAACGCTATAGAATCTAAGCAAAATTTACTTGCTTGCTTAAAAAATCCCGGAAGCTGGAATGATAAAGACTGTAGCGGATTTCTCCATCAATTTGCTGGAGTGTTAAAAACTCACGCCAATTTTCCAGAACTTCTTCAACATCGTATTCATCAGCATCAATTGCACTAGCAATCACTTCTGCTGATAAGAGTGATGAAACTTGCACTAACACACTCAGCACAAATGATTTCAATTTCCTCTCAAAACTTGGCGAATTAGAGGAAATCATCTTGTGCAAATGCTGCTGATAATAAGCCTCTAAACCAGGGGGGAGTCGGTCAACCTCCTTAGAGATGGCAGGTAATATCTGGCTGAGATACATGAAATTGTTTTCGCTTTTGGCGGTTAGCTGTGCTGTAAGTTCTTCTGAGTTGTTGACGTATTGCCGAATGTATCCTCCGACATCCTCCCGGTTTTGTTGTGGGTATTCTGCTAAGTCGAGAATTTGGGAAGGTGCTTCTATCAACAAACCGGATTGTTTTCGCACATAAGGACGACGGGTAAGAAGGAAATAGACGCCACGCGGGAGATATCTGGGAAGATAAAAGAGATTTGAGCCTGGGGTTTGGTCGGTGCGGTTAACAGCATCCAAGGCATCAATAGCAATGATAAACTTTTGTTGAGGTTCTAGCTTATCGCTGACTTGCTGAAGAAGGGTAGGTAGAGAGGTTTCTTGAGATGTCTGGGCAATTTGTGTGCAGATAGTAGCAATAAATTCCTCAGCGCGATTTTTGCCTGGAAGTTGGGCGTTGTAATAGAAACCGTGGGGATTTTCTGTTACGTATTTGGCGAGGATGGCACTTTTGCCGCTACCAGGTGCGCCAATTATGGTAAAGTAACCGCGATCGTGACGCTGGAGAAAGTTGGATATTGCGGTGAAGACGAATCCGCGACCAACAAAGTTTTGGCTTTTTTCGAGAATGACTTGTTGAAATTCTATTGGGTAGGAGGTGGTATTGATGAAGGCTGGGGAAGGTGGGGTATTCATGGTGACGCCTCTACGCCTTCTAGGCGGAGGACATGTAAGCGTCCTGATTCTTCACCTACTACAATTGTTACGCCATCTGGAGCAACGGCGCAGCGATAGAATCTATAATCACCTGTGAAGCTGGCAATTACGTCTCGGTTTTGCAAATTCCAAACCTTGAGTGTAGTATCAAGAGAACAAGAAATCACGTATTTGCCATTCGGAGTGATGGCGACTGCATTCACCGATTCACCATGACCCCTAAAGGTGAATAATTCTTGCCCCAACTGCAAATCCCAGACTTTGAGTGTAGTGTCATTGGAACCAGAAATCAAGTATTTAGCATCTGGGGTGACGGCGACTGCATTCACCTGATAACGATGACCTCTGAAGGTAAATTTCTCTTTACCAAACTGCAAATCCCAGACTTTAAGTGTTTTGTCACCAGAACGAGAAATAACATATTTCCCATCCTGGGTAACGGCGACTGCATCCACCGATTTACGATGACCGCTGAAAGTAAACTTTTCTTTGCCTGACTGCAAATCCCAAACTTTGAGTGTTTTGTCACTAGAACCAGAAATCACGTATTTGCCATTTGGAGTGATGGCGACAGTATTCACTGATTCCCCATGACCGTTAAGGGTGAATTCTTCTTTGCCAGACTGCAAATCCCAAACTTTGAGTGTTTTGTCCCAAGAACCAGAAATCACGTATTTGCCATCTGATGTGACGGCGACTGCATTAACCAAGTTACTGTGACCAGTGAGGGTATGAAATACCTTGCCTGTCTGTAAATCCCAAACTTTGAGTGTTTTGTCCCAGGAACCAGAAATCACGTATTTTCCATTTGGGGTGACAGTAACTATATGAACCCAGTCACTATGCTCGCTCAGGATAAATTTTTGTTTAGTAGACTGCAAATCCCAAACTTTGAGAGTATTGTCCCAGGAACCAGAAATCACATATTTTCCATCTGGGGTGATGCCGATTGTCTTTACCGAGTGACTATCGAGGGTGAACAATTTTGAGCGAGATTCCAAATCCCAAACTTTGATATTATTGGAAGCAGAAATTACGTATTTGCCATCTGGTGTGACGGCAACTGCATTTACACTTCTATGATCCTTGAGAGTGAATTCTAATTTGCCAGACTCCAAATCCCAGACTTTGAGTGTTTTGTCACTGGAACCAGAAATTACATATTTGCCATCCGGTGTGACAGCAACTGCATTTACTGGTCTACTGTGACTGTTGAGGCTACGGCTACGATGACTGATGAGGGTGAGTTGTAATTTACCAGAGTTCAAATTCCAGACTTTAAGTGTTTGGTCACGGGAAGCAGAAATCGCGTATTTACCATCCGGTGTGACTGCAACTGCATTCACCCAGCTAGTATGACCACTAAAGGTAAACTTTTCCTTTGCTGTATCTAAATCCCAATTTAACTCCCAGACTTTAAGCGTTGCATCAAGAAAACCAGAAATCACATATTTACTATCTGGTGTGACTGTGATCGCATAAACCGAGCTACTATGACAGCTAATAGTAAATTTTTCTTTTAATGTATGTAAATCCCAGACTTTGAGTGTTTTGTCATCGGAAGCAGAAATCGCGTATTTACCATCCCGTGTGACAGCCACTGCATTAACGGAGTCAGTGTGACCAACAAAGATGAACTCTTCCTTTACTGTATCTAAATCCCAGATTTTTAGCGTTTTGTTCTGGTAAGCACAAATCACATATTTGCTATCCGGTATTACTGCAACTGCATTCATCTGGTCACTATGACCACCAAGGGTGCGAACTAACGCAGTACCCGGTGGAGTTAAGCTAGCTATCAAGGTACGCAAGCAAATGGTTTTAATTTGCGATATTTGTTGCAGCACATCTTTGATTTCCGGCGCATCAAAGTATAGCAAACGTCCTGATAATTGCCCTGCTAGTTGCTTTGTATCTTGAATTAAAATATGTGCCGATAGTCGCAACGCCCCTTGAATCAATTTCAGTACTTTTACAGTTTGGTCGTTATATTCTGGGTGAGTAAAAAATTTTGTATCATCAATCAAATCATAATCTTCAATCAGCGCTTGCACACCAAAATCAGAATGCTTGACTTTAGCATCGATAAAATCAAAATCAGTCAGTCTTTTGTAAAGTGATTTCCACTTTCCTATCTTTGCTTTAACACGAGGGTCAATGAGGATGGTTCGCTGGTCGCTTAACGATAACTGGGCAAATTTTTCAGCAAAACTACTCATCTTCGTACTCATCTGGTTTTAGACTTGCCCACAATTGGTCATTAGAATCGGAAATAAGATGCTGAACTTCTTGCCAATCAATATTATTGTTCTTTTTCTCTCTTTTTAGACTAGGTTGGTTGCGGAGAAAATCTGCAAAACTTTGGTGATAAATTGAATAGTAGTCTTCTAGATTTTGTTTTTGTTTTCTCAAGAATTCCAGCCACTTATTCAAAAGCTCCAAGACATCATATTCATCTCGACCAGTTATGCGGGCAATGGATTCACAGGAAATCGGCTTACCTACCTCAACCAGTACACAGAGGATAATCGCATTCGTCCGCTTGTCTGGAGTATCCATTTTCATCTGCTTCCAATGCTGTTCATAATAACCCTGAAGTTTCTCAGGTAATTCTTCTAAACTTAAGTTTTGATAATCTCCTCTAGCAATAATTGGTAAGACATAGTACAGGTACATAAAATTGTTTTCACTTTTTTGTGCTACCTGCTCAATAAAATATGGCGGCTGAATGTTGCGTTTTTGAATCCATGCCTTCAGACCATGATGCTCTGGCTCATCATTAATAAATGTACTAATGTACTCTTTCACATCTTTTCGATTCCAGACTTCATACTTATTCGCTGTTAAATCCAACTGCTGCTCTGGAACTTCTTCAGTCAACAAGCGCTTTTCATTTTGTGCATAGCGTCGCCTAGTTAGCAGAAAATATATCCTCTCTGGCAGATTTTTAGGTAAATCTAAAAGATTTCCTGACCCTGGTTGTTCGACTTCATCGAGTGCATCAACCACAATTACCAAGGGTTCACCAACCACCAGCTTTTCATTTACTTTCGTCAGCAAAGTAGGTAAATTATCATTCTCTGCATTTTGTAACTGATAGCGATTAATGAGTTGTTGACGAATACTTTGCAGAAATTGGTCTGGTGTGTTGCGACCTTCTGCCCGAATATTAAAGTAGCAGATAGCTTTGTATTTATAGACGGATTGAGCCGCGATAGCACTTTTCCCCATACCCGCATCCCCAATGACGGTAAAATAACCTTTAGGATGCTTTTTGAGAAAATTATCAAACTTATTAAATACAAATACTCGTCCGCAAAATGCCTTAGTTTTTTCTTCGATTAGCGCCTTAAAGTCATTTGGATAAAGAGACTGTTTTGGAGGTTCTACAAATGTCTTCAGGTGTTCTTGAAGTCGTACATTAGTTATAACTTCTCCAGGATTTATAGAGCGTTTTGCCAAACTGACAAAAACTTGATGAAATTCCTGAACCTGAGCTAAGTCTATTTTTGCTTTTTGTGCCTCATCTTTTAATGTATTCCATTCTTCGTTATTAATAGCTAACGCATTTTCTGCAAAAGCCTTGGCAAAAGCTTTTTTAATCTCTTTATTTCTAAAAAAATTGAGTATATAATCAGCTTGAAATACGCCATACTCTACCAAAGCATAAGTATAAACACCTTCAAAATCTTTGGGAGGCTGTATTGGATCAAGATTTAAACCTTTTAAAACTTTAATAATATATTCGTTACGTTGAGCCTGCTGGATACCAAGGGAAACAGTAGCAGGTGCAACAGCTTTAATAGCATTAACTACAGATATGGAGTCAATATTCATCTTTCCTGTGGTGGGAGCAGGTTGTGATACCCTTACCTTATCGCATATTCACTTAGTACATGATTTCACAAGTTAGTAGTGAAAAATTGCCTACAATTAAACCTCTGCGTTCCTTTACGCCAACCTTTGCGCTCCTTTGCCTTTAAAAACATTAGTGCAAGATGTGATGTAAAGTTATGTGTGGTGCGATCGCTAACCTATATCAACTCACTAGTTATCACCACTTCATTAGCCCTCACCCTGAATATATAGCGTTTCCTAATCACATGAAGTAGATCAGAGCAAGCTCCTCGCTTGCGGGGAGGGGGTTGGGGGTGGGGTTCTTGTACCTCACAAGGGCCGAGAACCGCTATA
>NZ_JABXKM010000228.1 GCF_017115025.1 Nostoc sp. NOS(2021) | reverse complement strand
GGCTTATTTTAAGTAAGTTGTAGTTTTGTTGAGAAAGATCCGGGTAATGGATAGCCGAAGCGGAGAGAGGCTTTGATTTTTGCTCCCCAACGCTAGTAGGGAAGGGGTTGGGGGTTAGGTTTGAGATCAAGTCGCACATGGCGTTAGATCAGGTGAGATTATGACTCCGGTAAAAAATCAGGGTTGAGGGCTTGCTCTGGCGTGAAAGGGGACTGTTCTGGGAAGATAGCCAGATGCAATTCAGTTTCATCAGCAGCCAAGAGTCTAGCATCGTCATAACACAGCCCAAAAACCTCATAAAAATAGGGTTTGAGGCTAGGACTTTCTTCTAGAGCCTGTCTGAGGCGTTTGCGATGCTCCCGAATTGTGGCTCGCCAGCTACCAGAGCGCTTCTCGGCTTGATATTTATACTTCAATAGATGCATTAGCACCACTTCCAAATTGCTTCTGAGCGCTTTCTTTTCACTCCTGCCCATCGTTTCAATTTCATCAATCAAATTCTCTAAATCCAGTTCTGTGAGCCGACCTTGTTTGAGCAGTTCTGCCGTGGTTTGAATCCACAGGTAAAAATCTTGCTCATGCAAAGAAGAACCAGATGTGGTTTGAGATTGGGGCAGTTGGGCAGTCATAAGCATCTGTAGTTAGCGCCGACTACACCTTATCCTAGCCCAATCCAATTACTGTTTGGTCATTTGATAAGGTATTGCGTTAAAATAAGCGATCGCTATCCTAGTTAAGTAATGCCCGGAAATTCCCGGAGGTGTGATTGACCAAGTTTATTTTGAAAATTCTGTGGTTAGACGAAAACGTTGCTCTAGCAGTCGATCAAATTGTCGGCAAAGGCACCAGTCCTTTGACTAAGTACTTTTTCTGGCCTAGAAATGATGCCTGGGAAGAGTTAAAAAAGGAACTAGAATCCAAACATTGGATTACTGACCTAGATCGTGTCGAGTTGCTTAACAAAGCAACAGAAGTGATTAACTACTGGCAAGAGGAAGGCAGAAACCGTCCAATGGCAGAAGCTCAGTTGAAATTTCCAGAAGTTGCCTTCACAGGTAGCGCCTGATATTACAAAATTAGCTATTGTGCTATTCTACAAGCTGCCACAGTTTGATAGTCTTGTCTCGGCTGCCACTTGCAATTAATTGTGTAACTTTGCTCACAGCAACAGCAGATACTGAGTCTACATGACCAGAGAGAGTAACAATCTCTTCTGCTGTGCTTACCCTCCAAAGTTTAACTGTTTTGTCGCAACTTGCACTTAGGAGCGTTTCGCCATCGGCAGTAAAAGCCACAGCCACCACAGACCAAGAATGGCCTACTAGTGTGCAAATTAGCTGACCAGTGTTTACCTCCCACAATTTAATAGTGTTGTCATCACTACCCGTCGCCAAAATTTGACCATCGGGACTAAAAGCGACTGTCAAAACCGCCCATGCATGACCCGAAAGGGTGCTTAACAAGCTATAGCATGGGCGGTTTTGAAGTTCTCTCTGGGAACTTTCTAATGCAGATATCTGCCACAAGCGAATTGTTCGGTCATAACTAGCGCTGGCTAAAAGCTGTCCTTGGGGACTAAATGCTACTGAATTGACCTGTAATTGGTGTCCCGTCATCGTGCAAATTTCTGTGCCTGTATTGACATCCCAGAGTTTGATTGTCTTATCCCAGCTACCACTAACGAGAATTTGCCCATCTGGACTGAAAGCAACTGATTTTACAGCGTGTGAGTGTCCCAATAGAGTGCAGATTTCCTCTAATGTCTCAACCCGCCACAATTTGATAGTTTTATCGTCGCTAGCAGTTGCCAGAATTTGACCATCTGGACTGAAGGCGACTGATTTTACAGCTTGGGAATGTCCTGATAAGCTAGCTAGGACTTTTTGGGTATTTAAATCCCAGAATTTCACAATTTTATCATCACTAGCACTAGCTAAGGTGTAACCGTCGGGACTGATGGCAAGGGCATTCACACTACTCAATGTCCCAGAATGCCCAGTTAGAGTATGCAAGCATCGCCAAGGAGGATTTGGTAATTTCAAATTTTGGATTTTACATTCCATACCCATTGCTTGCATAACTTCATCAGCCGATTGAAAGCGACGGTTAACAGCATTTTGCAGCAGTTTGTCGAGGATTGGTGCCAAGCGTAGACACCTTGCGTCTTGTTGCCAGACATCGCTAACCTTAGTAGTAAGATATTGTTGCCAAACCCAACAATCGTTAGCAATATCAAATAAATCAAAGGGGGGAATTTGGGTAAGTAAGTAAATACAAGTTACACCCAAGCTATATAAGTCACTAGCAAAAACCGCTTTTCCCCTCGCTTGTTCTGGTGCAGCATATTCTGGACTGCCGATACTGGTTTCAGATGTTAGCCGATCAATTTCTGTGACGATTTTTGCAGTGGTAAAATCGACTATGACGAAATCCCCCTTCTTGGTAATTGGGGATCTACGGATGATATTCTGGGGTTTAATATCGCGGTGGATGATGTGGCGATCGCTAATAAACTGAAAAACTGGCAACACATCTTCTAAAAGTTGCCAAATCTGAGTTTCATTAAAAGCACCTTCCTCTTCAACCACCTGAGCTAAATTAGTGCCTGCAATAAACTCTTGCACTAAATAAAAATGCCCGTTCTGTTGAAAATAAGCCAACAAAGCGGGAATTTGCGGATGCTTTCCTAATTCTTCTAGCTGTTGCGCCTTTTGATCAAAAGTAATAGAAGTTTCGTATTCCAGCGATAATTCTTGAACGACACAAGGAACTGGCGGAAACTGACCCTCATCTACAGCGAGGAAGGTTTTACAGAATCTCCCTTGACCAATCCGTTTCACTAAACGATAACGTTCTTGTAACAGCAAAATTTTTTTGCCTACAGGGCATCCACAATAAAATATATAGCAATGCTAAATGAGTTATGAACAAAAAGATCCCCGACTTCTTCAAGAATAGGATTTACGCAAAACTACACGCGCTCAGGGGCAATTCATAAATTGCCCCTACCTAAAAATCCTATAGCTGATTCATCTGTTGCTAATGTTACTTATCCGCCGGAAAATTCACAACTATAGGTGGAAAACCGTTATCTGAGGTTGGTTGTGCTTTGGTAACTACTGGTTGTGGATGCAAAGGCATTGGTGTCAATTCACCCTTACCAGTTTGATTCCATAAAATCATCGATAGTAGCCCATCCACTAAGCCGTTATTGCTGCCGTTGCTGCCAACTAAGACATCTGGAATCAAGCGGACATTGCGATCGCCGATAATCTGCATTAGTTGCATTGCTGTATAACCTTGTGGCCCCAAAGCTTCCACACCAGTCCGGTAGGTTTCAGCTTTGGCGTTACCTGTGGCCCGAATACCTTCAGCCTCAGCAATTGCTCGGAGTTTTGTACCCTCAGCTTCACCGTTCGCCTGCTTGATTTGGGCTTGGGCTTTTAGGTCAGCAATATGCACACTCTGCTCCGATTTCACCATTTCTTGCTGGATATCAGCCAGTGCCGTTTCTCGAACAAGTTGCTGCCGTTGGGTTTGCGCCATCTGCTGGACTTCGTAAGTCTTGCGTTCTTCTTCAGCAATTTTCCGGTCTGTCTGTGTCTGCATCAGTGATGCTGGTGGCAGAATATCACCAATGAGGGTGTCGATCGCTTGCACGTCATAAGCCCGCAGTGCTGTTTTAATATACTCAGATGCCTCAGTTTGTCGCTCACTCCGAGCAGTCAGAAAGTCTAGTACAGTACAGTTTTGGGCTGAGTTGCGGAAATAATTACCGATAGTCGGTTCTAATACATGGTCTACTAAATTTTGCATTGCACCGACGCGAGAAATTACCTTCGGGGCATCTAATGCACCCACATGGATAATTTGTGCTACTTCCAAATCAAAGGCAAACCCATCTCGCGATCGCACTGTCAAAGAAGCTAGTTGAGCATCATAGCTGTGGCGTTCGGTACGACCTGACCAATTTAAGACAATGTTAGTCGTTGGCACCAGTTCCATCTTCATGATCCGAGAATTAATCGGGTGCTTACCAGGATATAGCGGTTCGACCCACACACCTTTATGTCCCTGATTAACCAAGTTACCGTGGGTGAAAGCTGCACCACTGACATCTTGATGCGCCTTACCCACGAAAGAAATCACCACACCCACATACCCAATGGGAATTTCCGTCATCGGCACTTGCTCAACCTGAACAAACCAAGGATTCAAATTCCAAGAACCAGAAAGCAAAGTCTGCTCTTGTAAACCTCGCCGCCCACCACCATCAATAAATTTCTGACCATTTTGGAAGTTATTGTGTTCGTCAATTATCGGGCCTGCGAGTTCACCAGCAGAAATTGGGACACCATCTAAGGTGGTGACGATGCCAACTTTGTCAGATGCCAGACTGTACACCCGCAACTGTTCTGGAGTCATGCCATGAGCGCTGGCATTTGCTGCCATGATGACTTTAAACAGGGCAGTATTCATCCGGTACGTACCTGCCGTGAGAAAACCCATTTGCCGCCCTTTTTCCCCGCCTTGGGTGAGGAATTTCCGAGCATCTTGGAAGTTGTCACAACTTACAATTTTACCCAAAATCCGCTCTGGTGGGTTGGAGGCTCCATCTGCCGCCACAATCAAAGCGATTTCCCCTTGGGGAACGACAATTACCGACTCTTTCTTTACAGAATACTGCCAAGGCCAATAGCCCCAGTGCCAACCAGGAGCCAAAGTATCTGCCTGCAAGCCAGCCTCCCCGTTGAGGGCAATCAAACTGCCGGCGGGGAGTCCATGCCCGGAAAGGGTAAATTTCCTCACCACAATCCCAACTTCACGTTCGCCAATCACCACCAGTCCGCCAAAGAACAGGGGGACAAATATGACTAAACCGCCAACAAGGACGATGGGAACCAGTACAAAACCATCAATTCCAGCAGCTTGATATTGAGTCCTGCTAGTTTGTAACTGGGTAATATTTGGTTTGGTCTGATTTAGCTGGACAGTGGCGGAAGTGATTTCTTTTGCAGTAGTTGTGTTTACAGAAGCAGCATTGGCAGAATGAATACTACCAGCGATCGCTAACGTTGCTATGACAGATGCTGCAAAACGAGCTACCTTATTTTGTTTACGCGTACCAAGGGAAAATGAAAAGTTTTTCATAATTTGTGCCCAAATGGGCAACTAATTAGTTAAGTTAACACTTCACCAAGGCTTGCCTCGATTTCTTAAACTTGGCGTAATTTTTTTGAAAAATTAATAAATAACGCTATGTGCTACTTTCTCTCAAACCTAACCCCCAACCCCTTCCCTACTAGCGTTGGGGAGCAAAAATCAAAGCCTCTCTCCGCTTCGGCTATCCATTACCCGGATCTTTCTCAACAAAACTACAACTTACTTAAAATAAG
>NZ_JABXKM010000169.1 GCF_017115025.1 Nostoc sp. NOS(2021) | reverse complement strand
TCCCTATGACTACTGTATTTACTTTCGCTAACCCAACATATCTGGTTTTGGAAATCCCTACAATTACCCAAAACCAAGCGGATTTAAACAGTCAAGCTTATTCTAATGCTAGTTCTCGCTATCAAGCTTATATTAATGAACTTTGCTTGGGTGCAATCTTGTTATGGTTGCAAGAAGACTGGACGCCACAGACAAAGGTTTGGCCAACTACCACTGCTTTACCAAGTTTCTGGGAACTGGTTAATGGAATTGCACTCACGCTTGATGCAACAAGATTAGTCTTGATTCCTAGTGAGGCAATTGATTTAAGTGAATTGCGAGTACCCCAAGAATGGGTGGATATTCCTAGTTGGGTTGGTGATTATTATTTAGCTGTGCAAGTTGAACCAGACGAAGGCTATGTTATGGTTTGGGGTTATTGTAGCCATGAAAAACTGAAAACTCAAGGCAGTTATGATGCCAGCGATCGCACTTATTCTCTGGATGCTACTGATATAATCAACGACATCAGCGTTTTAGCTGTGGCGCGTCAATTGTGTCCAGAAGAACCCACCCGTAGCGCTATTGAAGAGATTCCCAGCTTATCACCACAACAAGCACAAAATTTAATTGCCCGTCTGGGAAACCCGGAAATACTTACACCCCGGCAAGAAATCCCTTTTCAACTGTGGGGTGGATTAATTCAACATGGCGGTTGGCGACAAAACTTATATCAACAACGCTTAGGATTACCAGAACAGTGGTCAGTTATCCAATGGTTGCAAAGCGGTGTTTCTCAAGTTGCTGAGGCTGTCGGTTGGGGAAGTTTTGATTTACAACTGAGTGCTGCTGGAGCGCGGGGTGCCGAAGACACACAACCAAGTACTATTCTCTCTCGTCGCTTGGCGATTGCAGGTCAAATTTACGAACTATTAATTATACCACAAGGTGAGCCAGATGCAACTATTTGGCGTTTTGAATTACGTAACGCCGCCATCGGTGCAGCTATTCCCGGTGGTTTTAAACTCCGATTACTTACCGAAGATTTACAGCCTTTTCCCAATAACGAAGATGTAGCCATAACGGCTGTAGAACAACTCTACGTAGAAGTTGCCTTAGAAGCAGGAGAAAGCATCGTCTGGGAAATAGAACCTTTTCCCGACAACTATAATGGGGAAATACTCAAGTTTTAAAGAGGAATTTCAAGTCAAGAATTCACGTTGGGCAATCAGCACCCGTGATCAGTTAAGATAATCGGACTAAATTACTGTCACTGGAACCATAACTTTGCCTCAATACAAGCTGAAAAGCTTGATTTCTGGTACTGCGATAACTTGTCTACGAGACGCTACGCGAACGTTAAGCTCCGCTAACCCAATTTTAGCATTTCGTTTTGAAACCGTAAAGTTGCCGAAAGTCTAAAAATCAAGCATAAACTTGCTGAAAATACGGAGTTTATGCACCCTCAAATGCTTAAAATAACAAGTCTGAACCCTCAAAACCACAAAAATTTAAGCTGTAGTAAATCAATTTGAAACCATAAACGTGCCGCCCCGGTAGACTTATGGTTTCAGTCACAGAAACTCACATCTCTAGATTTGCACTTTTCTGCATAGCTTGAAAATTCATCTCCAATTAAAATAGGTGCATACTTCAACGAGTAGAGTTAGGGGTAAAAGATGCAAGATATGAATCTCAAAGTAAACACCGTAGAGGACGAGATTTTTCGTAAAGCTTAAGGAAAATTTTAAATTGGATGAATATAGGTGAAAATATGGTAAGGAGAAGTTTGAAAGAACATCAAGTTTATGGACATTTACCAGTGGAGAAAAAGCTGGGTATTCTTGTTGTCGATGACCATCAATTAATTTTGACTGGAACCCTGGATGTATTAAGTCGAGAGTATCCTGAAGCTTCTATTATTAAGGCTAAGACGGGAAAAGAGACACTTTCTCAACTTCAATTTCACCAGTTTGACCTGATTGTGATGGATTTATCAATTCCCGATCAGCAAGGGGAGACAGCAGAAATTGAGACCGGAATTAAGCTGTTGCAAACTTTGCTCCAAGAATATCCCCATCAGAATTTCATGGTGCAAACTAGTTATGTGAAGGCGTTAATCCGGATCAAACACGAGATTGATAATCATCAAGGTGGGTTTGCGATCGCAGACAAAGGATTACCCGAAGAAGAGATGCTAATGCGGGTGAATTTGGCACTTCATGGTGCAACCCACACGAAAGACATCAAAACGGGGATCGAACTCAAACCGGAATGGTTGGAGGTGTTGCGGTTGGCTTTTGAAGAGAGTTTGACAGATAAGGCGATCGCTGACCGAATGTATAAATCAGAACGAGCAGTGCGGACTTACTGGACGAAGATTCAGGATGTTTTGGGGGTATATCCTGAAGACTGTAAGCAAGGTGGTAAGAATATGCGAATCCAAACCGAATTTCGTTCCCGTGAAGAAGGTTTAATTGATTAATACGGACGGGAAAAATTAATGCGGAAAAAAACTAGATGAGAAGGAGAATCTGGAATCGCATTTACCAAGAAATTGGATTGTGGTCTCTTGCTGCACCTCCGGGAATACTAGTGTTGGTGTTGGTGATCTTGATCCGTATGGTTGGAGGAATGCAATCTTTAGAATGGATGTTTCTCGATACCATGTTACGTCTGCGTCCCCCAGAAAAACTCGATGAACGTGTAGTAATTGTGGGGATTGACGAAAAAGATATTGAATGGGTTAAGCAATATCCGGTTCCAGATGGGAAGATTGCAGAGTTACTCACCAAGTTAGAAACCTATAAACCGCTAGCAATTGGGCTGGATATATTCAAAAATGTTCCCGTTGAACCTGGTGGCGAACAACTCGCCAAGGTATGGCGAGAAAATACTAATATTATTAGTATTGAAAAAATATTACCACCAAAAGAGATTTATCCAGCCCGAACTTTGCCACCCGAACAAATTGGATTTGTTGATTTATTGAATGATGCAGATAGTAAAAATCGACGCTATTTGTTATATACAACGAATCCGAAAAATGACAAAGAAGATAAATATTCTCTAGCGTTACAGTTAGTTACTAGATACTTAAAAACTAAAGGGATTGAGTTAGAAACGGGGAAAAATGACCCGAATACAATCATGATTCAGGGGACTGAATTGCCCCGAATCACCGATAATTTTGGTGGATATGTGGGCATTAATCATGGGGATGGGGGATTGTCAATTTTGATGAACTTCCGCAACAATTATCAGCCTTTTCATGTTGTGTCGCTGCGCGATATTCTCAATGATAAAAATGAGAAAGTTTATGCAAAATTGTTGCGCGATCGCATTGTGTTAGTTGGCAACCGAAATCTGAGCGTCGGTGATATTTTTTATACATCTGCTTTGCCAACATTAGAATTAAAGGGTCAAATTTACGGTGTTGACTATCATGCTCACGTCATCAGTCAAATTCTCAGTAGTGTAATTGATGGTCGCCCAATGTTGCACAGTTGGGGAGATATGGGAGAATATATATGGATAGTTATTTGGGGTTTTCTGCCGATCATTATTGGACGGCTGACGCAATCTGTCTGGAAAAATCTATTTAGTGTTGGTATAGCCGGAGTTTGTCTGTTTAGCTACGGGTATGTGATGCTGTGGTTGTGGGGTATATGGATTCCTGTAGCACCCAGCTTGATGATATTAGCTGTGAATGGGGTTGGCTTGAGTGCTTTTGCATTTTACCAGCACGATAAATTCTTGCGATCGCAAATTAACGAACGTCAAAACACAATTCAACACACTTTTACCGTAATTCATAATGGCCCCCTGCAAACCCTCGCCTATGGATTAAAGCATATGCGTGCTAAAGATGTACCCTATGAACGACTGCTTGGACAATTTGAAAAGCTTGATCGAGAAATTCGGGAAATTGGCGAATTTCTCAAACTCGAAACATTAACAAAAGAAGAGAGTTTGCGTTTAGGAAGCGGATTGATCCTCGAATTGAACCGACCGCTTCATGATTTGTTATATGAAGTTTATTCAAGTACATTAGATCGTCACGATTTTGAATATTTTAAAACATTAAAAGTAAAAATTCGCAATTTTGAACCGATTGATGATAAGTATTTAAGTATGGAACAAAAACGTGAAATATGTCTCTTTTTGGAAGAGGCTTTGTGTAATGTTGGCAAACATGCCCAAGGAGTAAAACATGTTCAAGCAACGGGTGTTTATGCTGCAAATCAATACAATTTGTGCGTCAAAGATAACGGTTCTGGGATTCAATCAAAGCTCGAAAATAAAGGCACAAAACATTCTAAACTACTCGCCAGACAATTAGGAGGAGAGTTTCGACGTGAATCGCTTTCTCCTCGCGGCACAATATGCGAACTAAGTTGGAAACCTACGAAATAATTTTAGATTTTAAAACTGTTCTTATTAGTAGTAGGACTTACGCAAAACTACACACGGTAGGGGCAATTCATGAATTGCCCCTACGTGAAAATCAGGGTTCTGGCTATTGTTTGCGTAAGTCCTGAGTAGATAACCATATAATTACCAGCATTTACCATGAGTGATCAATATTTTGGATTTTGGCAACATAGCCGCAGACTTACAAGTTTGGTTGTGGGAGTAGTTTTTTTAATTAGCGCAGTCCCCGCCTATGCTGAGTTTAAACCACGCGATCGCAAACCTGCCAGTGGATATTCTCGTGCGGGTGGTTCGCGTGGATGTTCGAGTCGCGGTATCCCTGTGACGCAGCTTGCACCTCAGACATTTGTCGGTAAAACCGCTTCCACACGTCCAATGCTTGCTTGGTATATGTCAAGTTCTCAAACCGTGCGATTCCGACTCTTTGAATTTGATTCAGCGACAACCGTTAAACAAATCGGCAAAGTTAAAGAAATAGCAACAACAGTCGGGATCAACAAACTAAAACTTCCTATCGATTATCCTGAACTAACTGTAGGTAAAACATATTTCTGGCAAATCGCAATTGACTGCGAAGCGCGTCCAATTGTGAGCAGTGCAGAATTTACCGTCATCAATCCTCAATCATTAGCTAAGAACCGATTTTCTAGCATACCAGAAAGCGCAAATTATTATGCGGAAAATGAACTGTGGTATGAAGCATTTGAAGAAGCATTGAAAGCAAGCAGTAATGGTAAATTGGGTAAAACTGGATCAACTTTAGTTCAAGAACTTGCACAATCTGAAATCCCCACAGGAAACGAAGTCGATATCAAAATCATCAAACAACGCATTGAAGATATCCAGAAAATTTCCAGCGAAAGAATATAGAGGGAGTGGGGAGAATAGAAATGGTGGAAATTTTGTCTGATCCTCTAACACAAGAAATTCTGTCTCGGTTAGGGGGTTTTCCTTATATGATATTATGTCCGCTTGATCACTTATTAAACCCGAAGAACCCCACCCCGCCAAA
>NZ_JABXKM010000219.1 GCF_017115025.1 Nostoc sp. NOS(2021) | reverse complement strand
TTTCCCCCATGAGTGACTGCCGTGGGAACCCCCGCAACGCACTGGCTTCTCTGCGCCTCTGCGGTTCGTTATTCCGTAACTCATGCGTAAGTCCTATATATAAAATATTAAGTAGGGTATAAAGTATTGGCAAGTTTTCGGCGGTGCGTGATGCTTGAAAATCATCAAAGCGCTTAAAATAATACTATTTTGGCATCACACACCTGACAAAATTTAATGTTTATTTTATAGTTATGTTCTACAGTTCTTTTGTCTCAACAAGTTTTTGTGGCATCACCTTAAAACAGTGAACAGTTATCTGAAGTATGGTGGACTTAAATCAGTGAACAGTAACCAATCAAGACTGATAACTAATATCGGTATTGCGCCAAAAGATGAAATTGATAATAACTGATGACTGTTCAAATTCTTCCTGAAGCTGGAGACAAATGGCGAGACACCTGTCCTAATCTTCCTATTATGGAAGTAGGAAAGCCACTAAAAATTTCAGATTTAATCCGTGAACTTCGGCAGCAACTCGATCTCTCTCAGGAAAAGTTTGCAGCCAAGTTGGGAGTTTCCCTGCGGACAGTCAATCGCTGGGAGAACGGATCTACAGTGCCTTCACAGATGGCACTAAAGCTAATTGAAGAAATGTTACAGAAGATGGGCAAACCAGGCAAAAGACTAGTGAATGAGTATCTCCCAAAACCGGAGCAACGGGAGGACTTCTAAAATGATCGTGAAAGTACCCGAAAAAATTTTGATGATGCGTTCTCGGTTAATAGCTTATGGTGTGATGATTCTGGCAGTTATAGCGGCGCTGCTGCTGACGCAACTGTTGTCGCCAGTCTTCGATCCGAGCGTATTTACATTATTTTATGCTGCCGTGGCAGTCAGCGCCTGGTATGGCGGTATGGGACTTGGAGTGCTAGCGATCGCTTTGTCTGTTACAACTGCTCTCTATTTTTTGATCGAGCCAGTCTACTCGTTCGATTTCCTCAGCCTGAGCATCTTAGTACAATTAACCACGTTCTCACTAGTATCCTTCTTAATTACTGCACTCTCTTCAGAGTTGCGAACTGCTAGACGCAAGGCAGAGACAAGCCTGAAGTTGTTGCAAAATAGCGAAATGCGATTTAGCCGACTGACAGAATCCAACATCATTGGGGTGATCCTAACTGATATGAACAACGGCTCGATCATAGAAGCCAATGATGCTTTTTTGAAGATGGTCGGCTATACGCAAGAAGATTTGGCCGCTAACCAAATCAACTGGCGCGATATTACCCCACCAGAGTATCTTCTTTTGAGTGAGCGTTCAGTGGAAGAACTGAAAACTACCGGAGTATGTAAGCCCTTTGAGAAAGAATACATTCGTAAAGATGGCGATCGCATTCCCGTTTTGCTCGGTTCTGTGCTTGTGGGAGATATTCAAGAAACAGTCATTGGCTTCGTTGTTGATTTGAGCGAACGCAAACAAGCAAAAGCCGCATTACAGCAAGCCAATGAGCGGAACACACGCACCCTGGAAAACATGAGTAATGCATTTATTACTCTAGACCGGGACTGGCGAATCATCTACCAAAATGCCGAAGCAGAGCGAATTAACGGCAAACCCCGGACAGAGGTTATTGGTAAGTCGCACTGGGAAGAGTGGACTGCATCAGTAGGTACGAATGTAGAGCGCCAGTATCGGCGGGCGATCGCCGAACAGATTCCCGTCCACTTCGAGCATCACTACTACTTCCCATCCAAGTATGACCTGTGGCTGGAGATTCACGCTTACCCTTGTGAAGATGGTCTGGACATTTTCTTCCGTGACATCAGCCAACGCAAGCAAGCAGAGAAGGCAGTCCAAGCAAGTGAAGAACGGCTCAGGAGTTTTGTGAAAGCGAATGTAGTTGGCATTCTCTTTGGTGATGTGAATGGTAGCATCACTGAAGCCAATGACGAGTTCTTGCGAATTGTCGGCTATACCCAGGAGGATATCCAGGCAGGTAGATTACACTGGACTGATATCACGCCTCCTGAGTACGAATATTTAGATGAACTGGCTATTGCTGAGGCCACAGCAAAAGGAACCTGTACTCCCTATGAGAAGGAATGCATTCGCAAAGATGGTTCCATTGTCCCAGTTGTAGTTGGCTACTCTCTGTTAGGAGAATCTCGGCAGAACTCAGTCGCATTCATTCTGGATATTAGTGATCTCAAACAAGCTAAAAAAGCGCTGAGTCAGAGTCAACAGCAATTTCAAGCTTTTATGGACAATATTCCCGCCGCCGCATGGATTACGAATACAGACGGACGTGTACTTTACCTCAGTCCAACTTATCTAAGCACATTCGATTTAGCAACAAATAAGGCGATTAATAAAAACATTTTTGACCTATACCCAGCCCAAATTGCTCAACCTTTGCTCGATAACATTAGAATGGTTGCCGAGACGAATCAAGTCGTTGAAACGATCGAATCTGCCCCACGCACAGATGGCACGCTGGGGGAATTTTTGGTATATAAGTTTCCCATTGCCGATGCATCTGGGCAACGCTTGGTAGGAGGGGTTGCAGTTGACATCACCGAACGCGAACGCGCCCTTCGTGAACGCCAGCTTGCAGAACAAGCCTTGCAACAGCGCAGTGAAAGACTCAAACTGCTCTCGGAAACAACCAGCGATTTGCTTTCAACCGAGCGCCCCTTGGACTTAATGAACAGCTTGTTTAGCAAACTCTCGGCGCAGATGGATTTGCACTTTTACTTCCACTATCTAATCGATACCCACGAAAATAAGCAGAAACTTCGGTTAGTAGCTTGGGACGGTATTACTGATGAAGTATTTCAAGCAATTGAATATCTGGAATTTAATCAAGGAATGTGCGGATTAGTGGTCGAAGAACGCCATCAAATTGTCGTCAATGATGTGCTGCACTCTACCCATCCAAATGTTGACATCCTCCATCCTTTGGGAATCACAGCCTATGCAGGTCAACCGTTAATTGCTCAGGGAAAGCTGCTTGGTGTCCTCTCCTTTGCCAGTCGCACCCGTACACACTTCACTTCCGGGGAAATTGCTCTATTACAAGCAACCTCCGATCAGGTGGCGGTTGCTCTGGAACGCGCTCAGTTGATGGCTTCATTACAGCAGCAAAAAGAGCAATTAGTCCAAGCTAACCGGATCAAAGATGAATTTTTGGCAGTTCTTTCCCACGAACTTCGCACGCCGCTAAATCCGATCCTGGGATGGTCGAAGTTATTGCAAACTAAAAAGTATGATGAAGCAACCACCACTCGCGCTCTTGAAACCATTGAACGCAATGCCAAGCTTCAGACGCAATTAATTGAAGATTTGCTGGATGTCTCTCGGATTTTGCAAGGTAAACTCAGCCTGAATATTGCTGCTGTAAATCTGGAAACTGCGATCGCCGCAGCAATAGAAACTGTACGTTTAGCTGCTGAAGTCAAATCGATTCAGATTCAGACTGTCCTTGAACCAAACATCGCCCAAGTAACGGGTGATTCAGTTCGCTTGCAGCAAGTTATCTGGAATCTACTTTCCAATGCGATTAAGTTTACCCCCCAAGGTGGACAGGTAGAAATCAGTTTACAATCTGTTGGTTCTCAGGCTCAACTTCAAGTCCGTGATACAGGTAAGGGAATTAGCCCAGATTTTTTACCCTATGTATTTGACTACTTCCGCCAAGCTGATGGTGCAACTACCAGGAAATTCGGCGGACTAGGATTAGGATTAGCTATTGTTCGTCACATTGTAGAGCTACATGGCGGCACAGTTCAGGCAGAAAGTTTGGGCGAAGAACAGGGAGCAACCTTTACAGTCATGCTACCGCTAATCAAGATTTATCTAAATAGCCAGCAAATTGATCGACAGCCTGATGATTTACCTGATCTAAATGGGGTGAAAGTTCTGCTTGTGGATGATGAGCGTGATACGCGAGAGTTAATTGCCTTCATTTTGGAGCAGTCTGGCGCGGTAGTAACCCAGGCTGCATCGGCTCTGGAAGCACTACGAATTATGCCTGAGTTCCAGCCAAATCTGCTGTTAAGCGACATTGGAATGCCGGAAGTAGACGGTTATATGCTGATGCGTCAAATTAGAGCTATGTTACCAGAACTTGGAGGGCAAATTCCCGCGATCGCTCTGACAGCTTATGCTGGTGAGGTTGATTATCAACAGGCAATTGCCGCCGGATTTGGGCAGCATATCACCAAACCTGTGGAGCCAGCTAAATTACTTCGAGCGATCGCTAACCTTATGTATAGTTGTAGCAACCTGCAAACTAACTCACGACCATTTTAGGTCTAGTACCACCTAGTTTTAGACTTCATTAGATTCCTGATTCTCACCTAAGGTTTGTTGTGCGGCGTGTCGAATGTGAAGAATGCGAACTGTGGACACTTCACTATCCTCAACAATAGTGAAAATAATTCGGTATGAATTACGACTTTTGCCATACATAATTTGGCGAATCTCTTTGCTGAAATACTTATTTTCCCTTGCTAGAGGACAACGTTTAGGCATTTCCGACAAAGACTCGATAGCTGAGAGCAATCCTTGGTACCATTGTTTTGCTCTGTCAGGAGACATCAATTGCGACAGTTGAAGGAATGCACTATCTGCTTCTGCTTCCGCGACACTGGAAATTTCAACGCGATAAGTCATGAATCGACTGACAGATTGTACTTGCGGCGTTGATCTTTAGCAAACTCCTCAAATGAACGGGAACGTCCTACCTCAAAATCATCCAAACCACGCTGGATACCTGCGACAGCTTTTTCCAAGTCTTGCAACTCCCACTCTAGAATGCGGGTTAGCAATTCAGCTACAACAATACTCACATCTTGCCCTTGTTGTGCAGCTTTTTCGCAAAGTTGTGCTTCTAGTTCTGGACTAAGAGAAATAACGATAGACATAGACTCAGTTTTCCTGCTATCAAGCCTGTATGCGTTATTTTAGCAAACCTTAAGAATTGAAGCCTAAGGCTTGAAGTGAGAGGCGATAGTTCCCACATTCTGCTATTGTGAACTAAAAACTATAGCTTAGGTGCGATCGCTGATGGAGCAAACACCTAAACCATGAGGTCTTTCCCTATTTATTGCTTCACGGTGGGGAGGAGTCAACTTTGAATCATTGTGATTCCACCAAACCCAAATATGAGTATCAAGAACGATCACAAATCATTCACTTCAAAATTCTGATTCATTTCCCAATCATCAGGATAAATAACAGGCTCATTTGGATCTGCCAAATAAGCGTAGGGTTACATTTTTACAAGAGGATTAATGGCAAATTTACGTTGATTCTCAGAATAATAGCTAATTTGCCCAAACTTTTCTTGAATACTTTTCCTCAAAATAGAAGAAGCTAGTTCTTCAACAGATATTTCTTTTAAAGCAGCAGCTTTAATTAGAGATTCTTGAGTTTCTTGACTGATGTAAATATCTGACTTTTCCCGTTAAGTCTCTTTTGCAAGCTGCCACCCCTCACAGAGGT